>DATGTS010000064.1:0-88581 GCA_035301745.1 Candidatus Avamphibacillus sp.
TCTTCCTGTTCATGAACAAGTGAATTTAAAAACGGTGTTACTTCTTCACCGTGAAGTTCATAGTCAATTAAAAATGATTGGAAAGATTCAAGGTGAATTTTTATAATGTTTTTTCCTTCCGCAACGCCGAATAAATCTGGATTAGGTTCTGCAAATTTATTTTTCGTGTAGTTTTCAACAACTGTTATATCACTGCTATCTGCTAAGACACGTTGTGAAGATGTCTTCACATTTTGTATAGCATCATAAATAGCAAAGTTATAAGCACCTAAATATTTAACAATATAGTTTCTGTCAAACGTTCTTTTAAGCAATTGAGGTCGGTCGGCTTCCGCTAAACCAAGATTAATAGCAAAAGCAACAACCCCTGCGGTGATAACTAATAATGGTTTTCTCAGTTTCATGCGGGATAGTGACCAATCTTTTCTTGATATTACGTAGAGTGTGATTAGTATAACAATATCAAGAGCATAAAAAAGGTCAGCCCATGTTATTAAACTTGCAATACTTCCACCTAAACTACCAAAGTTGCTTGTCTGAGTTAATGTTGGAAGTGTGATATAATCTGAGTTGGCGCGGAAGAAAACAGCTTGAGCATATAAGAATAAGCTCATTAGAGAGTAGATCGTGATAATCCAGATTCCCGCTTTCCTTCCTTTAGCAAAAAGTGCTATACCTAAAAAGATTAAAGCAGAACTTAAAGGATTAAAGAATAATAGAAATTGTTGTATACCATTTGAAATATCTAAATTAAATTCAATAAGATATAAAAAATACGATTTTAGCCAAAGTAGAATAACTGCGATAAAGAAGAAAGTCATTTTTGACACTGTTAGTTTCTTCATTGGTTTCACCTCGATATTTTTCTTGCAAAAACATATTATATCCCAAAGATGAGTAAAAATCAACATTTAGTTAAAGATGCATGAACCATTTCGAGTTAAAAGAATTCTTCTTTTTCTTAGCTAGTCTATTCTTTTTCTTAATACCTTATGAGTCTCGTTTACTTAGACTATTTATTCGTTTTTCCTTTTTATAAAAAAATAAACCAAAATGATAGTATCTTATTTATTATCTAGTTTATACGAGCCGTTTATACAATGGGGTATAATGTTATGTTAGAATAAATTTTGTGTTAATAAGATATGTTGTAAGGGGAATGAGTGAATGAAGAAGCTTTTTTTTCATAGTGGTTTTAAAGAACTTCTTTTTGTCTTAATAGGTGCAACCTTAGTAGGTCTATCTTATAATACTTTTTTACTGCCAGCAAAACTTGCCGCAGGAGGGTTATCTGGGGTCAGTACTATACTGTATGAAATGTATAGTTGGAGTCCTGCCCTTACTCAAGTGATTATGAATATACCGATTTTCATCATCGGATGGGTTACATTAGGCAAAGAGTTTAGTGGTAAAACGGTTGTAGGAACGTTTTGGGTTCCATTCGTCATTTGGTTAAGTGAAGATATACCGTATACTGTTACAAATCCACTTTTAGGAGCAATTTATGGAGGAATCGTTCTAGGAATTGGTTTAGGTATCGTATATAAAGGGAATGGTTCAACCGGAGGAACGGCAGCTATTGCACAAATTATAAAGAAGTTTACTAATCTTTCAAGTGGATATTCCCAGTTGATTGTTGATGGGATTGTCGTGATAGCGTCACTGATCGTATTTAATTTGGAGCTGACTTTGTTTGCATTAATGGCTATTTATATTACAAGTAAAGCGATTGATGTTGTGCAATTACGAACGTCAGCAACAAAACTTGTGTTAATCATTACAAAAAAAGAAGAACGTATTCAATCCTTAATTAATGATGGGATTGATCGTGGATTAACGAAAGTTCGATCTGTTGGCGGATACTCGAATCAAAGTCAAACGCTGATTCTTTGTGTAGCAGAAAAACAAGAAGCCTTTTATTTAAAGAAAGTATTGCAGGAAGAGGAGTCAGATGCTTTTGTTATATTCCTGGATGCTTCGGAAATTCTGGGACGTGGGTTTACATTAGATAAATACTATGGGCAGAAGCTTTAATCAAAAAGACTTAAAAAGTTATGAGCCGATGAAAAACCATTTTGGGGATTTTCATCGGCTTTTTAATGATTTTAAATTCATACGGAGAATATATTAGCGGTTTACAATGGATGTTTTAAGGCAAGTCTTTCTATATTCAATCCTCTTTAATAATAAATCCAGTTCTACATGCATAAAATATTGGTGCTATCCACTTTTTTAACAACTTCTATTACTAATGGTTCCAAATATCTATTTATGAATTCGATTCAATTAGAGTGTAAAAATTTTATAAACAGGAATAATAATACAAAAGCTTATTTGGATTAGGTTGCTTGTCAAGTTTTATTTTATCATTTTGATGATGGGCAGCTATATCGTCATGTTTTTCTTAAAAGAATTTTCTTAGGTTAACGGACAGAAAACACCACTAAATGTAGCTTAAAACATAATAAAAGGAGGGATTTTAATTTATCGGTTCAACATATGAAGAAATCGAGTTGAGAAATAGAATACTTAAGTGGAGGAGATACGAAAATGGCGTTAAATATCACTCAGAAGTTAATTAAAGATCACCTTGTTTCTGGTGAGATGACACCTGGAAGTGAAATTGGTTTGAAAATTGATCAAACATTAACTCAGGATGCTACAGGTACGTTAGTTATGCTTGAGTTAGAAGCCATGGATTTAGATCGGGCAAAAACAGAAGCTTCTGCACAATACGTGGATCATAATCTCATTCAAGAAGATAATAAAAATCCGGATGACCATTTATTTTTATACAGTGCAACAAGACGCTTTGGCTTATATCATAGTCGACCTGGGAATGGTGTCAGCCACCCTGTGCATATGCAACGATTAGCAAAACCGGGTAAAACGCTGCTTGGATCAGACAGTCACACTTGTGCCAATGGTTGTATGGGCATGTTAGCGATGGGAGCAGGTGGAATTGATGTCGCCTTAGCCATAGCTGGTGAGCCTTTTTACGTAAAAATGCCTAAGGTGTGGGGGATTAAATTAACTGGGGAACTACCTGATTGGGTAAGTGCCAAAGATGTTATTTTAGAGTTACTTCGCAGACATGATGTGAAAGGTGGCGTTGGTAAAGTTATTGAATATTATGGACCGGGGGTAGAAAAGCTAAGCGCAATGGATCGTCATGTGATTGCAAATATGGGAGCAGAACTCGGTGCAACAGGTACTGTTTTTCCTTCAGATAAGGAAATAAAACGTTTCTTGAAGGCTCAGGATAGAGAAGAAGATTGGATAGAGCTTCATGCAGATAAAGGCGCCACTTATGATATTGAAGAAGAAATTAATTTATCTGAATTAGTTCCACTTATTGCAAAACCTTCAAGCCCAGGAAATGTTGTTCCTGTTAGCGATGTAGAAGGCACACCAATATACCAGTCCTATATTGGGTCTTCAGCTAATCCTGGATTCCGGGATTTTGCGATTGCCGCTGAAATTGTTAAGGATAAGCGAGTAGCCGACGGTGTTTCATTCGATATTAACCCAACGTCCAAACAAATGTTAACCGATCTCGTAAAAGAAAGTCATATTGCGAGTTTACTGTCGGCTGGGGCACGGATGCATCAAGCCGGCTGTAATGGATGTATCGGAATGGGGCAGGCGCCAGCTTCGGGAAAAAATAGTTTAAGAACAACACCGAGAAACTTTCCAGGACGTTCGGGAACAAAAGAAGACAGTGTGTTCTTATGCAGTCCTGAAACGGCTGCCGTATCTGCATTAACTGGAAAAATTACTGACCCAAGGACGTTAGAAGGTCCATATCCAAAAGTACAAGAGCCAAAAAAGCCAACGATTGATGTCAATATATTAGATAAACCATTGCCAGAAGACGAAGCAAGGCAGGTAGAACTTGAAAAAGGACCAAATATTGCCTCCATACCTACGATGGACAATTTACCGGAAGAATTAGAAATCCCTGTTTTACTGAAGATGGGAGACAACATATCAACAGATGAAATTCTTGCTGGGGGAGCACGGGTACTGCCATATCGCAGTAATTTACCTGAGATTAGTAAATTTACTTTTGAGATTATTGATGAGACATATTATAACCGTGGAAAGGAAACAGTAGATAAAGGAGGGCACGCCATTGTTGCTGGGTTTAACTATGGGCAAGGGTCCAGCCGGGAGCATGCAGCCTTAGCACCTAGGTATCTTGGGTTACGTGTTGCTTTAGTAAAAGATTTTGCAAGGATCCACTGGCAAAACCTGGTGAATTTTGGTGTACTGCCACTCACTTTTGTACATGAAGAGGATTATGATTTACTAGAGCAAGGAGACGTTTTAGTAGCCAAAAACTTAAAAGAAAATGTGAAACTAGCTCAGCCTTTTCATTTACAAATCAAAGGAAAAGATGAAACAATTAATGTTGAGCATGCTTTATCTGAGAGACAAATTGATATTATGCTGAACGGGGGCATTATCAACTGGGTAAAAGACCGAGTATAAAAAGGAGACGATAATCATGGCAAAAGAAGAACGATGTAAAGCTTGCGATGGAACAGGCATGTTAGCAGATGACGAAGGATGGCAGTATGAATGCAGTGTTTGCCATGGAACTGGTACCGATAATTCAAATGTCGCTACAAAAGTTAGGGCAGTAGATGAGAATAACCGCTTGCTTGATTAAACCTTTAAACAGCTCATAAAACAAAGAGGAGGTCCGTAAACATGGATCTCCTCTTTACTTATTTGGTGTTGACTATTGCATCATATTTCCACCATTTTGTACCGGTGCAAATCCGTTAATATAATTTTGCATATCTTCTTGTTTTAATTGTGGTACTTGGTAATATTGATGTTTGTTCTGATAAAGAAAGACTTCATATGCCATTTCGATTATATTTGGGATACTGTCAGCGAAAACTCTTCTTAAAACAGGATTCGTTGTTTCAAGCGCTGCTGAGGCAAAAGAAGTTGCACAGGCTTTTAAAGAGCCCATCATATACCCTGAAATACATTCATCATTGATTTCGTTCACCGATTGGGCAGGTGATTTCGGTTGAGACGGTGTCATCCCAAACATCACATTATTGTTTTGCGTCATTTCATAATTTTGTGTTGGGGTATTTGGATCTTGCCCAGTTTTCCAGGTGTCAACAATGGTGTTATAAAGTTGTGTTTGAAAAGCTTTATGACGCTGTGCCATTGTTTTCAGTTCAGGATCCTGAATGTGTTGTTCATATAATAAAGCCTGCTCCATTCCGCTAATTAAATTACTAATGGCTTCATGACCCATAAACATCTCATGTCCACCATGATTCATTTGGGGTTGCATTTGATTAGATCCTTGAAAGTTTTGCGGTTGATTTTGCATTGTATTTCCTCCTTTAAGATATCATGATTATTTTGAACGTATTCACATAAAATATGCGAAAATACGTTGTCAGAAAAAGATGCCTGTGATATTCTGAACAAGTATTTAGTCGTTCATGAAAAAAACATAATAGTCAAAGACAAAGATGTATATAAGGGGGGATAAGTAATGGATGATAAAATCACTGATTCTAAGTCCAGTGAAAAAAAGAAAAATATTGAAGTTTGGGAAGATGTTGTAAGCATTAGGGACTTAGTGTTTAGTCTAATTATTAGTAGTATCACAACTCTTGGCGGATACTTGATAGCTCCTAATGATTCTTCCAAACCCCTTATTTTTGGACTTATTGGTGCAGTAGTTGGCTTTATTATTTGTAGTATTTTATTTAAACCAAAACGAACATTTGAATACATAGATGAGGAGAACTAAGGAATGGACATGATGTTACTTTTACAAATGGTTTTAGCTGCTATCTCTGGAGCTGTTTTATACACGATAATCGGTATCGCACCAGGTACGGATGAAACCGCAGTACTTGCTCCAGTCACTTTAGTTTTAGTATTAGCGGGACTAGAGCCAGTTGTTATTTTAACCTTTTTTATTTCAGCGATTGTCGCGAAGAAATTAACCGACTCCATCCCAGTAGCTATTGCAGGTATTCCGGGAGGAGTAATGTCTGCCCCGATGGTTGATCATGCCATGGTACTAAAGAAACATGGAATGCCAGATGTTAGTATTCGAAAAATGGCATCAGGTTCAGTTATTGGAACCATTATTGGGGTACCATTGAGCTTGCTGTTAGCTGGGTTGATTGCCCCTTGGGGAGATCAAATTACACAGTATTCCGATCAAATCTTTTTTGCTGGTGCCATTTTCTTAGCTTTGATGACTGAAAATAGATGGCTAGCACTGATTTCAATTGTACCTTTTTCCTTATTGATTCAGGGTTTAAGAGAATTATATTGGGGATTAGGTGTCGTTCCGGAGGATACAACCGTTTTTACGTCCTTTTTTTTAGGTATAACGATTGGACCTGTCATTTTAAAATTATTTGAGCTGCTAAACATTGATATTCGAAAGGCAATGCCTCGTTATGATAAAAAAGAGATCAAAGTAAAACGACGCAAATCTGAAAAAGGCTTTCCAAACCCATTTAAAATATTGAATAAAAAAGAAATTGGAACAACTTCAATCTCTTCAACATTGGGTGTATTAACATTTTTCATGAGCCCAGTGGGGATGACGATCTTTATAGGGGAGACATTAACCAGTCGAATTAAAGATCCTGTGAACCGAGCTGCTCGTGCCATCTCCAGTATGGATGGATTAACGAACTCCGCCTATCTTGCGGGAGTGTTAGTTCCTTTGATCGCTCTTGGAGTCCCACTTTCTCCGACAGCATTAGGTCCGGGGATTGCTTTATTTAATGCACCACCTGTATTTGATTTTGATCATAATTTACACCATATTTTATCAATGGGTGATTTTGTTATTGCCACATTGATTGGTGCAGTGATTGCGATTAGTTTGACGTATTATGTTACCATTAAATATTCTCAGCAAATTTGTGCTTTTGTTTTCAAATATATCCCACATGAAGCAATGCTCGGATTATTTTTTGGCCTTGTCCTCATGCTAGCTTATATGGATGCAGGATGGATTAATATTGGTGGAGTTTTATTAGTTGGTCTCGTTGCAGGGATGCTTCATCGGTGGGGCGTGAACTATGGTGTTTTATTTATGACCTTATATGCAGCCCCATGGTTTGTGACGAAGTTATTTTAAACGTACAGTATAGAGTAAAATCAGTGTTGGCAATCCTTGTCAATGCTGATTTTTTGTAATTAATTTTACCTGATAAAATTGAATGGTATAAGTTTTACAAAAAATTTTTAACCCTTAAAAAATTGTTTTAAATACAATGTTTTTATGTTAATCTATTAATTAGACAAATAACTGGAAGCGATTTCAGTAATGGGGGGATCGATGAAATGGAGGATCAGAAAAAGCTCATTTTTGATCATGCAATTAGAACAGCAGATATGATGGTAAACATGTTTGGGCCAAGGTGTGAGGTTGCGGTTCATGACTTTTCAGATTTACAACGGTCTTTAATACATATTGCTGGAAACGTTACTTCAAGAAAAATAGGATCGCCAATTACAGACCTCGTTCTAAATGAATTGAGGAAAGATCATGCAGATATTAAAGATATACCAAGTTACCGAACACAGTCATCTGAAGGAAAGATTATGAAATCTACAACGGTGTTTTTAAGAGATGAAGATGACAAGATTATTGGTGCTCTTTGTACAAACTATGATATTAGTTTGCTAGTGGAAATGGGAGGAGAAATCGACCAGTTCATAGACTTCCAGGAAGATAAAAACCCATCGGAAACATTTTTTAATTCTGTGCACGATGTGATCCACGATATGGTCGATCAAGTAGTTCATTCTGTAAATAAGGCACCTTCCCAGATGACAATGGAAGAAAAAATAGATTGTGTAGGTGTGTTAGATGAAAAAGGAACATTTTTGATTAAAGGAGCAACGGAGTATGTTGCACATGTCTTAGGAGTTTCTAAATTTACAGTTTATAATTACTTGAATAAAGTTCGTTCAATGAATGAATACCAAATCGATGAAAATGAAGTTTAAAAAAATTAACCATAAATGACAACGGATTCATAACATCAAGGGGAGAGAGCATCATGGAAATTATTAAAGGAACTATACTTTTATTTATTGTACTAGGTTGTTTTACACTTTTTAGTTATAAAGCACCAAGAGGTATGAAGGCGATGGGAGCGCTTGCAAGTGCAGCGATTGCTACGTTCCTGGTAGAAGCATTTCAACGTTATGTAGGTGGCGATTTATTAAACATTGAATTCTTAGGGGAAGTTGGTGATGCAGCTGGTGGTATGGGCGGTGTTGCAGCAGCTGCCCTTGTAGCACTTGCGATGGGAGTATCACCAGTTTACGCCTTAATGTTAGGTGTAGCATGTGCAGGTTTAGGTCTCCTGCCAGGGTTTATTGCAGGTTATTTAATGTCATTTGTTGTGAAGAAAATTGAAACGAAAGTACCTGATGGACTAGATTTAATTGTTGCTATTGTTGTTGCGACTCCACTTGTTCGTTTACTGGCAGTTTATGCTGATCCACTTGTTGATGCAACACTCCTTAATATTGGTGGAATTATTACACAAACAACAGATGCAAGTCCAATTGTGATGGGAATTATTTTAGGTGGTGTCATTACCGTTGTAGCTACAGCACCATTAAGTTCTATGGCTCTAACAGCTATGTTAGGATTAACAGGGGTTCCAATGGCAATCGGTGCGTTAGCAGTGTTTGGTTCATCTTTTATGAACTTTGTCTTTTTCCATCGAATGAAATTTGGGGATAGAAAGACAACCATCTCCGTTGCGATTGAACCACTTTCACAGGTGGATATTATTTCCGCTAACCCGATCCCAGTATATGTTACTAACTTTTTAGGTGGGGCAACATCCGGAATTATTATTGCATTATCGGGTTTAGTAAACGGAGCAACTGGAACAGCTACACCGATTGCGGGTTTTGCAGTCATGTATGGATTTAATGATCCAATAAAAGTAACGATTGTAGCTCTTCTTTGTGCATCATTTAGTGCGTTATGGGGCTTCATTGGATCGCTTATATTTAAAAAATTTAAAATCCGTAGAGTAGACGAGCTTGCTAAATTAGATAAGGAAGCGACACCAGCTTAAATGTTATATGATATAATAAGAGATTAGATAATCAGTCAGCCATAATAAAAGTGAGGGGTGAAAGGTATGAAGTTTAATTCGGTTTTCGATATTATTGGTCCAGTGATGATTGGACCCTCAAGTTCACATACGGCAGGAGCAGCACGAATCGGAAAAGCGGCACGGAATTTATTAGGAGGAGAACCTCGATTTGCTAAAATCCACTTATACGAGTCATTTGCCAAAACATATAAAGGTCATGGAACAGACATGGCCTTAGCAGGTGGTTTATTAGGTTTTGATACAGATGACCCTAGGATGAGTAAAGCACTGGAACTTGCCGAAGAACAAGGGTTAGAAATTGAATTTATTGAAGATACTGCTGCTGTTGATCATCCAAATACAGCACGTATCATCGTTGCTAGTGATACAGAAGAAGTTGAATTAGTTGGGATATCTATCGGTGGTGGAAAGGTAGAAATAACAGAACTTAATGGTTTTGAGTTGCGACTTTCAGGGAATCATCCAGCTATTTTAGTAATGCACAATGACCGTTTTGGTGCGATAGCTTCTGTCACAAATATTTTGGCAAAACATGAAATAAATATTGGTCATATGGAAGTGAACCGTAAAGACGTTGGAAAAGAAGCGTTAATGGTTATTGAAACCGACCAAAATATAGACAGTAATGTAATGATGGAACTAGAAAATGCGGATCATATTATTCATATATCTACAATTGTAAGTTAGGTATTAAGTAGAGAGGAGAGATGAAATGTTTCGTACGGTAGCGGAGTTAGTCGAAATAGCTGAAAAAGAAAATATACTTATTTCAGAGGTGATGATTCGCCAGGAAATGGACGTGAAAGAAAAAACACGCGAAGAAGTATTTTTTGAAATGGAACGAAACCTTGAAGTCATGGAAAAAGCAATTGAAGACAGTTTAAAAGGAGTAACATCTGTTACTGGATTAACAGGTGGGGATGCTGTTTTAATTCAAGAATATATGAAAAATAATACACCTTTATCAGGGAATTTAATGATGGATGCGGTAAGTAAAGCAATGGGGACGAATGAAGTAAATGCCGCAATGGGTACCATTTGTGCTACTCCTACCGCAGGAAGTGCAGGGTGTGTTCCAGGTACTTTATTCGCTGTGAAAAATCAATTAAATCCGACGCGTGAGCAAATGGTACGCTATTTATTTACAGCAGGTGCATTTGGATTTGTTGTAGCGAATAATGCATTTATTTCAGGTGCAGCTGGTGGATGTCAAGCTGAGGTTGGTTCAGCAGGAGCGATGGCTTCAGCTGCGATTGTTGAAATGGCAGGAGGAACCCCTGAGCAATCGGCAGAAGCCTTTGCAATGACATTAAAAAATATGCTAGGTCTCGTTTGTGATCCGGTGGCAGGGCTTGTTGAAGTTCCATGTGTGAAACGGAATGCCGGAGGGTCGACGCTTGCTATCGTTTCAGCTGATATGGCATTAGCTGGTGTTACAAGCCGCATCCCTTGTGATGAAGTAATTGGCGCGATGTACAAAATTGGTCAGACCATGCCTTCCACTCTAAGAGAAACTGGAGAAGGCGGGCTTGCTGATACACCAACAGGACGTCTGTTGAAGGAAAAGATTTTTGGATCACTCGCTTCATCGGAAGTTTAATAAAGCATGATCATATTTAAAGAGGCATAACCGTTATGGTTAATGCCTCTTTAAATCTATGTGACGTATTTGTTGATACCTATTTACACTTAGTCACTTCATATCAGTAGATGTTAGCGTTTTAAAATTATGCTATGATAGAGGCATGATTAAGTATTAAAGAGGGGGATTTCATGGAGGAAAAAGCACCGGTACGTCTGGATGAACGGATTTCTTTGATTGATGGATTTGATTTAGGTGTTGCAAGTCGTACAGGAACATATGTGATTCAGGAAGATGAATTGACACTTATTGAAACAGGACCAAGCCCGTCGGTGAAATATATTAAAAAAGGATTAGAGAATCTCGGTCTATCATTGGAACAAGTAAAATACATTATTGTGACACATATCCATCTGGACCATGCTGGAGGGGCAGGTGTCCTTATAAAAGAATGCCCAAATGCTGAGGTCATTGTCCACCCAAGGGGAGAGAGACACTTGGAAGATCCGACAAAATTAATCGCTGGTGCAAAAGCGGTTTATGGTGACAGTTTTTCCGAATTATTTGACCCGGTTTTACCTATTGAAAAGGAGCGCTTGATTGTCAAGGAGGAAGGCGATACATTAAAAATTGGATCTGAATGTACACTTGAATTTCTGAATACACCAGGACATGCGAAACATCATTTTAGTATTTATGATCCAGTGAGTAATGGAATATTTACTGGGGATACCGCAGGCATTCGATATGAGCAATTAGTGAAAGATGGGATTCATTTATTTTTACCCTCTACTTCCCCAAATCACTTTAATCCAAACGATATGCATGCTTCCATCAAGCGCATCGAAAAAATGAACGTTGATCGTATTTATTTCGGTCATTTCGGAATGACAGAGTCTCCTAATAAAGCTTTAAAACAAGTTGCAGATTGGCTTGAAGTTTTTATGGAAGAAGCAGAACAAGTAGTTGCTGAGAAAAAAGCTTATGATGACCTGTCGAAACGTTTACTCCAACGGGTAAAAGAACATTTGCGAGAATTGGGAATACCAGACGAGCATGAGGTATATATTTTAATTAATCTTGATATGCAAGTTAGTTCACTTGGAATTATTGATTATTTTAAGAAGTTGAAACAATAGTATATGATTGAAAAACAAAGAGATGTCAAATCCTTTATTAGACATCTCTTTTACATTATCTAAGGTTTCAAGATAACAAAAAGGGACAATCCAACAAGATCCTCCCTTTTAACTTACAAACTATTTATCCGCTTCTGTTTTCATGAAAGTTAATAAAAAGAAAAGACCGAAGCTAATGAGTAAAATTGTTCCACCGACGATAAAAAGAATTGTTGTCAATGTATCATTTAGGTTCAATGGATTGACATAATAAAGCCACATCCCAATTGTTAAGCCAAATGTTCCGATAATAGCTGTCCACACATGCAATATGGCGATCATCGATTTTGCTGGTGTGAAAATTTTATAGAAAACCGCCCAGGCAAATAAAGTTAACCAACCAACAACCAAGATGTGTGCATGGACACTTTTGAAAGCATAACTGCCAGCGCCAGCCATATGTGAACCTAAAATAGCTCCGACTAAAGCAAATAATGCTGAAAAACGAAGCAATGTTTTACTATATTTTTGCAAAAAACTTCTCTCCCTTTTGATAAATTCAATTACTGCGGCTATTATATTGCATGTTCATGAATACAATATGAACAGTATGATCATGCTTTAAATGTAGCATTGAAAACTCACAGCCTCCAAGGGAAAGGTAAAGTTTCAGTTTGAAAGTAGTTTTTGTTCATCAATTATATTCTCTATTTTTTCTGTAGCCTCGTTTACTGATTGTGCCTGAACCAGTACTTTTTGTTGTTCGGTATATTCTTTGATGTGATGTTCATAACGTGGATCATAATAATATTGAAGCAGCAGGCGGACAGCTTTTTTGTGATTGTTTTGTTCTAATGCTTCATCAATTTCCTTTGCAATCGGTGTATGAATTCGCTTTTTAATATATTGAAAAGCTTCTCGAAATTGTTCAGGATTGTCCATCGGGTGGTATTCTTCTAAAATAATATCAATTCGCTTTTCAAAAGGAAGCTCAATAAAAAGCTGCTTTCCTTGTTCTTTTTTGTGATAAAGAAAATCTGGCAAAACAACACGGCCAATACGTTTACTTTCCCCTTCGATAAATACAAATGGCTCGTTTTCGTAACGCTTCATCGCTTGAACAAGAAGAGAGTCAAATTTCTTTTGTTTGTTCGGCTTTAGGCCAATTTGACCAAAAATGGAACCACGGTGATTCGCCATCTTTTCTAAATCAATGACGGGATAGCCCTTTTCGGCCAATTGATGGAGTATAATCGTTTTTCCTGAGCCAGTATTTCCGTTTAATACATATAAATCTGGCTTAAAATTTTGTTTTTCCAGTTCCGAAACAACCCACTCTCTGTAAGAACGGATGCCGCCTGTTAATCGGTTAGCATGAACTCCCATTAAATCAAGGACGGTGGCGGCTGTTTTGCTTCGCATGCCACCCCGCCAGCAAAAGACGG
The DNA here is from genome assembly GCA_035301745.1 of Candidatus Avamphibacillus sp. Lineage (GTDB taxonomy): Bacteria > Bacillota > Bacilli > Bacillales > Amphibacillaceae > MSJ-26. The sequence continues at coordinate 13,301 of DATGTS010000064.1, forward strand.
ATATTGGTGTGTCTATTTTTTTAAATTTCGCGATAAAATCTGGAAGTTTTGCTGAGAAAATTTCCAGACCACGTTCTTTTGCCTCTTCCTTTCCTACCTGCTTATAAATTGTTCCAACTTCAGCTCGTTCTTTATCCGAAAAGATGGGGATGTTGATACTTCCAGGAATGGTGTACTCTTGAAACTCACCCGGGGAACGGACATCTACGGTTGTGTGTACTTCCTTTTCTTGCAAGTGAAGTAAATCTTCTAGATCGATATCTTGAAACATGTATAACACCTCTCAAATCAATGTTTCACTTATTGAACAGTCATTTTTCCTTTGTTTTCTTTTGTAACTTCTCCGATAATATGTGCATCGACCCCTTTTTCCTGTAGATCTTTCACAAAGGAGGCAGCATCATCTTTATCAACAGACATGAGTAATCCTCCAGACGTAACCGCATCACATAAAATCCATCGATCTACCTGGCTCATTTCCTCTGGGTATGTGACAATGTCCTTTAGATGATTATAGTTGTTTTTGGAACCTCCAGGGATGGTTCCCTCTTCGGCTAATTCTTTTGCTCGTGGCAAAACTGGAACTTTGCTTCGAGAAATAGTTAAACCAACCTCACTACCAGCAGCCATTTCAGAGGCATGGCCTAACAGACCAAAGCCTGTCACATCTGTGGATGCATGAACTTGATAGTTATCTGCGGTTTCTGCAGCTGTTTTATTTAATGTTGTCATCACTTTCGTTACATGTTCGATTTCTTCATCAGATAATAATCCTTTTTTAAGTGCGGAGGAATAAATTCCTACCCCAATCGGTTTCGTTAAAATAAGTTGATCACCAGGCTTAGCCCCAGCATTCGTTTTTATTTTATCAGGATGGATGACTCCAGTAACGGCAAGGCCAAATTTCGGTTCTTCGTCGTCAATCGAATGCCCGCCAACTAAAGCGATATTTGCTTCTTTTAACTTATCACCAGCTCCACGCAAAATATCAGAGAGGATACTTTTATCTAAAGAAGCAATAGGGAAAGCTACGATATTAAGTGCAGTAATTGGTTTTGCGCCCATCGCGTAAACATCACTGATCGCATTTGCTGCAGCTACTTGACCAAAGTCATAAGGATCATCCACAATGGGGGTGAAAAAGTCTACCGTTTGAACGATGGCTGTTGTATCATTTAATCGATAGACTCCAGCATCATCGCTCGTATCAAGGCCGACAAGGAGATTTGGATTATCAACGGTTGGTGGTAAGGAATGGAGTACTTCCGTTAAATCAGCGGGACCAATTTTACAACCACAGCCTCCTTTATGGGATAGGGATGTAAGTTTAATCGCATCTTTATTTTTCATAGAAATCACCTTTCATATGGAATGTATTTTCGTCTAAAACGAGAAGATGTATACCTAGACTAGATTAACAGGCATGACTCGGTATCTATGAAGTCATTCTTCCCTTATAAATCAATCTCTAACATAATCGGACAATGGTCACTGCCCATCACGTCAGGATGTGCTTCTGATTTTTTCAACAATTCCTTAAGTCGTTCGGATACGATAAAATAATCAATACGCCACCCGATATTGCGCTCGCGCACAGTCTTCATATAGGACCACCATGTATAAATCCCCTCTGTGACAGGGTGGAAATGACGCAATGTATCGATGAAGCCTGCATCAAGCAGACGGCTCATTTTACTTCGTTCTTCTGTCGTAAATCCAGAGTTACCGCGATTTGTTTTCGCATTTCTTAAATCGATTTCCTCATGAGCAACATTTAAATCACCACAGTAAATCACAGGTTTTTGCTCATCGAGTTCTCTTAAATACTTAAATAATTGATCTTCCCATGCGAGACGGACATCAAGTCGCGCAAGGTCACGCTGGGAATTTGGAGTGTAAACATTGACCAAATAAAAATTTTCGTATTCTAATGTTAAAAGCCTTCCTTCTGGTTGACTATTTTTTTCCCCAAGTCCGTATCGAACGGAAAGAGGTTTTTTCTTCGTGAAAACAGCTGTACCTGAGTAGCCTTTTCGCTCGGCATAGTTCCAATATTGATAATAGCCTTCTAAGTCAAGCTCGATTTGTCCCTCCTGTAATTTTATTTCTTGCACTGAAAATATATCTGCATCTATGTCATGAAAATAATCTAAAAATCCTTTTCGAACGCAAGCTCTCAACCCATTGACGTTCCAAGAAACTAGTTTCATCCTTTATTTCCCCTGTCTTTTGTTTTCGTTATCTCTTTATTCTATCACATTTTTACAGGTTTTCGTTTGGTTGAAACTTGAGTGTTTAAGATTTCCTTTTTAAAAGAATTTTTATTTTCTATTGACCTAATGTGTATGATGTGTATAATACAGTCATAGAATGTATTAACCGATTAATACACTTTTTTGACTTCGGTGTATTAATTGGATAATACACGTTATGAAATGAACATCAAGAAACCGTGGGAGCTGGTGGAATGAACGTAAATTTTAATACCCGGGATCCGGTTTACATACAGGTAGTGCGTTATTTTAAAGAGCGTATTGCGACAGGAATGCTTGAACCGGGTCAGGAAATACCGTCAAGGAGGCAATTGGCAAATCAGTTAAAGATTAATCCAAATACGGTGCAGAGGGCCTATAAAGAGATGGAGGAAGAAAAATTGATTTATACCGAACGAAACTTACCGAGTCGGATTACAAAGGATGAAACAGTTTTAAAAGCGGTCCGGGAAGAGTTAATTATAGAAGCGGTGGATTCTTTTATTTCCTCAATTCAATCAATCAATGTTCCTTTAGAGGAAGTGTTAGAAATGGTGAAGGATAAATATGGTAAAAAGGGGGATGGGAAAAATGATTGAAGTAAAAGAAATAGAAAAAAAGTTTGGCAGAAAGAAAGTGTTAAACGGTGTATCGTTTACTGCGAATAAAGGTGAAGTGACCTGTTTAATTGGCATCAATGGAGCTGGAAAAACGACCATTCTTAATGCCATTATGAAACTAACACCTGTCAATCATGGACAGATTTTATTGGATGGAAAAGAAGTAACGAAAGATAGTTATGAAAAAATTACATTTATACCCGATACGATTACGATGCTTCCTGGAATGCGTATTTGTGACGCGATGCAGTTTATGGATGATTTTTTTGAAAGTTGGAATGAGAAACGTGCCAAGGAGATGCTGACATTTTTTAAATTAAATGAGAACGATAAAATTGCCAGTCTTTCTAAGGGGAATACAGCAAAAGTCAATTTAATGCTTGGATTGGCACTTGATGTTGATTATGTATTGATGGATGAGCCTTTTTCTGGAATTGATATTTTCAGTCGAGAACAGATTACTGACGTGTTTACAAGTCATCTTATCGAAGACCGTGGGGTTATCATCACGACACACGAAATCAATGATATTGAACATTTGATTGATAAAGCAATTTTTCTTGATGACGGAAAAGTTGTGAAAGAATTCAATGCAGAAGAGATTCGTGAAAAGGAAGGAAAATCAATTATTGATGTCATGAGAGAGGTGTACAGGGTATGAAAAACTATCTTAAATTGGTTAACTTCGAATTCAATCGTTTCTTGAAAATATATCTTGTCCTTCTTGGAATTACGATTGTATCGCAAATTGCGGGCGTCATTATAACATCCAAAAGCTATTTAAACCAAGCGAATGAAATGATGCATGAGGAAGGGATGTCATTAGCGAGTTTCCTTGAACAGTTTGGAAAGATGTCTTTTTCACAAATCGGTGCGTCTTTATGGTTTATTGCACCAATTGCGATTAGTATCGTTACCCTAATCATTTACGTGTTTTTTATCTGGTATCGAGACTGGTTTGCGAAAAATACATTTATTTACCGCTTGTTGACAATACCTACAGCACGATTAAACGTTTATTTGGCTAAAGCAACGACTATTTTTCTGATGGTTCTTGGGCTCGTTGCCCTGCAGATCGTATTATTACCAGTCGAAAGTACAATCATGGAGTGGATGGTGCCAGTAGACCTAAGACTTGATTTAACACTTACTGAGGTTATGAATCAACTTTATGTGTTAGCGATCATTATTCCAAATACATTAGTCCAATTTATCAGAGCTTATTTATTTGGTTTTATGGCAGTTTTCGTTCTGTTTACGATTATTTTGATGGAGCGGAGCTGGAAGTGGAAAGGGGTTATATTAGGGATTTTATATGGTGTGCTAGCTTTTGTTATAGCTATTTTACCTTGGGTTTTACAATTCTTTATTTTAACTGATTATTTCTATCCAATAGAGATATACTTTTTACAGATAGTGGCTGCGTTGGTCGTTTCCAGCGGTACGGTTTGGATAGGACATTTACTGCTTAAAAATAAAGTAACGGTGTAAGAGGGAGGAAAAATGAATGAAACGCTACTGGAAATTAAGTACGTTGACGGTGTTTATTGTTGTTGTTTTGACAGGTTTTTTTATTCAATCAAGTTTTGCCTTTTCAAATTATCCTGAATTTATCCTGAAGCACCAAAGTGGGGATGAAAAGCTAGGCAGCAAGATTGAGGTGGAAGGAAATTATAGTGATCATTCCGATAGCTTTGGGAACAGTCTAAGTATTGATGAAGAGGGAACGACTTATTTGCAGACAACTTATCTATCTCAGTTACAGAATCCATTTTTGGGACCTGAAATAAAGCAACTGCAGAAAAAGTATAAAAGTTTTATGCGAGGAAAATCTGATTATATTGGAAATTACTACGAAAATAAGGATACCCTTGCTTACGTCAATATTGAAACAGATACAAATTTTACTGGATATGCTATTACAGATCAGTATTTTGATATTGAAGTTTTAGACAAAGAAACTGGGGATAGACAGGCATTTCAATTGGAACTACCAGACAGAAAATACATCAATTTTTCAGATGTCAGAGGTGTTACTCTTCATGGAGATGAATTAAAAATAATTACAAATTTATCATTTTATGATGAATCGGGTTTGGATAAAGAGGAGATGCACGTGTTTAGTATTGATGTGATTGAACGGGAAATATTGGATGATGAATGGATAGTTACGAATGAAGAAGACATGAATCAGGAATACGATGTGTGGACAGATATTGAACCTGTTCCGTGGGAACTCCAGCAGAATCCTGAGTACTTTGTGTTTATCAAGAGTACACACAAAAATATCGAGCGTGATGATGGACATTACGAAAGTGAAATGTTGGAAAATGAGTATATTGTCTATCATATTGCGTCAGGAGAGCATGAAGGTTTTGAATTACCTGATGAATGGAAGGATGATAACACTTTGTTACATTCCTGGATAGAGGGAGAGCATCTACTGTTTTATGAAATAGACAATAATGAATTAAAGCTATATGATTATAACCTTTCCAGTCAACAATTTGATGATAAAAAACATTTTGATTTACCAGAAGGAGCAACAGAAGAGGCCTACGTTACAATCCAGGATGATAAAGTTATTGTCGCTAATCGGTACCATCAAGGTTCAACAAGTTCAGCCATCATTATTTATGATTATGATTCGGAAGATAAACTGTATGAGGGGATCATTGATATCGAGGGGAATGAACCAACAGCCAATGATGAGTTAATCATCCATGATGTGCAATTCCAGTGAATGAATAAATATTGATTGTGTGGAGGAATTCACTTTGAAAAGCCAAATAGTGTACACTATGTTTATCATTTGCCTCATTCCCTTGGTCAGCTGTCAAAATCAACCTGAACAAATGTCTGTCTTAGACAATATTGAGGAGATTTCCGTTTCTGAATCGGAAGGTTATGGTGGAGTGAACGAGGACTTTTTTGCAGTTTTAAAAGACGATGATGTAACTTCAGCATTTGAAGAAATGATGTATGATGCTAAAGGGAGAAAAGTAGAAAATAGAAAGGCACCTGATTTTGATCTGCTTATTCAATATGAAGATGGGAGTAGCCACCTTTTACACTTAATCCTAGGTGAAAAAGGAGAAAAAAGTTCATTGAATTATGTTGGTCATGATGGTATGGCTTATTTCATGGATGCTGAGAAAACAGATTTGTTAAGAAAATGGATATATAAAAACTAAAGACTTTACTTCATTAGTGAAGTCTTTAGTTTTTGAAATAAATTTTTAACGAACCACATTTTCGTATATTTTACTAATTTTTTCATCAAACTTATCCATATGAACAATCCGTGCTTCTCTCACATATTCTTTTCCGTCAACAAACAGTAGTAGAACAGGAACGGTGAATATGGAGAAACGACCGGCAACTTCTTTAACTTCTTCTGCATTTACATGTCCAAGGTGTATCTTGGGGTATCTTTCCATTAAGGTTTGAACTTGTGGCAATAATCCGTGACAAACACTACAATTAGGTCGCGAAATATACAAAAAGGACAGTTCATGTTGCTGAATAAATTGTTCAATGTCCTTCATCGTTGTTAGTTGTTTAAATTCCCTCATTTGTCGACACTCCAATCTTCCCTATAGTTTATCATTTTGGATGAAATCATACACATGTATTGTTTATCGTTTGTTGAAATATGAAAATAATGATTGAATAACGTATAAATTGGACTAAAAAGGTCTAAGTTATTTCTTATTTACTTTCCTTTCTAATAAAAATTTATTAAATAAAACTAATTTATCTCCTGGACGGTATTTTCTTGCCTGCTCGTTATGCTCATACGCTTTCTCGAATTCTTGCAAATTATAATAACAGATGGCTAACTGTAATTGAGGATACCATGTGGCGTAAGCGGGATAGGTAAAGCTCCATTTATTTGGGTCTTCTTCCACTGTTGTGGCTAAATGGTACCAAAATAAAGCAATTTCAAAATTTCTTTTTTGCTGGAAGTGAAAGCCAAGTCTGCTGCATGCTTCGGCCCGAGGTGTTTTTGAAAATTTAAATGAAGCAAATAAAGAGTAAAGTTCATCTTCTACTCGATCTAATAAACGATAACAGTCTGCTCGAAAAATGCAGGCATATACTTTATCCTCAACCCATCCGTCACTGAGTGCAATATTCTTTGTATAGCTTTCAATCGCTTGGACGTAATGACCATTTTCACGAAGTTCATTACCATAATAAAAATAATCTCTTGGTGTAAATTCATCCCCATTTTCAATTTTTTTCCGGTAAATATTTAAGTTTCTTCCGGTAGAATGCTTTGTTTTCTTATGTGTAATGGCAACATCGGAATTCACAATATGTCCTGTCACTTCAAGATAATTATGGCAGTCCCCTTTCCATTTAAACTCACGGCTTCTTTTGACAAGGCGATTTCTGCGATATGTTAACGTGACATTACCAAATTCATCAATTCCTGCATTGTAAAACATCGAAACAGAATCGATGGAAGGATCCAATGTTTCTTTTACTTTCATAAATTTTTCCTGATCTTCTTCAAGAAGCACATCATCAGCATCTAAATATAAGATATAATCTTTCGTTGCATGTTTAAAAGATTCATTTCTCGCGTCCTTAAATTTCCCCGTCCACTCAAAATAAAAAACACGGTCTGTATATTTTTTAGCAATTTCAATGGTCCTGTCAGTTGAACCTGTATCGATAATATTAATTTCGTCTACTAGATTTTTTATAGAATCTAGACATCTTTCTAAAACATCTTCCTCATTTTTAACGATCATGCATAAACTAATCGTCATCATTATTTTTCTCCTCCTTCATACTTTATTATGGTTATAACAGTGAAAGATGATAGATGAAAAGAAGATACCCGCTATGAGAGTATCTTCTTATAAGCAAGGCCTTAAGCAGCAGGGTCACCTCAGGAAGATGTTAGGAGAGAGACCTTGAATTTGTTATAGTTCCTGAGGTGTGGTAGGAGAGATTTTGACTATAGCAAAAGAGAAACGTTGGCAGGGTACAAATGTGAATCCCAGTTAATGAGGGTTGAACGGTCTAAAAGAAGTTACCAAGAATCTAAAGGCATCATTGTTATTTCCTGGATTGTCGGATGTTGATTACGGATTATTGAAAGATGTTAGCTTAGAACATTGTTCCAGTAGGACCAGTTGGCCCTGGGGCTAGTGTAGTTGTAGCTTCTAAAAAGGAGACATCATCGACCATCACACTTGAATCCAGCAGACCGCCCATTGGTTTGATAATTTCTACTCTAGCTTGGGTGGCGGTATCTGGTGCCATATTCGTTGTATGGTATACTTCTTGCCATGAATTGAATACGGCATTTGGAAGCGTGCTACTAGAAATCTGTACATTTAATCCAGATCCTACTTCGGCATTATTCATATCTAAAAATGTGACACGGACAAAGATATCTGGACTAGAGAAGAATCCATATTTTGCAAGAGATACGATTAGTTGGTAACTTTCTCCGCCATCAACTGGTACGGTTTGTGACAGATTAGCAGAACCAGGTCCAGCGTTGAGATATGCCGCATATCTTCCTGAATGAGGATTAAACCCGGTGATCCCTGCATTTGTCGCATCCCAGTTCATTAATGTTCCGGCTTCAAACCCCCCATTAGTTATTAAATCATCAATTGCCATGATTTATTCCTCCTTTGAATATAGTAAGTTCAGATATCTATTAATTTCTGAACTCACTATATTCTATGGAATACTTGAAACTGTTGTACAGGCAAAGTATCTAGCACGGAAACACATTTATCAAGCATGATAGTTGGAAATACTAGAGTTATTCTCCCTTAATAGATTAGTGTTTATATAATTGCTTTTCTATTACCCTAATAAGTTGTTTTGCTCGATGTTGGTTCGTATGGTTCTTATGGATAAACTTGTAAGCATTTTCTGTAACTTTCTCCCTCTCTTTTGAATGCTTGAGATAGTATTTTGCCTTTTTGAGGAAATTTTCCGTTGTGCAAGCGATATAGTTTTCCCCATCTTTGAAACCTAAATCATCTATATCTTTATTTCGTTCAGCAAGTAGAAGAGTCTTACACGCTGGTGCTTCAAAAAATTTCAGAACAGCCACACCTCCTGTTTTGCTGCGGCTGCCACATGTGAAAAATATTTTTGATTGGTTTAATTCTTTTGCATATCGATCATTGACAAACGAACTAATTGAAGTCCGGTGACCAGGATGGGGATGGAACATAAAACCGGGTTCATTTTTCATTTTCTTAAAAACGGTATCCCTAAATAGATAGCGTCCTTTTGGAGGGATTTTCTTTGGCAAAGGAAATCTACCTTGATTTTTTTTATCCACATAAGTTAAGCCCATGAGCAAATAATCAATACTTTTTTCAAGCCTCCAGTCTTTCATCACCTTTGGATTAATCGCCCATGGTAACCAGCTCATTTTCTCTTTGAATTGTGGAAAGACGTTTAAAAATGGGTTTTTCGTTGCGGAAAAGATGAGGTCAATTTTGTTTTTCTTGAAATACTTTATTCTTTGTTCTGGTTCCCAGTGTAAGTCGATGACATAACAGCCCTTTAAAATATCAATATCTTCCAAACCGTGAACATTTGGTGCCAAACTATAGTTCCAGGAGATATCATAATGAAAAATAAAATCAGGTTTTATCTTTAACTGTTTTAAAATATTTTGGATATGACCGTTTTTATACCAATAATAGACATCCGCATACTCTTCAAGTGCCTTTATCATATCCATTTTTGGTTGATGATTAGGAAATCGCCAAAAAGGTTTGATTAATACTAAAATCTTTAATCTTCTTCCCATTAAAAAACCACCTTCCTTCACAAATACATTATCGTTAAAGTCGCCATATAGTGATATTTTCAGGAAGTTCATTTTTCGGAATGATACCTTTTAAATCCATGACGATTCCGTTGTTTTTCAATAGATTCTTTAGATAGCTGAAGTCTTTTTTGAATTCCTCATGAGGGACAGCCAAAATAACGATGTCAGCTTTTTTTAATTGGCTCAGTTGCTTAAGTTGGATGTGATGGGTTGATTTCAATTCATCCCCATCCGCATATGGATCACAAGTTTGAGGTGATATACCAAATTGTTTTAACTTATTTATTATGTCCAGTGCTTTTGAATTTCTCATATCTGAGATATTTTCTTTAAAAGTGGTGCCTAACACGGTCACATGGAGATTTTTTAAATTCATTTTATGAGAAATTATTAATTGAAGTAATGACTGTACGATATAATCGGGCATAAATTCATTGATAGCTCTTGCCGTTGTTAAGAAATCTGGTTCATATCCTTTTACTCTTGATTGGTGAATTAAATAATAAGGATCAACTCCAATACAGTGTCCTCCAACTAATCCAGGCGTAAAGGGGAGGAAGTTCCATTTTGTCTTTGCTGCTTTTAATACTTCATACGTGTCTATATTCATCTTGTTGAAAATAATTGAAAGTTCATTCATTAAAGCAATGTTCACATCGCGCTGTGTATTTTCGACAACTTTAGATGCTTCTGCAACCTTGATTGATGGTGCCTCATAAACTTCAGCAGTAATCACTTGATGATAGAGATAGGAAATTTTATTCATTGCAGTTATATTTTGCCCTGCAATCACTTTTGGGATGTTGGTAAATGTGCGCTTTTTATCACCAGGATTAATCCTTTCTGGTGAATACCCAACAAAAAAGTCTTCTCCGGCAGTTAAATGGGAGTGTTTTTCTAAAATTGGAATACAAACATCCTCCGTTGTGCCGGGGTAAACGGTTGATTCATAAATAACGGTTGTATTTGGAGTAAGTTGTCTGCCAATGGTGACAGAAGCTTCTTTCAGAAACGTTAAATTTGGCTTTTTCTCTGGTGTAATTGGTGTAGGGACTGCAACAATGATATAACTGCATTCTTTTAATTTATTAGGCTCCGATACAAATTCAATGGAGGCATTTTCTATTTCTGTTTTTGAAAACTCACCCTGTGGGTCGATGTTATTTTTTAGCATATTTACTTTTTTCTGATTTACATCAAAACCGATAACTTGATATTTTTGAGAGAAACCTATCGCCGCTGGCAGTCCGACAAACCCTAACCCAACGACAGCAATTTTGGAAGACTTTTTTTTGTTTTTTTCATCTTTAATCGTGGTGTAGTCTATCATAATGCATTATCCTTTCTATGTTTCTTACTATTGGTATATGCGACGCGGAAAGAGTTTGTATATGTTTTAAAGTAAAAAAGGCTATCATCGCAGGGCTTTGAAATAGTTTAAAAATCTACCTTAGAAAATATTTCTCAGCTTATTTCTAGTTTTTCGGTAAAGTGTGGTAGACGCCGTCAATTCTGTTCTCTCGATAGAATAGTTTGCGAGTGAGAAGACTTATTAAAAAGGATGATGTTCAATGATTCCAATTAGTAATCCCAAAAGTCAGTTCACTCTTATTCAAGATGACATTTTAAAAGAAATGAAAACAATTTTACAGAGTGGTCAGTATATTTTAGGTGAAAATGTTGATGCATTGGAACAGGAAATAGCGAATCGACTTGGTGTCACTGAAGCAATTGGTGTAGGGAATGGGACCGACGCTCTTGTGTTAACGCTTGATGCTTATGGTATTGGTAAAGGGGATGAAGTGATTACAACACCATATTCCTTTTTCGCAACAGCTGAAGCGATAACAAGAGTAGGCGCTACACCCATTTTTGCAGATGTGGATAGGGAGACATTTAATCTAGATCCGAATAAAGTAGAGGAAAAAGTAACAGCAAAAACAAAAGCAATTCTTCCTGTTCATTTATTTGGCCAGCCAGCTGAAATGGATAAAATAAATGCTATTGCAGCCGAGCATGCTCTTGTTGTCATTGAGGATGCATGTCAAGCTTTTGGTGCCACCTATAAAGGAAGACAGATCGGTGCATTAGGGGATGCAGCGTGTTTTTCTTTTTTCCCGACTAAAAACTTATCAACAATGGGTGACGGGGGAGTAATTACAACATCTGACACGGATTTAGCGAAAAGATTAAGGACACTCAGGGCACACGGAAGCTATAAAAAATACTATCATCATGAAATTGGCTATAACAGCCGACTTGATGAAATTCACGCAACCATTATCTTAATTGGGCTAAAACATCTTGACGACTGGAATGGACAAAGAAGAGAATTAGCGAAGCGTTATAAAAAGAATTTACAAGATATATCCAATCTAAAAATTCCTCAGATCATGGAAGATGTAACACATGTTTTTCATTTGTATTGCATTGAATCTGAGAAAAGAGACGAATTAGCTGAACAACTTTCCAATGAATCTATCCAAACAGGCATTTATTACCCACGTTGTATCCATCTTCAGAAAGCATATAAAACACTTGGTTATCAAACAGGTGATTTTCCAATTGCTGAATCTCTTTCCAGGCGGCTCCTAGCCATTCCTCTTTATCCAGGTTTATCCTTTAAGAACCAAGATAAAGTTATTTTTGCATTGAAAAAGGCGGTGAAGGAATGATGCTTCGTGCTGGTTTAATTGGATGTGGTTTCATCTCAGAAAAACATTTAAAAACGATGTCCAGATTGGGGGAAATGTCACTTACGGCGGTGAGTGATCTTCGCCAGGAAAGAATGGAAGCTGCGGTGAAATTTTATCAAAACCAAGATAAACAGATGGCTATCTCACAATATACCGATTACCACGATTTACTAGAAGCCAGAAATATAGATATTGTCATTATTTCAGTTATCTCTGGATTGCACGCTGAAATAGCTATAAGGGCACTTCAGAAAGGTAAACATGTGATTATAGAAAAACCTCTCGCCCTTTCACTTCAGGATGCAAATAGAATTATCGAATTAGCAAAAAAGCATCATAAAAAAGTTCTCGTCTGCCATCAATTGCGCTACAAGCCAATGCTGCACAAGTTAAAAGAGCTACTACAAAAAGGATATTTCGGAGAACCTTATTTTGGAATGGTTTCTCTCCGTCTCAACCGATCTCCCGAATATTTCTCATCTGCTGCTTGGAAAGGAACTTGGGAAAAAGATGGTGGTATGTTAATCAATCAAGGGATTCATATGATTGATTTATTAGTTTGGCTGATGGGGGACGTAAAGTCGGTATACGGAGAAATCGCCACAAATGAGGAAAATAAGGAAATTGAAGACGTGGCAACAGGAATTGTCACTTTTAATAATCATGCTAAAGGTCTGATTGAAGCAAACACGATTACCAAACCAAAAAACCTTGGCTACTGTTTATCGATTTTTGCGAGAAAAGGTGCTATCTGCTTAGGTGGTAAAGGTCTTAATAAAATAAAACATTGCTATCTTGATGATTATCCTGATTTAAAACAAGACTTACTCGCATTGGGTGAGGAGCCAGATGAGCATTATCGAATGTATCAAGATTTTTTAAGGGCAATTAGGGAAGATAGCGAACATTTAATGACACCAAAGGAAGGAAAAAAAGCATTAGAAACCATTTTTGCACTTTATCAAGCAAATAATAGCCAAAAACCAACTACCCTACCGATGAATGACTTCTCAACGAAGGAAATGTTGGAGTAGTACGAGTGATGCTGTCAAAGAAATGAGGTGATTGAATGATTCATTCTACAGTCAAGATCGGTGAAAACGTAGCAATAGGGGAGTATGTAGTTATTGAGAAAGATGTTGTTATTGGAAATGATGTGGCTATTGGTCATCATGTTGTCATTAAAGAAGGAACGATCATAGGAGATGGTGTGTCTGTTGCAGATTTTACTTTACTCGGCAAGTCTCCTTTCGCGAATAATAATATGGCTAGAAAACCTTCCAAAAATTTATCACCACTTTTCATTGGTAATGATGTGAAAATTGGCAGTCATAATGCAATTTACCGTGGAACTACCCTTTCAGAAGGTGTACTTGTAGGAGATTTAGCAAGTATAAGAGAAGACGTTATAGCAGGTAAGAATACTATAATCGGCAGAAATGCAGTGGTAGAAAATAATACTCAAATTGGAGATAACGTTACAATTCAAACAGGTTCCTATGTAACTGCTAATATGGTGATAGAAGATGATGTATTTATCGGTCCATGTTTTTCATCTTCCAATGATAAATATATGGGAAAAGGAAATGAAAAATTAAAAGGTCCTATACTCAAAAAAGGCTCAAAAATTGGTAACAATGCATCATTGTTACCTGGTGTGGTTATAGGTGAACAAGCGATTGTAGGTGCTGGGGCAGTAGTGACAAGAAACGTACAATCAAACGTAACTGTAGTTGGTAACCCTGCAAAATCAATCAAAAGGAATTAAGTTCCAAGCACATTCAATCATATAGACGAAAGAGAAGGGTGCCAGATTTTCTCCTCGCACCCTATCACTTTTGTGGCCAAGCTTATTATTCAATTGGTGGAAATTCACAAGCAGGAATCGGTGTAATTGGATTAAGACAAGTGATGGCGTTGAAACCATCTAGATCCACTGTTAAACATATACCTGTAGCAAGGAAATCTGTCACTGGGTTATTTTTTGGAAAAAATGGACATACACTGCTATGTGAATCCATAGAAGGTGCAGGTATATCACAATCTTCTGTTACTGGAAGGAGAAGCTCTAAAATCACACAATTTTCTTTACCACCAACAAATTTTTTAGCACGAAAAATGGGAGACTCCACACACCCAAAAAAAGATTGGCAATTATCTTCTGGAGGAGATTGAAACACCCCACTTCCTATAAAAGGTTGACAAGTGTGAGAACAATAAAGAATAAAAGGGATCGTCGTATGATGAGAATCTGGGTTTTCTTTTTGTGTTAGAAGTTGTTTAATTGAACTTTTACAATTACTATTACAATCGTTTTCTACTTCATTTTGTGCCTGAATAATTCGGCTAACTTCTTGTTTGACACAAGGACCAGAATATTCGCGGGCTGACTTTTTTTGTCTTTCCCTCACTGGTGCATTTTTTCTTCTTCTGTACATGCTATCTCTCCTTAACATCCTATAAATTTGGTTATCCATACTACTATATGTAGAGGAATGAATGTAAGGTTGTATGATAGTCTAGTAGTGATATATTCATTAAAATGTAATAATTATCGGTTTTATAGGTGTTACGCCAATTCATATTTGACGAATAAGCATAGAATAAAGTAATCCAATACAAGGCTTGTAGGGATTGCCCATGAATGATATCTCATTATAGAAAGCCATCTGATCCATGGCTTTCTATTTTTTTATAAAAATATCATCGATCATTACGTCTACCTAGTAGTCTATCGACTATTTAATAAACTCTTATCCTGTAAATTGCTACTTATTAGTTAAAATATGCGTTTGTACTTGTACATCTATCTACTCAAAATTAAATCAGATACATATAGTGTTAGTGTAAGGAAGTTAATTACGAACTATTTAAATAGATAGTTGATAGGAGAAGAGAACTTCCAAAATAAATTTTAAATAGGAGGAATTTTACTATGACAAAAAGAAGAAATTTCTATCATAGGCAGGCACATCATAGAGAGGATACCTGTAGACATGGTCGCGTAATAGAAAAATGTGATGTATGCTATGAGGATCACGGTGAATTAGTAGAAAAAGTTGTTTGCACGGAAAATGTGCAAAGAACAGCGGAATTAGCATTACCTGTATCCCTTGCACCAGGACCTGTTGTTGATGCAATTTTAGGACTTCTACCAGGTGTTACGAATGTTGTGGTTACACCAGATTACTCAGGAATACAGCAAGAAATTACCGTATTGAAAGATAAAGTGATCCACTTTGGTTATGTACCAGCAACAATTGATGTAACCGGAACACTGCCAGGTCTACCAGCTAATCTAAGCATTCCAATTAGAGTCTACTTCCAAGAACACACGGACTGTCCTGGTGTTTGCCCTGGAGATTATGTTATTGAATCAAAACCTCAAGTTGAAGCAGAGTTAAATGAGCCATTAATAAACCAAGAGCCTGGAGGGGCATCATTAAATTTACTTTTATTCAAAGCAGTTATTCGTTCTCAATTAACGGTTGTGCGTAAGGGTGTTGAAAGAGACGGAAAAATTTGTGACCTTGATCCTCGTCGTTGTTACCCGAATGTAAGACCAGAAACAATCAACTCTCCATTAAATTTAACTACTGGCATCAATACAGGAGGTAATACCACTCAACCAATCGCTCCACCAAATCCACCAGCTCCATAAACCAAAAAATTCTTATTAAACCCTGGCATGTAGGATGCCAGGGTTTAGTATTGAATGAAAACGTGTTTTATGGAGAATGGACAGCCTTCTGCCGAGTACATCCTTTCTTTAAAATGCTGGGCTTCATTTTACGTCATATGCTTATACAATCTAAAAAATGGGAATCATAAGGAGTGAGGTGATAAAAAGTGATATTATCTATTTTCATCAATCCAACCGTTCGTTTAATCTTAAGTCTAATTGTTCTTATTGTCTTAGCATACATATTAATTAAATTTCGTGCGAATAAAAATTCCCGTGGTGATTCCCTTGATATTTTACAAGAACGCTTGGAAAAAGGAGAAATTACGCAAGAAGATTATGATGAAGCAAAGAGAAGGCGAGGAAAAAAATAAAAATGTACCATTCTTTTTTAGATATGTTAAACTCTAAAAAAGAAATGGTACATTTTTATTATTATAAACAGGCATAAATATGGTATTTTATAAGTAGCGTTTTAGGCAGCAGCTGAATAAATTAAAAATATATGAATTCATGATAAGGGAAGGGAAGTCTTCAAATGAAAAAAATTAAGGTTGGGGTTATTTTTGGTGGTAAATCGGCTGAACATGAGGTGTCATTACAATCAGCAAAAAATATTGTGGAAGCCATGGATAGAGAGAAGTATGAACCCATTTTAATTGGAATTGATAAAAATGGGAAGTGGCACTTAAATGATCAATCCTCTTATTTACTCCATGCTGAAAATCCTAAACTTATTCAATTAAATAAATCGAATGATCATGTCGCTTTAGTACCAGGAGAAATGGAAAAACAATTGATTCATGCAGAAGGTGGAGAAACATTAGAACAGCTCGATGTTATTTTCCCAATTGTACATGGGACTTTAGGAGAAGATGGCAGCCTGCAAGGGATGCTTCGAATTACGAATCTTCCTTATGTCGGACCAGATGTATTAAGTTCTTCTATTTGTATGGATAAAGATATTGCCAAACGTCTGATGAAAGCGGAAGATATTAATGTTGCTGATGGAAAAGCTTATAAATATAGTGAACGAGATCTAATAAATTATGATGAGCTTGTTGCTCAAATTGGTGAACCTATGTTTATTAAACCAGCTAATCAAGGTTCATCTGTCGGCGTAAGTAAGGTGTCAACGAAAGAAGAATTTGAAGCGGCAGTTGACAGCGCATTTGAATATGATGACAAAATTATTATCGAAGAAACATTAGTTGGTCGTGAGATTGAATTCTCTGTACTAGGAAATGAAGAGCCAATCGTTTCACTACCAGGGGAAATTTTACCTAATACAGAATTTTAT
The DNA here is from genome assembly GCA_035301745.1 of Candidatus Avamphibacillus sp. GTDB lineage: Bacteria > Bacillota > Bacilli > Bacillales > Amphibacillaceae > MSJ-26. The sequence goes on from DATGTS010000064.1 coordinate 30,674, forward strand.
TCGTATGAATCAAAGTATATTGATGAGGATGGTGCAGAATTAGCTGTGCCTGCTGACTTACCCGAGGAAACAACTGAAAAAATGCAGGAAGTTGCCCTGAAGGCATTCAAAACACTGCAATGTGAGGGACTTGCCCGCGTAGACTTCTTCCTAACCGACGAAGGGGATATTTATGTTAATGAAGTAAATACATTGCCTGGTTTTACAAAAATCAGCATGTATCCAAAACTATGGGAAGAAAGTGGAATTGGGTATTCCGAGTTGATTAGTAAACTAATAGACCTTGCAATCGCAAGACATGAACGCCAGGAAAAATTAAAAAGTTCTGTATGGAGTGGTCAGTAAATTAAAAGAGTAACCTGTTTAACTAAAAAAGTAAATTTTGAAAGTGATATGGGCTTCCTTTGATAGGGAGCCTTTTCTTTTTGCTCATCTTTAACTATTTCTAATCTAATGTTTAATCATGACTATATTGTGTCATTTCTAGAAAAAGGATTTTCTACTATGTTGAGATGGTATAATATTACCGAGAAACGATAATGGAGTGGTTTTGTATGAAATTAAAAATTACTGTTATTATTTTAGTAGCATTCACCCTTTTAGCTGCTTGTAATGATCAGAATGATCCCAAAGAATTAAATACGAATGCATCAACTCAAAATGTGAAAGAATTAGTAAATGAATACAGTCTTGGTAATTTTACGGATGAAGAAACAGCTTCGATTACATCCACGCAATTGATTGTAACTGATAGCAAGGATAATGAGGCCATCTATGAACTACCAGAAGATGAGTTTTTTGTTTCGATCGCCCCTTTTATTAATGAAACACATCCATGCACGAATCATAGCTTAACTGGCTGTCAAGGTGAGTTAACGAATGAAGATTTTAGTATTCATATTGAAGATTTAGAAGGAAGTACAATTGTAGAAGAGACGGTGAACTCCGGGGATAATGGATTTATCGATCTATGGCTTCCACGTGATAAGACATATCAAGTGAAAATTACTCAGGATGGCAAGGAAGTACAATCAGAACTATCCACTTTTGAAAATGATGGAACTTGTATCACGACCATGCAGTTAAGTTAAAGAAATACATCTGTGTGAAGGCCATTTGATGAGCTGGATTGAATCTTGAATAGATTTTTAATCTGCATTGATAGTTGCAACGAGGTTTTGAACGAATCAGCCGTTAGAGGTGTTCTCACGGTACATAACCGACCGTTTCGTCTTTGAGTCTACTGTGGTCTATTTCTAACAGTTCATCCATTCAAAAAAGGAGTGCTATCATAATGCTTGTCAATGCCATGCCCTATGATAGCACTCCTTTATTATTTCTATGGACTCTAAAAAGTTAAGAGTACCAAGAGTACCTTATCCTTTATATCGTTCAAATTTTTCAATAGCTGGGATTCTGTCTTTTACAATCGGCTTTTCGTCAAAGTATCCTAAGTGCAGAAAGCCGACAATTTTTTCATTATCACCAACGCCTAAAATATCTTTTGTTTTTTGTTCATAAATATGTGGGTTTGTACGCCATACAACGCCAAGTTGCTTTTCCCAGGCGAGTAACCAAAAGTTTTGAATCATCGCTGCTGTAGCACCATAATTTTCATCCCACTGTTTCTGCTTTTCAGGTTCTTCCATTACAACAACAAGATATGCACTTGGTTCATTTAAAAATGCTTCCCGATTTTCTTGTCTTTCCTCAGGATAAGTTGATGCAACTTTTTTGGCAAAGTCTGCTTTTTGATCTGCCCCCACAAAAATAAAACGCCAAGGCTGCCTCATCCCATGTGTAGGTGCCCAAATAGCATCTTCAAGTAATTCAAGTACTGCTTCTTCGGTTACCTCTTTATCATTATATCCTTTTTTGATTGCACGACGCTCACGGATAATGTGAGATAAATCTGTTTTGTTCTCTGTTAGTTCCATCAATAAAAACCCCCATTGCTTTGATATGTGAGTAATTGAAAATCATTATCATTGGAATTGTATCTGATAACGATTGCAAAATCAACTTTTCACTAAATTGGTAGTGTAAACGTAATGAGCAGTCAGCGAGAATGTTTCCGCTTAGTAGTTTTCATAAGTAAGATGAAGACCAGTATAAAGCAAAACCTTCTGATTAGAGTCTTCATAAGGTAGAATTTTTCGAGAATAACTTTTCACAGCAATAAATGTTTTTGCTGACTTTTGAACAAGCTTTAGAAATCACTTGCTTTTTCGAATATTATATCGTAATAATATAATCAATATAGAAACTATACATGTGAGCTGTGTTATACGCTCGATAATGTGATTTAATTCACAAACAATGTGTAATCCAGGTAACGATTAGAAAGGTTATTAGTTAGTAAGTGAAGTTATTCACAAAAAGGAGGAGAGGAAACGTGAGAAAGTTTTTAAGAGAAAAAGGGGTTTCCCTTTCAGTAAGGGAGTATTTGATTACAGCACTTAGCTATATGGCATTAGGTCTGTTCTCATCATTAATTATGGGACTCATTCTTAATACGGTTGGAGAACAGTTGAACGTCAGCTTTCTTGAAGAAGCGGGTACTTTTGCAATGGATGATAAAGTGGTTGGAGGTGCTATTGGCGTTGCCATTGCTTATGGATTAAAAGCACCGCCACTTGTTATGTTTTCAACTCTTTTTGCAGGGGCATTTGGATCTGAGCTTGGGGGACCAGTAGGAAGTTATATTGCTGCTTTATTTGCGATTGAATTCGGAAAAGTTGCTTATAAGACGACACGTATTGATATTATCATTACACCTATGGTGACTATTATCGTAGGATTTACTGTAGGAAAGTTTATTGGTCCACCGATTAATCAGTTGATGCTTTGGTTTGGTGAAGTCATAAATTGGTCAACGGAACAACAACCATTTATTATGGGAATTTTAGTTGCGATATTTATGGGTTGGGCGCTCACTGCACCAATATCAAGTGTTGCGATTGCCTTGATGCTTGGCATAGACGGAATTGCAGCAGGGGCAGCGGCTGTCGGATGTTCCGCACAAATGATAGGTTTTGCTGTGTCAAGTTATCGTGATAATGGGTTTGGAGGTTTTTTAGCACAAGGGTTGGGAACATCGATGCTCCAAATCGCCAATATCTTAAAGAAACCAATTATTCTTATTCCACCAACAGTAGCGGGAGCCGTGCTAGCTCCATTTGCGACAGTTTGGCTTGGGCTAACAAATAATCCATCCGGAGCAGGGATGGGGACGAGTGGCCTTGTTGGTCAAATCATGACATTTGAATCCATGGGTTTTTCGGTGAATGTTTTTTGGAGTATCCTTATTTTGCATATTATTGCCCCAGCTGTAATCAGCTTAGCCATTAGTGAAAGCTTTAGAAAACGAGGGTGGATTAAAGCTGGGGATATGAAAATAGAATACGAATAATGGGAATGGATCATGATTTGATGTAAAATAAAGAGCAGAATTAAGAGGAATAATATATGGGGAGGCCTAATGATGGACAAATTTATGAGACGTGCAGTAGAGTTATCGGCAGAGAACGTGGGTCAAGGTGGTCGGTCATTTGGTGCCGTATTGGTGAAGGATGATGAAATTATTGCAGAAGGTGTCAATGAAGTTCACCTTAAATATGACGTGAGTGGACATGCAGAACTTATTGCAATTCGTAAAGCACAGGAAAAACTCCAAACAAATGATTTATCAGGATATGTGATGTATGCTAGTGGCGAGCCTTGTCCGATGTGTTTAACAGCAATGTTTTATGCAGGAATTGAAAAAGGCTATTACGCTGCATCTATGGAGGATACAGCTGATGCTAGCTTAGGTGCATCTGTCACCTTATACGAAGATTTCAAAAAGCCTCGAGAAGAGCGGACGGTAAATATGTACTCGATGCCACTTGAAGAAGGTCAAGAAGATCCGATGAAGTTATGGCAAAATTGTAAGTAGCACCTTATAACTTTGTACAGTTCTTGGCATACTGAGTGTGATAAAGTAATAATGAAAATTAGATATTCACCTATTTTAGAAAAGCCCATATACTAACAATGCAATAAATCAACAGAGGCTTAACCCAAAATTGTCATAAAGCGAAACTTCAATTAGTGGGGTTCATTTTACTCCCTTCTGATTAAAATGAACAAAGGCTAATAACACCACGACACGTGACCAACATCGTGTTGGGTCAAGCAGAATCCGACATTTGCTGGCAGTTAATCCCTACACATCTTATCGTTTCCCTTTTTTTGAAGTAGTGGGTTTATTGCTAGTTAACGGGAGATAAATTTGTTATCTTTATCAAGAAATGTGATGTTTGTCACACAATGCCTACTGTTAAAATTGTAAAATAGAGGCATATAGATAATAGGTTGGAGGATTCAGCAATGACATTCTACAAATTACTAGTTTTTATTCATATCTTTTCAGCGATATTAGGGTTAGGCCCTGGATTTATTATGATTTATGTTGTTACTAAATCAAAGACAATGACAGAGCTCAGACATGCTTATATGATTCGCAATCGGATTCATATTTTTGTAATGATAGGTGGAACATTACTCCTTGTAACAGGGATACTAATGGGAATGTTAAACCCTTCTTTATTTAAACAAGGCTGGTATGTTCTTAGTCTCATTTTATTCTTGGTTGCTTTAGCTTTTGGTCCGATTACCTTATCGCCAAGGTCAAAACCAATTAAAAAAATGCTAGCAGAATACCAAGGAGAAGAGATTCCCGAGAAGTATTATGCCTTATCAAAGGAACTATTTTTTTATGAACGGATTGAAAATATCCTCTTTTTAATTATTATTGCGCTTATGATTTTAAAACCGTTTTAAATGTAAAATTAGCTCATCGATAGGTGGGCTAATTTTTTTCATGATTAGTAATGGAAAAAGTAGGGTAATCGTATCCGTGCCTTGGATATAAAAAATTAAACAAAAAGAAAAGGAGTACGACCGCAATCAAGAACGAATGGCGTAACGGTTGTACTCATTTTAAAGAAACATAAGCAATATACATGTTTAATTAGATAGAATACTTTTTCAACTGCATCTTGAATGGATGTATATTATATGATTCAGTATGAGACTTTATTTTTTAAAGTTCCTCTAAATACTCTTCTAATGTAATTCCTTTTTCCATGATTTCTTTTGCGGCTTTTTTACCGACATATCTTAAATGCCAAGGTTCATATTGATATCCAGTGATATCCTCTTTTCCTTGAGGATAGCGAATAATAAATCCATATTCACTTGCATGTTTTTTAAGCCATTTTCCTTCAGGTGTTTCCCCGAACTCAATGATTAAATCAAAACCAACATCAGCATTAGTCACGTCCATTGTTAAACCAGATTGATGCTCACTTTCACCAGGTCGTGCACTATATTTATTTGCAGCCTCTTCACCATTTTTCTCAACGTTCGCGGCAAAAATACTTTGCTGTCGTTCAAATGATCGAAAACCTGATTGAGCAAACAACTCTAAATCCTCTTTATCAGCAGCTTTGAACATTTTTTCCAAGGCGTCAGCAGCAACTTTCCGCATCTGTTTTTTAGGTAAGTCCTCTGTAAAAGGAAATCGTACATCAGGAATAACAAGATCCTTAGGTGTAAAATCTTCTGGTAAGGCATTTTCCTTATTTACAAGAACTAGTACATCGTAAGGATTGTCTGTTACTATTTTTCCATCTTTTGTTTTGGAGTTCTTTTCAAAAGTGAGTCCTTCTCCGGGTTGGATTGGATTATCACTATGAAATTGGGCTTCGAGAGCTAGTTTTGTTTTTTTATCGTAGAAGCCTGTTATATCTAATCCATCTACTTGAAGCTGGAAATCGGTAACAGCCCACGTAGTTTCTTCATCGTATTGACTAGTTATATCGATTTGGTAATCTAAGTTTTTTAATGTTTGTTGAAGATTTTTTACTTCTTCCCCTTCTTCTCCTTTTTGAAGAGGACTATCTGGTAACACCAATTCATCTTCAGCTTTAGTATTATTTTGTTCTGTATTCTTATCTGATTCGGAACTGGTTACAGGTACAGTTTCTTTATTGAAATCACCTTCGTCACAAGCAGCTAAAGTAAGAATAATAATCGAGAGACTCACCATCATCGTTTTCTTAAACAATTTCTTGCACTCCTCTATGATTGCGATATATATAAATAAACATTTATAATAGTTTTTAAAAAGTATATGGAAACCATACTACGTCTATTCCCATTGTGTTATCAAAAAATGTTTTGTTCATTTCATATAAAAACCATAATTTATTTTCTCATAGAAGGGTTGAAGATAGCAATTTAAAATTCCATAAACTTATCAATCACACGAAAAAGGTATAGGCATTTGGATCCTATACCTGAAATATAGCGGTTTGTCAGTTTATAATTCTTACTTTTTCTGCAAATAACTTACTGATTTCCACAATAACTTGGGTGGCTTTTTCCATGTTATCAACAGAAATATATTCGAATTTACCATGAAAATTTTCTCCACCTGTAAAAATGTTCGGAGTTGGCATGCCCATGTAGGAGAGCTGTGATCCATCTGTTCCTCCGCGCACTGGTTGAATCACGGGTTCAATATCTAGATTTTTCATCGCTTGGGATGCAATTTCAACAATTTCTTTCACAGGCTCAATTTTATCACGCATATTGTAATATTGATCCTTCATATCAAGTTCGACGCTTTCTTCTCCGTATTTTTCTTTTATGTTAGAAACAAACTTTTCAACCGTTTCTTTTCGGACTTTAAAATTTTCTTTATCAAAATCACGGATAATATAATAAACCTGTGTTGATTCAACATCACCATTTACTGAAATTAAATGATAAAAACCTTCATACCCTTCTGTATGCTCGGGTGCTTCTTTCTCAGGGAACATTTGAATAAATTCAGTGGCCATTTTTCCTGAGTTAACCATTTTATCTTTCGCTGTACCAGGATGCACGTTGTTTCCTTTGAATGTCACTTTGGCAGCGGCTGCATTAAAGCTTTCATATTGTAATTCTCCAAGCGGCCCTCCATCAATCGTATACGCGAATTTTGCTCCGAAACGCTCTACATCAAATTTATGTGGACCACGGCCAATTTCTTCATCAGGGGTGAAAGCGACGCGAATATCGCCATGCTCGATTTCTGGATGAGTTTTCAAATATTCCATCGCTGTCATAATTTCTGCAATTCCTGCTTTATTGTCAGCTCCAAGCAAAGTGGTTCCGTCCGTTGTTATTAAAGTATGGCCTTTGTAGCTTGGCAGTTCAGGGAATTCTTTAGCAGATAAGACAACATCAAGCTCTTGATTCAAAACAATATCTTTCCCATCAAAGTCTTCCACAATTTGCGGGTTTACGTTTTTCCCGGTGAAATCTGTCGCTGTATCAACATGTGCTAAAAAGCCAATCGTTGGCACGTCGTCTTTATCTGTATTTGCCGGAAGTGTCGCCATAACGTATCCATTATCATCAACAGAGGCATCATCAAGACCAATCTCTTTCAGTTCCTCTACAAGTTTTTTTGCAAGTTCCATTTGACCAGGGGTAGAAGGTGTCGTATCACTTTCTTCATTTGATTGTGTATCCATTTTGGCATATGTAATTAAACGTTTGATTAAGTCCTCTTTCACTTGATCATCTCCTATTTTTTTATCTAATGATTATTTTAACATATAATGATGGAAATATAATTTCTGAACAATTAGTATATAGAAGTAAGGGGGGATTACCATTGATACGAGAAGCTACCATAAATGATGCGAAAGTGCTGGCTGACCTGATAAACGATGTTGAGAAAAACAGTGAATTTTTGTTATATGAACCAGGAGAAAGAAAGTTAACAGAGGAAAAACAACGACAGATGATTGAATCGCTCGCGAATCAATGTAATGCAACGATTTTGATCGCTGAAAAACAGAATAACTTCGTTGGTTATTTAGTAATAATAGGTGGGAAGTCCAAACGAACGCGGCACAGTGCCTATCTTGTTGCTTAGGAAACTATAACATTAAAACTTCTGTGGATAACTTTATACTGAAATTGGCCACGTCCAGCGCAAGGCGCCCAGCAACTAGCGAGACTTCCTTCACCTCCGTACGATAAGTCAACATCGGCTCACTACGTTCGCCGTGTTTCCTTTATCTCCTTCGGCTCAGTCCAGTCCGTACGTTGCTAAACGGGCGCCCCACGCTTTTGTTCTTATTGGTATCCATCCTGATTATCGAGGTCAAGGAATCGGTTCAAAGTTGTTTGCGCATTTAGAACAATGGGCAAACGAGCGGGACATCCATCGACTTGAATTAACAGTTGTGTGTGAAAACGAAGCAGGTGTAGCTTCATATAAAAAGCACGGATTTGAGGTGGAAGGTACAAAGAGGGATTCATTATTCATTGATGGTACGTATTATGATGAGTATTACATGGCAAAATTACTTTAAAATGAAGGGGTAGAAGCATGGATTTTTTAATGACAGTTACGGAATTAGAAAAAAGACTTAACGCTAGTGACATCATTCCTATTGATGTCCGTTTTCAGCTGAATGATCCAGAGGCAGGGCGCAGTGCATATGAAAAAAGCCATATCCCGGGAGCGGTTTACTTAGATTTGAAAGAAGATTTATCAGGAAAAGCTGAACAGCATGGAGGAAGCCATCCTTTACCTGGCAGGAAAAGACTTGCAGATAAGTTAGGTCAATCCGGAATGGACCGAGAGACAACGGTGGTCATATACGGTGAAAGCAATGATATGTTTTCTGCCCGTTGCTTATGGTTGTTTCACCATTTAGGTCATGAAAAAGCATTTATTCTTGATGGCGGATGGTCTGAGTGGGTAAAAGAAGGAAATAGAGTAACAACCGAAATTCCAAACTATCCACCGAAGACATTTATCCCAGGTCAACGGAAAGATGATACAGTTGATATGCCTGATGTAAAGCAAAAGATGGATGAAAAATCTGCTGTATTAATTGATTCACGTGCAAGAGAACGTTATTTGGGAGAAACAGAACCGCTTTACGGAAAAGCAGGTCATATTCCAGGGGCGAAAAATTATTTCTGGAAAGATGTTTTAGATGATGAAGGAAACTGGAAAAGTCTTAATGAGCTTGAGCATCACTTTTCAGACTTACCAAAAGATGAAGAAATCATTGTGTCCTGTGGTTCAGGTGTTTCAGCTTGTCCGAATGTTTTAGCATTAAAGCAAGCAGGTTTTAAAAATGTAAAACTATATCCTGGGAGCTTCAGTGACTGGATTTCTTATGAGGATAATCCGGTAGAAAAGGGTGAAGAGTAACATGGTTTCACGCTGTGCTTGGGTAACAGATGATCCACTTTATATTGCATATCATGACGAAGAATGGGGAAGACCGGTTCATGATGACAGGAAGTTTTTTGAAATGTTAACACTGGAAGGAGCACAAGCGGGGCTGAGTTGGATCACTATTTTAAAACGTAGGGAAAATTATCGGAATGCCTTTGATAACTTTGATCCCCAAAAGGTAAGTAGGTATGATGAAGAGAAGGTGGATGAACTACTAAATAATGAAGGCATTATCCGAAACAAGCTTAAGATTCACTCGGTTATTACCAACGCAAAGTGCTTCCTTGAAATTCAACGCGAATTTGGAAGTTTTGATACCTATATTTGGCAGTTTGTGGAGAGTAAGCCGAAAATTAATCAATGGAAGCATGAAGAGGATGTACCAAGTTCAACAAAAGAATCGGAAGCGATGAGTAAAGATTTGAAAAAAAGAGGTTTTAAATTTATAGGCCCAACGATTTGTTATGCCTTTATGCAAGCAACAGGAATGGTAAATGACCATACAAAAGATTGTTTTCTATATAAAGGTTACTAATAAATTTTAAGATAAAACAACCAACACCTGAGTTAATGGGTGCTGGTTTTTTATTTACTCGATGACTACGGCAGTACCATATGCAATTACTTCTGCAGCAGCATTCATTACTTGTGAAGTTTGGTAACGCATGCCCACAATTGCGTTAGCACCTTGTCGATCGGCATCTGTAATCAGTCGTTCAAGGGCAATGTTACGAGCTTCTTCCATCATATCTGAATAGCCCTTGATTTCTCCACCAACTAACGTTTTCAATCCTGCACCAATATCCCTGCCAACGTGTTTTGATTGGACGGTACTACCTTGTACAAAACCTTTCACTTCTGTAATTTGTTTACCGGGCACTTCATTAGTTGTGACAATAAGCATGACTGTTTTCCCCCCCTTTTTATTCTTATTGTTTCATCATACGTGAAAATATGAAAAAAAGAAATACTGCATTTTTGTCATACTGGCTCTACGTTTTTCCTACAAAAAAAGCCGCTAGTTTAACGAGTGACTCAATATTTTATAACTTAAATACTTGTAGTTCCTTATTTAATTCTTCAGCAATCTTAGTGAGTTCCTCTGTGCTTCGAGCAATTTCTTCCATGGAATTGGATGTTTGCTCAGCAGATGCAGAAGCCTCTTCCACTCCAGCCGCTGATTCTTCTGATATAGAAGCAATTTCTTCTACTAGATGATTCATCTCATTACTATTCGTAGAAATTTCTTCAAGATTGTTAGAGATGGAAGTTATTTTACTTGCCATATCTGTCACAGAATCATCAATAATATCAAAAATTTGTCCTGTTGCTTCAATCTGTTTTGTTCCCTCTTGAACCTCATCGTACCCGCTATTAAGAGTGGTGACGACAGTCTTTGTCTCAGATTGGATAGTGGACACAATTGTTGTAATCTCACCAACGGAAGATGAAACTTGTTCAGAAAGTTTTTTGACTTCATCTGCTACTACGGCAAATCCTTTTCCATGCTCTTCTGCTCTAGCTGCTTCAATTGCCGCATTTAATGATAATAAGTTGGTTTGATCGGCGATATCTTTGATAACTAAAGTAAGATTTGAAATTTCATTTGAGTTTTCTTCGAGATTTTGTACTTTTTGTACTGCATCAGCGATGATGCTATCAATTTGTTTCATTTGTTTTACAGACGTTTCCATAAGCTTGGCTCCATCGTTTGTTAAATATAGAACTTTGTCAGAGTGGTCTTCTATATCCTTTCCGCTTTGTTCAGACAGATTTACTTTTTCAACAAAGACATTCATATTCTCTGATAAGTCAGACGTACTATGAGCTTGATTTTCTGATCCTGAAGCGAGTTCTTCCATCGTGTAGCTAACTTGAATATTACCTTCTTTTACCTCACCTGCCGCTTGAGTTAGTTCTTCACTACTGGTGTATACGGTATGTGATGTTTCGGATACCTTATGTAAAATACTCTGGATATTATCTTTCATCTTGTTCACAGCTTGAGCCAACTTCCCTATTTCGTCTTTTCCTTGATAGTCCATGGAATGAATCGTTAAATTTCCATTCGCAACTTCGGATGTAATATTGACAACCTGTTGTAAATGGGTCGTAATTCGTTTGCTTACTGTGATAAATAAAATGATACCTATTAAAATAGCAGTAACATTAGTGATGTTCGTTACATTTAAACTTGTTGTCATACTCCTTTTTCCATCTGATACAGCAGATATTTGTTCCGCTTTCATAAGTTCCATTAATTCATTAACATGGTTGACCGTTTCATCACGAAGGCGGGAGGATACCTCACGAAGCACACTTGCCAATGAACTCTTTCCATCTTCCATGGATGTAACAATCTGATTATGAAAGTTATTATTCATACTATTATTATTGCTTATTATTTTATCGAGTAACTTTTTCTCCTCTTCTGTTTGAAGGGTTGATTCAAGTTTAGTTGCTATTTCCGAAAAAACAGTTTGATATTCTTCAAATTTCTCTATGTGTTTTGAATCATGTGTTAGCAGATAGTCAGCAACTTGTACATCTTTTAATTGAATGATAGAGGAAATTTCAGCCATGTCGTTGACACGCTCACTTTGCTTATCAAGTGCTTCTAAGTTATTTTGAGCACTGTTCATCTGCCAGTTTACTAATCCGTTGGAAAGTAAAAACAAAATAGCGGTTAGTGCAAAAACAGTAAGGTATTTTCTACCGATAGGTATATTTCGCCAACGGAAATTAAACTTTTTATCTTTATTTTTTTCTGTCTGTTTTTTTTTTTTTGAACCGAGAGACTATTCCTTTTCGTTTATATTTTTCTTTTTCCATTGTTATCCCCCAATAATTTTGAAAAATTAGTACCTTATATCTATATCGGTGGGAATTATTGGGAGTTTAGCACTATTTAATATCTAATTAAAATTTCAAACACTCACGGCCGATTCAAGTATCGTTAAAGCATTATTCCACGTGTTTAAATTTACAGTAGCTCCAATAGGGATGGATGCTTTATAAAAACCATGTGCAGAAGCAAGGTTTGTCATTAAGGGTTTTCCAAGCGGAATTAAAAACTCATTGATTAAGTCTTCATATGATTCTCCGTAAGAATTCACACATCCTGTACATTCTCCCATGACAATACCAATACAATCTTCAAATTTTCCAGCTAATTTAAGAGAGTTTAAGTATCGATATACTGTATTAATTGGTTCGTTTGTCTCTTCTAAAAAAAGAATTTTTCCCGTTGTATCGATTTCATAAGGAGTTCCAAGTGTCCCGATAAAAGAAGTTAAATTCCCACCAACAACAGGACCGGTTACATTGCCAGCCACTCGGCTTACTTGGGGGATAGTAGGAGGGTTTTGGATTTGTCTAGGGCTAGTAATAGTTGATGTCGCAGAGAAAAATTGATCATAATTGTATGCAGGCGTATTATAGGTAAAGTTAAGCAGTAATAAACTATGAAAAGTTATTAAATTAGAAAACTGGCTCAACGTATTTAATAGAACGGTAATGTCGCTATAGCCTGAGATTATTTTTGGATTGTTTTTGATGGCGGAATAATCAAGATAAGGTAAAATCCCCTTTACACCAACACCGCCTCTGGTAGGAAGTATCATGTCTACTTCATCATTCATGAACATCTCCATCAAATCAGAAGCCCTCTCTTCATCTGTTCCCGCTAAAAACCCATCATAGGTGTAGACAGAATTTCCCAATATTATTTTGAAACCTAAATCGTTTAATGTTTGAATTCCAGTATTTATTGTGGTTGCCTCAAGTGGTGAGCCTAAAGTCACGATTCCGATTGTGTCACCTTGTTTGAGTATAGGTGGTTTTATTTCCATCATGCACATCTCCTTTGGTGAAAAATTGTCCCCATTTTAGGTTATTCAAAGAGGGGGAGATGTGTGTTGTAGAGAAATCCTATTTTAAAGTATCCCGCTAATGTTTTTGCTGGAGTCTCATATGTATCTTTTCTATCATGTTAATCTTTATAAATTTGAATAAAAAGTGAATTTATTAGAGAAATAAAGGGTTTTTTAAGATTAATATCGAATATATCAAATAGGTATATTTACCTATTTTTGAATGCAAATGAATTTCAGTCTTATTTATAGGATTAAATTGGATATATTTCAAGGTAATTTTAAATATGAGGAATAACTTAACTTAGTTGATATATTTTTCGGGGAAAAAGGCATGCGGTGCACAAAAAAATGTATACCGTTTTTGATAAGATAGTTAATAATCAACCAAATCATTTTTTAATAACGTTGTTAAAAGGGAGTGTATATTTTGTTACTAGCCCATATTAGGCAAAGTGATTATGCTGAGCAATCTGTACAGACACATCTAGAAGAAGTTGCTTTATTAGCTCGAAAATATGGTGAATTTGCAAATTTAGGAGCCCATGCAGAACTCGCTGGATTCTTGCATGACATGGGAAAGTTTACGATTCATTTTACTAAATATTTGAAGGACGCTGTGATAGAAGGAAAAATATCTAGCGAAAGGATTGATCATTCAACAGCGGGTGCGAAGTATCTATATGAACAATATTATGGAAAGAATAATGTTCAAAATTACGTTGTAGAAACCGTCGGTATGGCAATATTATCTCATCACTCAGGGTTACAAAACTTTGTGCAACTTGATCAAAAGCCATCAGATTATTTAAGGCGAGTAGCAAATAAAAAATTACCCTTCTATGATGAAGTTATCAAAAATTTTGAATCTATTAAAGGAAATATTGAAAGAGTAGAACGACTAATTGATGAAGCTGTACAAGAGTTTGAAGAATTTATGAAGCAGATAAAATCAATTGAAAAACCACTTGTTTATCTTAATCTGATGCAAAAATTAGTATTCAGCTGCTTAATTGATGCTGATCGAACAAACACACGCTGCTTTGAAGAAAATGAACTAAATAAACTATCTAATAATGAGGGCGTTTTCCAAAAAGGATACAAACAGCTCATGGATACTGTGACTGCTTGGCAGGAAAATGTAACGCCAATCAATAAATTACGAAACGATATGTCGGAAAGTTGTGACCGTTTTGCCAGCGAACCATCAGATATCTATACACTTACTATACCGACAGGCGGAGGAAAAACTTTTGCTAGTTTACGATATGCATTAAAACATGCGCAAATTCATAGAAGGTCCCGGGTCATATATGTAGTTCCTTATACAACTATCCTAGAGCAAAATGCTAAAGCTGTAGCTGATATCATAAAGCAACCCGAAGCGGTACTTGAGCATCATGCGAATGTAGTAGAGGATGATAACTTAGATGGAGAACCGGACTATTATCAAATAAAACATCATAAACAACTTCAGTTAGGCAGAGATAATTGGGATTACCCAATAATTTTCACGACAATGGTTCAATTTTTGGATGCTTTCTATCAAAGGGGAACACGGAAAAGTCGAAGGTTACATAATTTGACAAACTCAGTGATTATCTTTGACGAAGTACAATCGGTTCCTTTTCAACATTATCCATTATTTAATGCAGCTGTTAATTTCCTGAACAAAGTAGGTAAAAGCAGTATTATATTATGCACCGCGACACAGCCGGCAGTGGATAAGATGAAACCCTCAATTGCATTGAAGGATGACGCCGAGATGGTTCCAAATCTAGTTGAGGTAGTAGAGGCGTTTAAAAGAGTTTCTATTCATAATAAAATCGAGACTGAGGGCTGGGATGCTGAAACGATTGCCGAATTTGTTGAAGAAATTATGAAAGACTCAGAATCTGCTTTGATTATTTTAAATACCAAAACGGCAGTGCGGAATTTATATAATTTATTAGCGGAACAGGAAACGACTTATGTTGTTCACTTAAGCACTTCGATGTGTCCTGCTCATCGTAAAAAGAAACTTGACGAAATTAGAGAGAAGCTAGGGAGAGAAAAGGTCATATGCATTAGCACTCAACTTATAGAAGCTGGAGTCGATATTAGTTTTGAAACTGTCATCAGGTCATTAGCGGGTTTGGATTCTATTGCTCAAGCGGCGGGTCGTTGTAACCGTAACAGTGAATTTGAAAATGGTGATGTGTATATTATCCGTTCTCAAGATGAAAATCTATCAAAATTGCCTGAAATACGAATTGGAGGCGAAGTGACATTAAATTATATTTTATCAGACTCCCGATATGCTGAAGATTTATTAAGTCCTGAAGCAATTAATACATATTTTAGTCATTTCCAAGCTCATGCAAAACGTGAAATTCGAAAAACCCCAAAAGGTTTAGACTATGAGTTAATCGCCTTACTAGATGGTACGTTTGCTTCAAAGCAAAAACGTAAAACGTACTCCATTGGGATGTTTAAGACAGTGGAGCGTTATTTTGAAGCTATCGATTCTCCAACAACTTCTGTACTTGTTCCTTTTGACGAAGGGAAAGATATTATTTCCAGTTTGAACGATGGTATTCAAGATTCAATGCATTTTAATCAACTAATGAAGCGAGCTCAACAATATAGTGTTAACTTGTATGACCATGAACTACAATTACTAAGTTCAGAAGATTTGATAGAACCACTTTATGATAACTCGATCTATTGTCTTAAGGAAAAAGCTTATAACGAGCAATATGGAGTGTCTATCGAGGGACAAGGGACGCTTGAATCTTATAACTTTTAAGGAGGTGATACATATGAGAAATCAAATTGAGTTTGTCGTACATGGGAAGTATGCTCTATTTACAGATCCAGTGACACGTATTGGCGGTGAGAAGTTTACTTATCAAATTCCCACTTATCAGGCATTAAAAGGGATTGTTGAATCCGTTTATTGGAAACCGACGATAACCTGGTATATCGATGAAGTCCGAGTCATGAATCCTATTCAAACGGAAGTTAAAGCGGTGCGCCCAATCAAATATCAAAATGACGATAATGACTTAATGTATTATACGTACTTAAGGAATCCCGCTTATCAAGTGCGCGCGCATTTTAAATTTAACGAGAACAGACCTGATCTTGCTTATGACCGTAATGAACATAAACATCATAATATAGCCAAGAGAGCTGTTAAAAGAGGTGGACGAAGAGATATATTTTTAGGAACTAGAGAGTGCCAAGGTTATGTAGAAGCCTGCCAATTTGGAGAAGGAGAAAGTTTCTACGATAATTACGGAGAAATCAGTTTTGGTATGATGTTCCATGGATTTACTTATCCAGACGAGGGAGATCAAGAATCATTTAAAGCACGCCTATGGACGCCTACTATGAAGGATGGCATTATTTCATTTATTCGTCCTGAAGATTGCGAGATTGTTAGAACGATACACAAAGATAAAATAAAACCGTTTAAAAAAGGGACTAACTTTACTTCGGTGGATGAAGAATATGATTCTATATTTAAGGAGGTGAACAGATGAGCTGGTTGCAGGAATTAGCTAAGGTTTATGATCATAATGCCGAACGAGTTGGTAAATTCGAGGAACGACGTAAGCAGCGTATCACATTACTTCCTGTTTCACATGTGATGCAAAGTGCCCAGATTGAAATATTAGTTACATCAAGTGGAGAATTTCAAAACGCAAAAGTTATTGAAAAAGAAAATGCACGTACAATTGTACCAGCAACAACGGATTCAGCAAATAGGAGTAACAAAAGTGCGCCGCATTATATTCATGATAAATTACAGTATGTTGCAGGGGATTATGTGGACTATGGCGGCCCTGCAAAACATAAGGAACATTTTGATGATTACTTAAGACAAATGGAAGAATGGGTCCTGTCAATAAATGCACCTCAAAAAGTAAAATCTATTTACGCTTATGTCTCAAAAGGAAGAGTTATTGAGGATTTGGTTAAGGCAAAAATATTGCCTGTTAATAAAGATAATATATTAATTGATAAATGGTCTTCAAGGGAAGCTGGAGAGAGACCTGAAATTTATAAGGTGACACCAGGTGGGGCATTGTCAGCTTTTGTCCGATTTGATGTTGTGCATAGTTCTCCGGAAGATTCTGTTGTATGGGAGGACAAACAGTTATTTAATAATTTTATTCAGTTTTTAGAAGAGAACCAGGAACAAGAAAGTGGATATTGTTACGTTACTTCAGAGTATACAAATTTAACAACACAGCATGGTTCACGTATCCGTAATGCAGGAGATATGGCTAAGTTAATATCTGGTAATGATCATACTGGTTTTACATATCGCGGTCGTTTTAGTAAACCGACAGAAGCGGTTCAGATAGGATATGAAGTCTCACAAAAAGCGCATCATGCATTAAGATGGCTTTTGCAGAGGCAAGGAACATATGTTGATTCACGTTATTTTGTTTCCTTTGGAATTGAAGAACCCGATGTACTTGAGCCTTTTGATAGTACGTTTGATCTTTTTGAAGAGGATATTTTTGCTCAAGAGTTACAGGAGCTAGGTAAAGAACAAGTATTGACGGAAGAAATTGTGAGTGAAGAACTAAATAAAGGTTTACAGGGAAAGACTCATGAAGTAAAAAAAGAGAGTCTGGAAGATATTATTGTGATAGGTTTAGATGCAGCTACTAGGGGTAGGTTGGCAATTGTTTACTATCAACAACTAAAAGCCGATATGTTTTATGAATCCATTCTAAACTGGCATACAACATGCCAGTGGATTCAAAGTTATAAAGAAGAAGGATCAAATAAAATTAAATCATATGTAGGTACACCTTCAACTTACCGTATAGCAGAAGCCATTTATGGGAGTAAAGCAGACAGCAGAATAAAGAAAGATTTATATACCCGCTTACTGCCCTGTATCGTGGAACAAAAACCAATACCAAAAGATATTGTACGAACTATTTTTAACCGAGTGAAAAATCCATTTAGTTTTAATAACCCAATGGAATCCTGGCACTCAACACTCAATATAGCATGTGCGTTGATTAATAAACAGTATGAAAGTGAGGGATATACAGTGGCTTTACAGAAAGAAAATAATTCACGAGATTACTTATTTGGCCGGTTGTTAGGTATTGCTGAGGTCATGGAAAGAAGGATATTGCAAGAGAGGCAGGACAATAGGTCTACAAATGCAACACGCTATTTCAATGCTTTTTCCCAGCATCCTGCTCGAACTTGGCTTGTGATACGCAAACAGCTATCACCGTATTTTGAGCGTTCTGGCTATAGTGCTGGCTATTACTCGATGCTTCTTCAAAAGATTGAAGATCGAATAACAATAGAGAATATGACAAATGAACCACTCAGTCCTATATTCTTATTAGGGTACAGCAGTCAGATTCAAGAGTTATATACAAAAAAGGGGGAAAATAAAGATGACAGTATTGAAGCATAAGATTGATTTTGCAGTTGTATTTACAGTGAATAAGGCGAATCCTAATGGTGATCCTTTAAATGGCAACCGCCCACGTCAAGATTTTTTTGGACATGGTGAAGTATCAGATGTGGCGATTAAACGAAAGTTAAGAAATCGTCTTCAAGACGAAGGTGAACCAATACTGGTACAGTCAGATGAACGACGATCAGATGAATATCGAAGTATTAAAGATCGTGTAAATTCCGTGGAAGAACTTAAAAAACTATTAACAAAAGCAAAGGCAACGGGCACTGATGAACAAACGGCAGAAATGATTGCAAGCGAGACATGGTACGATGTTCGCGCTTTTGGTCAAGTGTTTGCTTTTAAAGGCACTAAAATGTCTATAGGGATACGAGGTCCTGTATCAATTCATACTGCGACTAGTATTGAACCTGTTGATATTTCAAGCATGCAGATAACTAAAAGTGCCAATTCTATTACAAACACGAAAAACCCTGGACAAAAAACATCGGATACAATGGGAACGAAGCATAGAGTAGATTTCGGTGTATATGTTTTTTATGGCAGTATAAATCCACAACTTGCTGAAAGAACTGGCTTTACTTATGAAGATGCAGAAAAACTAAAAGAAGCATTAAAAACCTTATTCGCCAATGACGCATCTTCTTCAAGACCTGATGGGAGTATGGAAGTTAACAAAGTATTCTGGTGGGAACATAATTCAAAATTAGGTCAATACTCTTCAGCTGCAGTCCATCGATCAGTGTCTGTAGAAAAAGTAAAAGGTGATTTACCAGAATCCATTGATAATTATGAGATTAGAGTGGATAAATTAGATGATTTGGATGTTCAGGTATATGATGGGCTATAAGGAAGGGGAGTATTTGTTATTATCTGGAATACAACATTATGCCTTTTGCAGAAGACAATGGGCATTGATTCATATTGAACAAGAATGGGAAGAAAACGTTCTAACAGTGGAAGGGAATAAGCTTCATGAAAAAGTTGATAATCCTTCTATACGGGAGAAACGGGGTGATACCCTGTTTGTCCGAGCTCTTCCTGTTCACTCCAGAGAATTAGGAATCAACGGTGTATGTGATATGGTTGAATTCATTCAAGATTATAATGGTATTTCATTAAATCATGAAGAGGGTCTTTATCGGGTTAAGCCGATTGAGTACAAACGAGGAAAACCAAAGACACATGATGCAGATGTTTTACAAATAGTTGCTCAAAGCATCTGTTTGGAAGAAATGCTAGCGACGACAATTCATGAGGCAGAGTTTTATTATAACGAACTCAAACGTCGTGAAACTGTTGAGATAACAGATAAGATGAGGCAACGTGTAAAAGATATGTTAAAGGAAATGCATCATTATTATCAAAAACGCTATACTCCTCGGGTAAAAACAGGGAAACATTGCCTGCGTTGCTCACTGAAGAATATCTGTTTACCAGAGCTTTTGAATAGAGAAAAGGTATCATCATATATGAATAGGATGTTAGAAAATTGAAGCAATTATTAAACACCGTCTATGTTTCGAGGCCTGATATATATTTAGCATTAAAGGGAAAAAATCTTAACTTATTAAATGCGAATGAATCTATTGCACGTATCCCGCTGCATAACATTGAAGCGATTTGTACTTTCGGGCATCAAGGAGCAAGTCCTGCATTAATGGAGAAATGTATGAAGCAAAATATAAGTTTAACCTTTTTCACCAGTACTGGTAGATTCCGTGGCCGGTTAACAGGAGAGATGAATGGAAATGTTATTTTGCGAAAGAAACAATACCGACTTTCAGATGATGAAAGAGAAAGTGTTAGCATCGCAAAACATATGATTATAGGGAAAATATTTAACAGTGAACAATTGTTAAAAAGAACCGTGAGAGACCATGCATTAAGGGTAGATGTGGATCGAATTAATCGGGTTATAAATAAACTTCGTGAGTCCCGGTTAGGTGCTATCGAATGTAATGATTTAGAAGAAATGCGGGGTATTGAAGGAAATGCAGCCAGTACTTATTACAGTGTATTCAATGAATGCATCTTGCAACAAAAGGATATTTTTCTTTTCCGTGGCCGCAATCGCAGACCACCTTTAGATCCCGTCAATGCTTTATTGTCTTTTGCTTATTCACTCTTGGCATCAGAGACGGCTGCTGCACTTGAAGGAGTAGGGCTTGATTCTTATGTAGGTTTTCTACACCGTGATCGACCGGGAAGAGCTTCATTAGCGCTAGATTTAATGGAAGAATTACGCTCGATCATTGCTGATAGGTTTGTTTTAAAAATAATAAATCGTAAACAAATAAATGCTAAAGACTTTATTGTTAAAGAAAATAGGGCGGTCATTCTTACTGATGAGGCAAGACGTCGTTTTTTACAATTATGGCAAGAAGAAAAACAACAAAAAATCACACATCCTTATTTAAAAGAAAAAATACAATGGGGATTAGTGCCTCATGCTCAAGCATTACTATTGGCTCGGTATTTAAGAGGGGATCTTGATGCCTACCCTCCAATTTTGATAAGGTAGGTGGTAGACTATGTTAGTCCTAGTAACTTACGATGTGCAAACATATACAAGTAGTGGTAAAAAGCGTTTACGAAAAGTTGCAAAGAAGTGTGAGGAATATGGTGTGCGAGTGCAAAATTCTGTGTTCGAATGTATTGTAGATAATACGCAATTGCGACAACTTGAATTCGCTTTGGAAGATATAATAGATCCCGAAGTTGATAGTTTACGTTATTATCGTTTAGGTAAAAATCATGAAGCAAAAGTGAAACATGTAGGAGCTAAACCTGCTATCAAGGTTGATAAGCCACTGATTTTTTAACAAAGGCGAACCTTAAGTGGACATAAAAATATAGAGAGGTTCGCGCAATTTTTGTATGATATTGATCAATAAAGTAATTATAAAGTATTTTTGTGAATAAATTTATATTAGTATAAACACGATATATAGTAGTTTGTTATTTAGAATGTCTATATGTCGCAGTCGCTCCCTTCATAGGGAGTGTGGATTGAAATCATACGTCTACAAGCGACTCCCATACGGCTATCGTCGCTCCCTTCATAGGGAGTGTGGATTGAAATTCGGTTTCCCTCGTCATCGCCTTCCGACTTTTGCACGTCGCTCCCTTCATAGGGAGTGTGGATTGAAATTTATGCTAGTCGGTTTTATACCGATGATTGTAGCGTCGCTCCCTTCATAGGGAGTGTGGATTGAAATCTCAACAATATTGGCGCTACCCTCATACGGTAGCCACGTCGCTCCCTTCATAGGGAGTGTGGATTGAAATTTTCTTATGACCCTCACAATAGAATGCATCAGTCAGGTCGCTCCCTTCATAGGGAGTGTGGATTGAAATAAAAGTGACGATTTGACTGAGGAACAGCTTAATTTGTCGCTCCCTTCATAGGGAGTGTGGATTGAAATCAAATGTCATTAAACCCTGGCATTTTATACGCTCGTCGCTCCCTTCATAGGGAGTGTGGATTGAAATACGATTTAGTGATACTATCTGGGAATGGGATGGTGGTCGCTCCCTTCATAGGGAGTGTGGATTGAAATTTTGACGTTCCTTTGCATATGGTCAATGAACTAGAAGTCGCTCCCTTCATAGGGAGTGTGGATTGAAATATGGGGCATCCACTTTGCCCCTTGTCCTAACTGTGGTCGCTCCCTTCATAGGGAGTGTGGATTGAAATTAAAAATAGAGCCAACGCCCCTAAACCCGCTCCAGTCGCTCCCTTCATAGGGAGTGTGGATTGAAATGCGCTCTCGATTAGTCATTCCTGCATCGTTGTACGTCGCTCCCTTCATAGGGAGTGTGGATTGAAATCTGAAGAATACAAACAATATATGTGAATACCGTGTCGCTCCCTTCATAGGGAGTGTGGATTGAAATATTACAAAATCCAACGGGGCAAACAGCAAACGCAGTCGCTCCCTTCATAGGGAGTGTGGATTGAAATTTATGGAGGGGAAGCAATGCACGAATTAATAACAGTCGCTCCCTTCATAGGGAGTGTGGATTGAAATCGTGCACAAAAATATCATAAATTCAGAAGCGAGTCGCTCCCTTCATAGGGAGTGTGGATTGAAATTCGATAAATATCTGTGACTGGTTCGGTAAAAAGGCGTCGCTCCCTTCATAGGGAGTGTGAATTAAGATTTACACGTTGCTGGACTTTAATAGTAATGGGTATTTTGGAGGTTTAGGGAGCTTTAAGCGAAAAGGATATAAAAACAGGAAAAAGTATATAATAGAACGATATGGTATATGTCTTGTAATTTTAAGTAAACATTACATCGTTTTATTATAGTTAGCATTAATAACGGAGAAAACCTATTCTTAGGAAATAATTTCTCCATTTTATTTTGTCAAATTTAATTGGATACCAGCTTTGAATATTTAAAACTAGAAGAAGTTCACAGAGTATTCACAAAAACTTCATTGAATTGTCATATTTTATTCATCTTCCGTTCATTGTTTTATGTTATTGACATTGTTATATTTAATAGTATAGTGTATAGAATCCTTTTTAGAAGGATTTTTAATTAAAACGGGGAATGATGCAGATATTACTATATGCTTTGTGGCAGCTGTTTATAGACTACATACTACCCGTCCATTAGTAAAAAAAGGAGGGGATACTTAACCGCTTTCGGCATAATTTATTAAGTTTATTTTAACACAGGAGGAAAGTAAAGTATGAATAAAAAGTTTTCATCATTATTACTGATTGTAACAGCACTTGTCTTAACTATTACTTTGGGATTACCTCAAGAAACTGTCTTTGCAGATATTGCAGATGGAACATATGAAATTAATTATGAAATGAAAGAGGCTGGAAGTGAAAATACATCGATTGCGGACGGTTACTTTTCAAAACCTGCAACATTAACGGTTGAAAATGGTACCAAATATGTCCAATTGACTGTAACAAGCGCAAGCATGATTAAATCGCTAAGTGCGCCAAGTGGTCCAGTGGATGTAGTGAGTGATAATGGAGATACAAGAACTGTGAAATTTAGGGTTGACGGTGATTTATCTCAACCTGTCAATATGGAGATGCACATCGTTGTTCCAGACTTATACGACACAACACATACAGCTCGCGCGGTTTTTGATACGAGTGGTTTAGATGGCTCATCAGCAACAAATAAAGATTCTGATGATGGAGCAACTACAGCTGAAGGTAATGATTCCGAAAAAACGGAAGAAAACCCACCAACAGGCGATAATTCGCAACTTGCTCTGTACGCTGTATTGTTGTTAGCCTCTGTGGGTGGAATTTTCGTAATCTGGAAAACACGCGCGGCACGTAATTAAATGAAATAATGGACAGGGAGAGAAGAAAATGCAAAAAACGTTTAAGCTATTTTTAGCATTCATTGTTGCTTTATTCACATTACCAGTGTTTGGCAGCTCCGCTTTTGCAGCAGAAGCAGACGTAGAGTATCAAGATGGTGAATATAATATTATCGCTAAAGCTTTGCACGCAGATAAAGATGAACGATCTGGTGCAGCTGGCTTTATAAATGAGGAAGCAACACTTTCGATTCAAGATGGAAACTATGAATTGACAATAACAATTCCGGATAATGATATAGCGGAAATAAAAGGTATTCAAATTGAAGGTATTGAGCCAATAGTTGAAGAAGGCGATTCTGAAAAGCGTATGACATTTAGCTTATCTGGTTTGAAATCCGAATTACAAGCTGACGTTCAATATATAGTTCCATCAATGGATAAGGATCATGATGTTCCATTCAGATTTATTTTAGAAGGTTTAGATGACATCCCAGTTAAAGAAGAAACTGAAGAGGGATCAGAGGATTCTACTGAGCAAGATGATTCTGCAAGCGAAGATGCTAATTCAGAAGAAACTGATTCAGAAGAGGGATCAAACTCAGAAGAATCGAATCCATCAGTTATTAACCTAAACGACGGGCACTATACCATAAATGCTTCTTATTTAAAAGCAGACAGTGATGATACATCTTCAATGGGAAGCTATTTGAATGATTCCGTATTCCTAACTGTTAAGGATGGTAAAGTGAATGCAACTATTACTATTAATGAAGATGAAACTGTAACAAAATTACAAGTAGATGGAAAAGAAGCTGTAGAACAAGTAGTCGATGGTGAAAAACGTTATGAAACATTTGAATTGAATCAATTAGATTCACTTTTAAATGCATACGTAGAATACCAAGCACCATTTCAAGGCTCTATATTTGAAGGTAATGCGGATTTTCGTATTTCTTTTGATGAAGGTTCTGTAGCTGAAGCCCAAAGCTCTGATAAACCTGGAGCTGATATTGAACAAAATGAAGAAAAGGAATCTGATTCATCAGAAGGTAAAGAAGAATCAAATCAAAATCAAAACAATGATAGTGAAAAAACAGATGAAAATAATAACAAATCTGAAACACCTAAAAAATCAAATCAACTTGTTCCAGATAAAGCCTATGAAATCGATTATATCGTGAAACACGAAACAGAAGATAAAGCTTCAGCAGCAGATAACTTTTTTGAGAAGCCTGGCATTTTACTTGAAAAAGATGGTGCTTACTATCTTCAAGTGACAGTGACAAGCAGTGATATGATTGATTCCCTGGAAACTGAATTTGGCCCGGCTATTATTGTTGAAGATAACGGTGATTCTAAGGTTGTTCAAATTAGAGTGAATGATGATTTATCTAAAGCAACTATCTTAGATATGCATATTACAGTACCAGGCATGTACAGCATGAATCACTCAGCACGTGTCTACCTCGATGAAAGCAGCATGAAAGAGGTCGACGTAGATAATTACGAACTTGTTGCAGGAACGGAAGAAAACTTAAATGGCCCACTTGTAGAAGGTGCTGACCCAGGTAATGCCTTAGATGATGATGGAAATAAAGATGGAAACACGAATGACGGCACACCTAACAAACCTGACTTCGGTGACAATGATGACAATGGTACAACGCCAGGTCAAGATGATGGGAAAGGTAAAAACCCTCAAACAGGGGACACAAGTGGCATTTTACTTTACACCTTGCTACTAATTGGTTCAATGATTCCATTGGCTGTTAAATTGAAAAGACGTTTTGTTTAATAGTTAAATAGTATACGTCAAACGAAAAAAGAGTCTTGCAGTTTTCGAGCTTGCAAGACTCCGTTTGATGTTTTAGACCATATGCGTAATAACCAATTTACAAAAGAGGTGAGTGCAATATGAAAAATAAATTATTGTCTTTACTTATTATTGTTTTTGGAATTTTATTTTTAGCTGGATGTGGGTCAGGGGACTCATCTGCTGAAAGCAAGTCTGCCGATGAAAAAAGTGATTCAACAGAAGAAACCACAGAGGAAACGACATCTGAAGAGTCGAAACTTGAAACAGATGGTGACATTATCGCCACAACTGTTGCTATCGTAGAAATTATGGACCGATTAGAACTTGATTTAGTGGGAGTTCCAACAAGTTATAAAGACTTACCGGAACGTTATAGTGACGCAACAGAAGTTGGTATGGCGATGGACCCGGATATGGAAATTATTAAGTCACTCAAACCAACGGATGTGCTGTCTGTAACGACATTGCAAGAGGACTTGGAAGATTCGTTCGAAAAAACGGATACTCCTGTTACTTTCGTCGATTTGGAAAGTGTAGAGGGAATGTATGATTCCATCCTAGCTCTTGGGGAGAAATATGATCGAACAGAACAAGCTGAAGATATTGTAAACAGTTTTGAAGAAAAGTTATCTGAAACCGAGAAGAAGGTAGAAGGAAAAGAATCTCCAAAAGTTCTTATTTTATTAGGTGTACCTGGAAGTTACCTTGTTGCTACAGAGAATTCCTATATCGGTGATTTAGTTAGACGTGCAGGCGGAGAAAATGTTATCAAGGGAGAAGATGTTGAATATATTTCTTCGAATACGGAACACCTGCAGCAAGCCAATCCAGACGTCATATTACGTGCAGCACATGGTATGCCAGATGAAGTCGTAGAAATGTTTGATAAGGAATTTGCGACAAATGATATATGGAAACATTTCAAAGCTGTGCAAAATGACCGTGTTTATGACTTAGAAGAAACTCGCTTTGGAACAACAGCAAATTTAGCCGCACCTGAAGCTTTAGAGGAATTAGTGGATATGCTTTATTCAGAGGAAAGTAAATAAGGAAAAAGTTCCAATGTAACTTAAGGTAAATTTTCTACTTGTAAAGAGGTATTTATATGATGAAAAAGGTATTGAGTTTTATTGCAGTAATCGGCTTACTTCTATTCGTGACAATTTATTCGGCTATAACAGGAAGTATCGAAGTATCAGCTGTCGAACTGATTAAAGGTTTATTTACAGGTACGAACGAAAATGTGGAGATCATTAAAGATTTACGTTTGCCAAGGATTATTATTTCATTATTTGCTGGGGCAGCTCTAGCAGTTTCTGGTGTCCTTCTACAGGCAGTGATGCGTAACCCTCTCGCTGAACCTGGAATTATCGGAGTATCTTCAGGTGCAGGTTTTCTATCATTATTAATCATCTCCTTTTTTCCATCGTTATTCTTTTATACTCCTTTATTTGCCTTTCTCGGTGGTTCGTTAGCCTTTATGCTTGTGTACCTGCTTTCATGGAAGTCAGGACTTGACCCATTGCGCATGATTTTAATAGGGGTGGCGATTAATGCGGTATTTACGGGTTTAAGTGAGCTTATAAGTGCTCAATCCGCGAGTAGTATGATGTCAAGTATATCTGTTACATCGTCTACCTTATCTATGAAAACATGGGATGACGTAGAAGTTATTGTACTTTATGGCTCTATTGGTCTTATTCTTGCTCTTTTAGTTTTTGCTTGGTGTAATCACTTATCTTTAAAAGACCATACATTAAAAAACTTAGGTTTTAATGCGAACCGTGCCAGGCTGATTATTTCGATGATAGCTGTTTTACTAGCTTCGATTGCTACTGCTATTGCAGGAATGTTTGCCTTTGTAGGATTACTTATCCCACATATTGGTCGGGCATTGGTAGGAACCAATCATAAAGTACTTATTCCGTTTTCAATGATAGCTGGGGCTTTATTAATTGTTACTGCTGATACGTTAGGACGAACGATTATCGCTCCAATTGAAATCCCAGCATCCATCATTATGGCCATCATTGGTGGTCCGTTCTTAATATTCTTGCTAAGAAAGAGTGATCGTATTTATGGAAATTAAGAATATAACTTTTGCCTACCAGGATAAAATTACCCGACTCCATGATGTGAATACATCGATTAAAAAAGGCGAGATTACCACGATTATTGGGCCGAATGGTTCTGGAAAGTCAACCCTTCTAGGTGTTATGACAAATAATCATCAGCCACAACAAGGACAAATTTTACTTGATGGAAAACGGATCAACCAATATAAGCCAAAAGATCTTGCGAAAACACTTGGAGTTGTGCATCAGCAAAACACTGCTCCTTCCGATATGACTGTTGAAAAACTCACGCAATATGGTAGATTACCATACAAAGGTACTTTTTCACCTATGTCAGATGAAGATGAAAAAATGATCGAATGGGCGCTTCGTTCCACAGGACTTTATGAAAGGCGACACATGACGATTGATACATTGTCTGGTGGACAGCAGCAGCGTGTTTGGATTTCGATGGCACTTGCACAGGACACACCTTATTTATTTTTAGATGAACCAACATCTAACTTAGATATTTATTTTCAGTACGAAATTTTGGAACTGGTGAAGAAACTGAATGAAGAGCATAATTTAACGATTGTGATGGTTTTACATGATATTAACCAGGCGATTCAATATAGTGATACAATTATAGCAATGAAGCAAGGAAAAGTAATAAAAAGAGGAAATCCAAAACAAATCGTAACGAAAGAATTGATTCATGATGTTTATGGTGTACATGTTGTCGTGAAACGTGACGCGGAACTTGGTATGTATATTGTTCCAACAGGAATTTAATTGCCATAGACTTCAGTATATATCGAAATGTTTGTATCTTGTTTGAAATTTGAGGTGGCATGATGATGAAAGAAAGACGAAAATCTATAAAAAGCTTATTCTCAAAACTTGTGTCAATTGTTTGTTTAGCCGTATTTATTTTTGCTGCACATGGATTATTTGATATCTTTATGGACTATTATCAAAATCGTAAGATGCTAAGTAATGTCCAGGATACATTTTATAATGCGGTAGCTGCAGAAGAAGATAGTCAAAATGAACAAAACGATGATTCGAAATCTATACGCCCAGGATTTGAGGAGTTGTTAAAACAAAATTCGGATGTTGTCGGCTGGATTACCATTGGCGGAACTCAAATTGATTATCCCATCTTACAGTCTAGCAATAATGAATATTATTTGACGAACAATTATAATCAAGCAGATTCTCGAGCTGGAAGCATTTTTCTAGATTATCGTAATGATGTTGGTTCATCTGATTTAAATACAGTGGTTTATGGACACCGAATGAAAGATGGTTCGATGTTTCAGCATTTAACCAAATTTTTAAATAAAGATTTTTTTGAAGCACACCGGACTTTCGAATTTGATACATTATATGATAGTTATGAAGCGGAAATTTTTGCGGTATATAATACATTGACAGATTTTAATTATATTAAAACAGATTTTGCGAATGAACTGGAATACGCAGAGTTTCTAGCAGATGTAAAAGAAGCATCTAAATTTGAAACAGATGTGGAGTTGAGCACGGATGATCGCATAATCACACTTTCTACATGTGATTATGAATTGGACCAAGAGGAAGGACGTCTAGTTGTCCAAGCAAAACTTGTTAAAAAGTAATAGATGAATAAAGAGACTTTATTTTAAACACCAGTATCAATAGTGTTATTAACGTACTATTGATGCTGGTATTTTTTCATTGTACGTTCATCACATAATCTCTTTTCTTGAATATAGTATAAATGACTAATTTTTAGGAGGAATACGATGGAAGGAGTGAAAAGTAATCAAGACATCTTGCCAGACATGAGTTAGTGTCTACTGGTCGAAGGCACTATGTTGGTAAAATTCATGATAATGCTTGTGAAAAATTTATCGTGAGGGATGAATGCTATAAAGAAAAAAACTTCACGAATTAATCACACAGCCCTTTATGCTTAAAAAGAATTATCCTAGATTGATTCTTATGCTAAATGATGGACATCTATAAATTGAATATTCTATTTTTATAAATCATTTAACTTAGATTTATTGTTGACTTAGCCCTATTAAAGAGCATAGCTTAGATGCTCGAGAGAAAGTCTAAAAAGAAAACCACAGAGACGTATATCTCTGTGGTTTATATCATAAGAGTTTAAACTGTTTCATTTTTTTGATCTTGTTCTCGTTTGTGTGTCAGGTAGATTTTCTTAGAAATCAATGTTTGGAAAATGATGAACAATCCTCCAACAGCCCAGTACAATGGTAAGGCAGCTGGTGCATTTAGGGAAATAATTCCGATCATCACTGGAGAAATAATACCCATTAAAGCCATTTGTTTACGTTGGGCCTCATCAAGTCCTATTAAAGTCACTCTTGATTGGATGAAATAAATAGCGACAGCCAAAATGGTCAGTAGTATATCCGTGCTTCCGAGATTAAACCATAAAAAATTGTGGGCCGCTATTTCTGGTGTTCGACGAATAGCATGGTAAAAGGCAATTAGTATTGGCATTTGAACGAGCAGTGGTAGACAACCAGAAAATGAGGCTAGTGGATTAAAATGATGCTGTTGATAAAGCTTCATTAATTCTTGCTGCATTTCGTTTTTGGACTGCACATCATTTTTATCTTTATACTTCTTTTGAATGGCTTCCATTTCTGGTTTGATGATTTTCATTTTATCTTGTACTTCAAGACTGTTTCGTGTTTGTTTGATCATAAACGGCATGATTGCCAATCTAATGATTAACGTAATGATGATAATAGAAAAACCGTAACTTCCATTTAAAAATGAGGCAAGCCATTTAATGAGAAGTGAGAAATGATATACAAAATAGTAATCAAACCAGCCCGTTGCATTTTCGTCAATAGGTTCATTGATCCCAGAACATCCAGCTAGTAATAAAATTAAAATAATCCCGATAAAACTATATTTTTTAAAGAATGTGAATACAGACGACTTTTCCAAAGTTTTCCTCCTCTAATTTCTTTTATTTGGTTGAAAGAAGAGAAGGAATCATCGTCACGATCATCATCAGGCGATTCTATTCGTTTCATTTTATGGATTAGCCAAGATCTAATATCTTTATTTATCACAATTGGTTCTTGAATTAAAGCTCTTTCCACTCGGAAAGTGTATGTTTGTCTTATATGGAGGCGATGATACTTTCTAAATCTGCCCATATCCATATTGATTAGTTGAACAGCCCCAACCATAGACCAAAGGATTCCTATATACATATAGAGTGGGGAAGAGTTACTGAGAATGTCACCTATGAATTCGAAAATCATCTGTATTCACCTCCTTGTTAGCTAGTTTGCGTATACAATTTCATTATACATGATAGAGAATAGTAGAGAAAGGCTTTTAACGAAGTATATTGGAGAGATATGCCGCTCCTCTTATGAATATCCTCAGCATCACTCTCAAGAAAGATTTACTGTGGCGATGAAAAAGACACTCCCTTTTCTTTATGGAAGAGGAGTGCCTTATAATCTCAAGTTGTGATTATTGAGGGTTAATGATAATTTCTACGCGACGGTTTCTCTCTTGGCCATCTGAGTCATCATTGGAAGTAATCGGTTTAGTTTCACCAAATCCTTCTACGTGTACATTTAATGTATCAATATCACCATTTTCTTGAATGTATTCCCACACGGCTTCTGCACGTTCTTCAGATAAGTTTAAGTTGTAATCAGGATCACCTTGATTATCTGTATGGCCATTGATATGGATTGGAGTATCTGTTTCTAGGTTTTCTAATTCTATAATGATGTCATCCAGTGTTTCCATCGCTTCTTTTTTTAAGGTGCTATCGTCAAAATCAAAAAGTAAATCATCTGGAACTTGCATTTTCACTTCTTCTTCCTTGAATGTTAAATCGACTTCTTCTGGTGGATTAATTTCTGGAACATCAATTGGCACGTTTAGAACAACTCCTTTCACGTCACCATCTTTAACAACAAGATCTCCTTCGAAATTTTCCCCTTTTTCACCATATAGATCGACGACATCCTCCCAGGAATTTCGATTAGGCTCATAGACGATAGGCATATACATCCCTGGCCTTAATGAGTGATATGGGACTTTCAATTTAAAGCTTCCATCAGGATTGATGCGCGTAAATCCGTGTGAAAAAGGCTCAATACCTCCATCTGCAAATCGTAAATTCCCACCAATCTGTGCACCTTCCATCAAATTGCTTCGACCAGTGAAATAAAGATAGTTGTGGTCATTATCCACTTCAGCCTCCATCCAAACTTCGGGATTACCGAAATCATCTGGTTTCTCACCCCAATTAGGAATTTCGATGTCATAAGAATATGGAAGTTCTTTATTAACATCAATATTGAGGTCCACACGTACTTCAAATTCTCCATGTGTATCTGTCATGTAAACTTGTGATCCAGTCACATTTTCAAGATTTTCACCATAATGTTCGTCTATTTCGTCTGAAGAGTTGCTTAGTTTAAGTGTGACTTTTCTGTTTTTACTTTTTCCAGGAAATTCGAATAAAAATGTACCATCATCATTTACAGTTGCAGAGTCGATAAAATCTGCATCAGCAAAGGTTGACGATTGTCCGCTTGACATAATTTTAGAACCTGGTAGTAAATTACTTTCCCCTTCGATTCGAATTCGATCTTCTTCCACTGTGACTTTTCCACCAATCATGACTTCAAGATTACCTAGCGTTGTTTTGTCATTTTCCTTTTTATCTTCTTCCCCTATCTCTTTATCTTTTTCATCAGTCATTTGTTGCTCTTTTCCATTTGTATCGTTTTCGTTTTCTTCTTTAGCGTTAGAGGCTTCATCATCTGTACATGCTACTAATATGAAAAAGACGAATAGAAGAATACTGATTGATAAGCTTTTTCTCATTATTAACCCTCCCAACAAAATAAAACTTAAGATTAAAGAAATAAGTGATAGTCTCTGACATGATTAAAAAATTTAACTGTTTGATATACTATTTATTTTACTGAAATTTTTTTTGATATATATAGTGCTAAAGACTTATTTGTCAGCCGGTCAGAATATATTCTACTGGAGTCTTCCTAAAGGGAATGGGAAGCTAAAAATTGGCTATAAGATATTATAGTTAACAATCTATAGTTATATTGCTAAAATAGTTTTTAAATTAAAATAAATTTTATGAAAAAGTAATAAAACGGCGATTTCACAAATGAAATTAATTTATATAGATAGAAAGCAGGGGTTAGATGAAAAATGAACAATCGGTAGCAATTTACTTATGGCTTTTACTCGTTCCTTTTTTCTGGGGTGGAGCGTTTGTTGCGGCGGAACATCTTGTAACGGAACTACCACCAATTACTGCAGCAACTTTGCGGTTTGGTCTTGCGGGCGTCATATTAATGATTATTGTGTTTATCCAAGGAAAGTTTGACATCGGTTCCGTAAAGAAACAATGGCTTCCATTATTGCTCATGGCAATAACCGGTATATTCGGTTATAATCTTTTTTTCTTCATTGGTTTAAATCTGACTTCAGCCATCAATGGATCACTTATTGTAGCAACTTCTCCCGTTTTGTTGACACTTGGAGCGGTAATCTTTTTAAATGAACGTTGGAATAAAGAACTTGGCTTAGGTCTTGTGCTGTCTTTGATTGGTGTTACGATTGTAATCTCAGAAGGCTCACTCGATATACTAACGAGCTTAGCTTTTAACAAGGGAGATCTTCTTTTTCTTGGCGGCCTTATTTGCTGGGTAGCTCACGGCTTACTTGGAAAAGTCGCGATGCGTGACGTTTCTCCGATTGTCACAACAATGATGACGACGTTTATTGGTGCCGCTTTGCTTGGAGTATGTTCCATTTTTGAAAAAGGTTGGGGAGGTGTTCCTCAATTGTCACTCCAAGCATGGGGTGAAATGGCGTTTATGGTTATTTGCTCTTCAGTTATTGGCTTTTTACTTTGGAATGATGGAATAAAACAAATTGGCGCTAGTAAATCAAGTATTTATATGAATTTGGTGCCTATTAATACGGCTTTAATTGCTGTCTTTATTTACGGCTCTTCACTTACAATTCCACAAATATTTGGTATGATAATGGTACTTGCAGGTGTTTATTTAGTAACATTTCATCAATATGTAAAAAATAAGCGACTGGAACGAAAAGTAAAAATGAAACAAGTAGTTAATAAATAGATGATGGGACGTGTTAAAACCATGGAGGAAGGAATTAACAAGCGGAAAACGGAGCATATCAGGCTTTGTCTTCATGATAATGTGGAAGGTGTTAATAAATCTACAGGCCTTGAAGGTATTTCATTTATCCATAATGCCCTCCCGGAAATTAACTTTAATGATATTGATCTTGAGACGGAATTTTTAAAGAAGAGGGTCAAAGCTCCATTTCTAGTTAGCTCGATGACTGGCGGTTCAAAGCTTGCAGCAGATATTAATCAAAATTTGGCACGAGCAGCAGAGGAAAAAGGATGGACCATTGCGCTCGGTTCAACAAGAGCATTACTTGAAAGTGATGCTCATCAAGAATCTTTTCTTATCCGAAAACAGGCACCAACTGTTCCATTAATTGCTAATTTAGGGGCGGTGCAGTTGAATTATGGATATGGTGTTGAAGAAGCGCAGCGTATTGTTGATATGACGGAAGCAGATTCACTTGTACTACACTTTAATAGTTTGCAGGAAGTGTTTCAGGATGAAGGGGATTTGAATTTTGATACATTACTTCCTAAAATTGAAAAGTTGACTAAAAACCTCACTGTCCCTGTTGGGGCTAAGGAAGTTGGCTTTGGTATTGATGGGACTGTTGCTCAGAAATTACATGACGTAGGTATTTCGTATATGGATGTTGCTGGTGCAGGGGGAACGTCTTGGAGCCAAGTTGAAAAACTACGTTCAGAAGATCCGATGCGAAAAGCTGCCGCAGAAGCGTTTAATAATTGGGGTATTCCAACTAAAGACTGTATCGTTTCCGTTAAAAGCAAACTAGAAAATGTTCCACTTGTTGCGAGTGGTGGGATGAAAACAGGCGTTGACGCAGCTAAAGCAATTACGATTGGCGCAGATGTCATTGGTTTTGCCAGACAGCTTCTAAAAGCAGCCACAGAATCAACAGATGCTGTTATCAACCAAATGAACCAAATTGAATTTGAACTAAGAACAACCATGTTTGGTATTGGAGCAAAAACATTGAATGAATTAAAAAATACAAATCGAGTAAATGTAATGGGAAGATCTTTAATGGATGAGTAATCGTACGTAAATGATCTGGCTAACTCCTTTTATAAAACTGCTTATCAAGAGAAGTGATGATAAGCAGTTTTATTTTGGACATCTTTGAGTAATTTTTTTTAAAAATAGCAAACTAAACGTAGGAAAAATGAACATTACTAGGGAGGAAGTCATAAAATGGATAAAGAAATACACAATAGTAAGGATTATAAATATATTCCAATGACATCAATGGGGAGTGGAGTTGGTCATGAAGTAACAAGTGATGTTTATTATTATACAGATCAAATTGCGAATTTTACTTTTGTTGGGGATCCATCCTCAGAGAATTGGGTCTTAATTGATGCTGGTTTACCTGAAGGTGCAGGGTCAATTCGAACAGCGATTGTTGAACGGTTTGGAGAGAAAAGTAAACCGAAAGCAATTATCTTAACACATGGTCATTTTGATCATGTTGGTGGACTCGTTGATTTAATAGAAGACTGGAATGTTCCTGTTTATGCACATGAACTTGAATTTCCATATTTAACTGGAGAAAAAAGTTATCCCGAACCAGACGTTACAGTAGAAGGTGGCATGTTGGCAAAAATATCGGCAATTTATCCAAATGAACCGATTAATATAGTACCTTATTTGAAACCGTTACCAAAAGATGGAAGTGTTCCAGAAATGCCAGATTGGAAATGGATTCATACTCCAGGTCATTCACCAGGCCATGTCTCCTTTTTTAGAGAAGGTGACTCGTTTTTAATAGCTGGAGATGCATTTATTAGTGTAAGACAGGATTCTTTCTATAAAGTTTTAATGCAGGATGCAGAAATTAATGGACCACCAAGATATTTAACGACTGATTGGGATGCTGCATGGGAATCGGTTAAAAAATTAGAAGCACTCCATCCAAAAATCGCGATCACTGGTCATGGCCCTCATATGGAAGGAGAAGAATTAGCTGAAGGCCTGAAAAAACTTGTACAAACGTTTGATCAAATAGCTATACCAGATTACGGAAAATATGTAGATGATAACGATCAAATTCATTAAACCATGAAGAAATTCGAATCATTATAAAATCCTATAAAAAGTAAAATATGAG
This sequence comes from Candidatus Avamphibacillus sp., assembly GCA_035301745.1. GTDB lineage: Bacteria > Bacillota > Bacilli > Bacillales > Amphibacillaceae > MSJ-26. The sequence goes on from DATGTS010000064.1 coordinate 66,786, forward strand.
CACAAGATTTCCACCCATTCTTTCTGCTATGCTAAAATAACGGGAAGAAATGCGAGGTGTCTACACAATGAAAATTGAAGTTTGGTCAGATTTTGTTTGCCCGTTTTGTTATATTGGTAAACGTAGATTAGAACAAGCAATAGAACACTTTGACCATAAAGATAAAATTGTTATTAACTATAAAAGTTATGAATTAAATCCAGATGCCGAAAAATCGCTAAATGAAAGCATACATGAAATCTTAGCAAAAAAATACAATATGCCTATTGAACAAGCGAAGAAAATGAATGATAATGTTGCAAGTCAAGCTAAAGAAGTAGGTTTGGAATATAATTTTGATATTATGAAACACGCGAACACCTTTGACGCTCACAGAGTAGCAAAGGTAGCAGCTAAAGAAGGTAAAGAAAATGAAATGGTAGAAAGACTTTTGAAAGCTTATTTTACAGAAGGAAAGCAAATTAGTGACCATGAAACATTGATAATGCTCGCTAAAGAAGTGGGTCTTGATCCTGGGATTGTTCAAAGCGTTCTCGAATCAAGAAAGTATTCAGCTTATGTTCGTGACGACGAAGAGCAAGCAGCACAAATCGGTGTTCAAGGTGTCCCGTTCTTTGTTTTCAATGAAAAGTATGCTGTTTCTGGGGCACATCCCCCCGAGGTATTTAAGGAAGTCCTTGAGAAGGTGTGGCAAGAAGAAAATGAAAACCCAGTCCTTCAAACATTAACGCCAAAAGGTTCCGAAACATCTTATTGTACGGATGAAGGATGTCAAGGTGACCAGAATTAAAGATTAACTTTTAAAACTTATCTCACATAGAGGTAAGTTTTTTTGTTTTAAAAGTAAAAACGGATACTTACAAAAAAGACCAACTTTTCATTGACGGAATGAATATATATGCTATACTTTAGTTAGTATCTAATTGATAATGAATCTCATTCTTAATTAGATTTATTTCTAGATAATAATTATTATTATCAGGTCTGTAAAATTATAAGAGCCTTAAGGTACGGGCTTCTGTAAGTAGGTTGACTTATGAAATTACGTTATTTAGTTATAACACTAATTGTGTTATCTGTTGCGTCTATTTTTATTGGTGTTACCGATATTTCACCATTAGATTTATTTCAATTGACTGAGGGACAAAAAGAAACCTTGCTCATTAGTCGAATTCCTAGACTTTTTAGTATTTTAATTGCTGGAAGCAGCATGAGTATTTGTGGACTTATTATGCAGCAATTAAGTAAGAATAAGTTTGTTTCTCCTACAACGGCAGGTACATTGGATTCAGCTAGACTGGGTATTCTTGTTTCGATGATGCTTTTTACATCAGCTAGTACGATTTTAAAAATTACCGTTTCTTTTGCCTTTGCTTTAATTGGAACACTTATTTTTATGCAGATACTTGATAAAATTAAATTTAAAGATGCTATTTTCATTCCACTCGTTGGCTTAATGTTTGGGAGTATTATTAATTCGGTCTCCACATTTTTTGCCTATAGAAATGATTTGATTCAAAATATGACATCATGGCTGCAGGGTGATTTTTCCATGATCATGAGTGGTAATTATGAAATTATGTATATTAGCATTCCAATTTTAATTATAGCCTTTTTTTATGCTAATAAATTTACAATTGCAGGCATGGGAGAAGACTTTGCTAAGAGTTTAGGATTAAATTATCGTCAAGTTGTTAATTTAGGGCTCATTATTGTTGCACTTGTTACCGCATCTGTTGTGTTATCTATCGGGATGATTCCATTTCTAGGTTTGATTATCCCTAATATCGTAACCATCTATCAAGGTGACCACTTAAAAAAAAGCTTACTACATACGGCGGTGCTCGGTGCATTATTTGTTCTCTTCTGTGATATTATTGGAAGAGTGATCATTTATCCATATGAAATTCCAATTAGCTTAACGGTTGGAGTTATCGGTAGTGGGATATTTGTCTATCTACTATTAAGGAGAAAGAAATATGGGCTATAGAAAAAAGACAGTCATCCTTGCCGCCCTTGCTGTTACTTTTGCAGGCTTATATGTTTTCTATGATCTTAGTGGTAACATAGGTTATATTTTGCCAAGAAGAGTTATAAAAGTGGTTGCTATTATTCTAACAGGTGGAGCGATTGCCTTTTCAACAACAATCTTTATGACGATAACAAACAATAGAATACTAACACCGAGTGTTTTAGGACTTGATTCTTTATACTTATTAACCCAAACGGTCATTATTTTCGTATTCGGATCCAGGTCTTTAATCATGATGAGCAGTAACTTAAACTACCTAGTGTCTATAGGAATTATGATTTTATTTTCACTCTTGCTTTATCGGTTACTGTTTAGAGGGGAAAAAAATAATATTTATTTCCTTCTGCTTATAGGAATGATAGTAGGAACATTTTTTGAAAGTTTTACTTCTTTCATGCAGGTTCTTATTGATCCAAATGAATTTATGGTTGCCCAGGACCGTATGTTTGCAAGTATTAATAACGTCAATACAGATCTTGTTTATTTATCCATTATTTTAGTTATTTTCGTGACACTCTATTTCCTGCGTTACTATAAGTATTTAGATGTATTAGCACTTGGAAAAGATATTGCTGTTAATTTAGGGGTTCCGTATAACTATGTTGTAAAGCGGTTACTTGTCATCGTCGCAATATTAACAGCTATTGCTACAGCATTAATTGGCCCGATTACATTTTTAGGGCTTCTAGTTGTAAATATTGCACATGAGTTTTTAAAAACATTCAAGCATTTTTACTTAATCATTGGTTCGATATTGATAAGTATTATTGCATTACTTGGTGGTCAATTTATCGCGGAGAGAGTTTTTTCATTTCAAACACCAATAAGCGTCATCATCAACTTTATTGGTGGCATTTATTTCATATATCTTTTACTAAAGGAGAATAAATCATGGTAGGAATTAAAGATGTTTTTAAATCTTATAATCAGAAGAAGGTTATTGACGGTGTTTCCCTTGAAATTGAAAAAGGGACCATTACTTCGTTTATAGGACCGAATGGGGCAGGTAAAAGTACATTAATTTCTATGATTAGTCGTTTGATTACAAAAGATGATGGCGAAATTTCGATTGACGGTCGAGATATTATGAAATCAAAAAATAATGATTTGGCGAAGAAAGTCTCTATTTTAAAGCAGTCAAATCAAATAAACATGAAATTAACGATTCGTGAATTGGTTTCTTTTGGACGTTTCCCTTATTCCCAAGGAAGACTAAAGAATGAGGATTGGGAAAAAGTAGATGAAGCGATTGACTATATGGAACTGCGGGATATGCAGCATAAATATTTAGATGAACTAAGTGGTGGACAACGACAACGGGCACATATTGCAATGGTTATCGCACAGGATACGGAATATATTCTGCTTGATGAACCATTAAACAATTTAGATATGCGTCACTCTGTACAAATTATGAAGACATTACGTCGTCTAGTTGATGAATTAGGAAAAACAATTTTAATTGTTATCCATGATATCAATTTTGCGTCATGCTATTCAGATCATATTGTTGCTTTAAAAGATGGTAAGATTGTAAAACATGGAAGAACTTGTGACGTGATTGATAAATGTGTATTAAAAGAAATTTATGATATGGATATAGATATAAAACATATTGATAATAAACGGATTTGTGTTTATTTTTGATCGCTAGTGCTGCATGAATACATGTATTAAATCGATATGCTTTTATAAAGAAATAAAAAGTCCCTTCTATTAGAAAGCCATGGCCGAGGCAGAACTAATAAAAGGAACTCTATGAATCATAGTACCTTACCTGAGTGTATTAGTAAACCAAATTGTTTATAGTAGGTTAAATTCACTTCGTTTCATGTTCGTTTTTTAGAGTGTGATCGGTTGATAAGGTAATGTGTTTCAATTTTTTGTTGTGGGAAGGAGTTTTTAGTAAATAATCATTCGCAGTTTCTCTCATTTTAATAGAGATGGGTGAGTTTGAGATAATCAATTCATAAATATTGAATGTATATATACATATTTATGCAGCACTAGTTATTTAAAATAAATATGTAGAGAGGAAGTTTTGTATGCGGAAATATAGTCTGTGGTTGGTTTTCGGGTTAATTGTTCTAGTAATGGGAGCATGTGGTTCAGCTGAGGATAAAGGCACCCAAAATGATAATTCAAATGAAAAGTCAGAAACCGTTACGATAGAACATGAACTAGGAACAACTGAAGTTCCAAAAAAACCTGAAAAAGTTGTTGTGTTTGATTTCGGGATTTTAGATACACTTGATAAATTGGGGATAGAAGTTGCAGGGCTTCCGCAAGCGACTATTCCTTCTTATTTAGATAAATATGCCAGTGATGACTATGAAAACGTAGGAAGTTTGAAAGAGCCGGATTTTGAAAAAATTGCTGAGATTGATCCTGATCTAATTATTATTTCCGCTCGACAAGCTTCACTTTATGAGCAGTTCCAGGAAATCACGGAGGCAACGATTGATTTAAGTGTCGATACGACACAGTATATGGATTCATTTAAGGAAAACATGGTAACCATTGGTGAAATTTTTGATAAGGAATCCGAAATAGAAGAGGAACTTTCTCAAATAGAGGATTCCATTTCTACTCTACATGAAAAAGCGGAAACAAGTGAGAAAGATGCTCTTATTATTTTAGCAAATGACGATAAAATCAGTGCCTATGGTCCGAGTTCAAGATTTGGGCTTATTCATGATGTTTTTGGTGTGAAAGCGACGGATGAAAATATTGAAGCATCTACACACGGAAAAAATGTTTCTTTTGAATATGTGAAAGAACAAAACCCAAATCTATTATATGTCATCGACCGTGGAGCTGCTATTGGTGGTGAATCATCAGCTAAAACAATTGTTGAAAACCAACTTGTTGAAAATACAAACGCTTATAAAAATGATGATATTGTCTATTTAAATGCGGATTATTGGTATTTATCAGGTGGTGGACTTATTTCCGTCCAAGAAATGATAAATGAAGTTGATGCAAGTTTGGAATAAAGGAATTAAAAAAAGGCAATCCTAATGAATGGATTGTCTTTTGTTCTTGTCTAGGAAATTATAAAATTTTAAGCCTGGGGATAACTGAGCAACTGGAAAAGCCACGTCCGGCGCAAGCCACCCAGCAACTAGCGAGACTTCATTCACCTCCGTACAATAAGTCAACATCGGCTCACTACGTTCGCCGTGTTTCCTTTATCTCCTACGGCTCAGTCCAGTCCGTACGTTGCTAAACGGGCACCCCGCGCCTTTGTTCTTTAAAAATAAAGTATATATAAAATTAATATTTACCAAGGAGCTATTATGATATATTGTTGTTAAGATCGCTTTTAATTGAATGGAGGTTCTACATGAGATTACCACCACGTAATAGAATTGCTCTGGATGCAATCAAAGCATGGAAAATTACAGCGGCAATCAATGTCATTATATTGTGGTTGTTGACGATAGCAGGGTTTATTTTCTCCAATATATTTCAGTTCTCCTATTGGTTTGCTGGAATTGCTTTGTTAATTAGCGCATTAAGTACATATCTATTTATTTTTCTATTTCCAAAAATACGCTGGAGACGTTGGCGATATGAAGTGTTTGAGCAGGAAGTATATATTCAACATGGGGTGTTAATCGTTTCACAAACCTTGGTTCCAATGGTTCGTGTTCAGCATGTTGACACGAAGCAAGGACCTATTTTAAAAAAGTTTAATTTGGCAAGTGTGACGATTTCTACAGCTGCAACCACCCACGAGATTCCTGCATTACTAGAAGAAGATGCTTCAGATTTAAGGGACCGCATATCAGCATTAGCAAGGGTGGAAGATGCTGATGTTTGAGGAAAAGAGACTTCATCCTGTAACGGTTTTCTTTAACATTCTTCAATTTTTAAAGGAATTTGCACTGCCGATTATTATTGGCTTATTTACTTTTCAAGGAAAGGCATTAGGCATTTTTTTATTAATTATTGGAGCAGTTTTCATCCTTATTTTGCCGTTTAGCATTGCTTCTTGGTATCGATTTACATATCGTGTAGAGGAAGATGAGTTAAGAATTGAACATGGTATTTTTATTCGAAAAAAGCGGTATATTTCTAAAAACCGTATTCAATCCATTGATTTAACTCAAAGCGTTATCCATCGAATTTTTAAGCTAGTTAAAGTGAAAATTGAAACAGCTAGTAGTGGCGAAGGTGCGGAAGCTTCGTTAAAAGCAGTTTCTCTTGAGGAGGGGGAATTACTAAGAGCGGAGTTAAAAAATACGTCGAAGGAATTAAGTGACTTTTCATCGGAGGAAGAACAGACTACCTATCCTTCCGACACCATTACGACCAAAAGATTATTTTTAGCAGGCACCACCTCTGGAAGTATCGGGGTTCTATTAGCTCTTGCAGCCGTTTTCTTTTCACAGATTGAACAGTTTATCCCTGAGGACTTCTTTGATGAAACATTAAAGTGGGTGGTTGGTTTAAGTCTTATATTTATCATTGGTTTAGTTAGTATAGTGCTACTGGTTCTTTATGTATTAGGCATTGCAGGAACAATGATCAAATATGGGAAGTTTACAATTACAAAAAATAAGGATGAGCTTTTTATTACCCGTGGATTACTTGAGAAAAAGCAAATCACGATTCCTTTAAAGCGAATTCAAGCTGTAGGGATAGAAGAAAGCCTGCTAAGGCAACCATTCGGATTTGCAACCGTTTTTGTTGAAGTTGCTGGAGGGTCTTTAGAGAAAAATGAAGACTTTTCAACGGTTTTATTCCCGATTTTAAAAAAAGATGAAATGGAACCTTTTTTTAAGAAATATTTACCTGGTTACCAAGTGGAAAAGAAAAAACTACGCTCCCTTCCAAAACGAGCGCTTGGTTATTATCTTATTCGCTCCTGTATACCAGCAATCGTGTTAACGGGAGCTTTGTTTTATTTTTTGCCGGACTTTTTGTTTCTTGCGGGTATATTTTGGTTGTTTAGCTTGCTACAAGGTTTTTTAAAGTGGAAGGATGGTGGGTATTGGCTGGAACAAAAGCGATTGAGCCTCCGATTTCGAAGAGGAATTCATCGCACGACAATGAGAATCTATCATCAAAGACTTCAATCGGTTGAAATCAAGCAGCATCCACTTCATAAGCGTCATAGATTGGCAACGATTCAGATGTCTATTATCGGTATGTTGGGAGGCGGAACTCACTATACCATCAAAGAATTAGAACGCGCAGATGCTAATCAAATTTTTGATTGGTATTCCTATCGTAAACGGGCTGATTTTAAAAGGTAAATGAAACCTTCAGATGACAAAAAATCCTGACTCTAGGCTACAATTAAGTCTTGAGTCAGGCTTTTAGTGTAATAGGACTAAAGGATTCCTACCTTATTAAGAAGTCCGAGAATGATTAAAATTCCAATAGCAATCCAAAATATTTTCTTTTTTATGTGACTTGGAACCCGTCTTCTCTTCCAGCGATTCGGATCAAAAGAAATCTCACCCTCATTTTGTTTTCTTCGTCTTGGCCGCAAATGGGAGTAAGGGTCAACATTAGCTAAGACTAGCGGTGCAATGGCCATTCCCCCAATAAATCCAAAAATATGACCAAAAACATTAATATTGGATTGGACAAAAGTCATTACAAGTCCGATGACAAAAATAACTACAATGATTTGGGAACTTGCCTGGTCAATTAATTCTTTCCGAAAGACAACCATATAAATGTAAATTCCAAACAAACCATAAATTGCACCAGACGCGCCAACGTGACTATAAAAAATATCACCTGGACCTAAAAAGTAAGTTGCAAGATTTCCAATTAATCCAGCACCCATGTATGCTAATATAAACTTTACTTTTCCTAGCATCTGTTCCAGTGCGGGACCAAATAATACAAGGCTAAAAGAGTTAAACAAAACATGCATCATCCCGCCATGAAGAAACATTGGAGTGATGAGGCGCCAGTATTCTCCTTGATGAATAAGGAAGTTATTACCTACTCCTTTTAAATAAAGGAATTGACCAATTGGAAGCTGGAGAAAATCGATAATTAACCACAAACTAAGATATATAATAATAAACCCTGAAACAATTGGGTAAAATTGCATAAATTCTTTAATACTTCTTTCCGAGCGAATAAACATTGTTTTCTCTCCTTTAAAGGGAAAATAGGTTTCAATATCCGTACATGATATGATAGTTATAATAGTAATATAATACATTAAATAATTAAAATGAATTGAAAGGTATATACATGATGATTAAAGGAATTGGAATTGACATTATTGAATTAGACCGGATTAAAAGGAATTTACAGAAAAGTGATCGTTTGGTTCAGCGAATTTTAACAGAACAAGAGAAAGAGTTGTTTTTAAAATTAACTAATGAACGACGTCAAGTGGAATTTTTAGCTGGACGTTTTGCCGCGAAGGAAGCTTTTGCAAAAGCAACTGGAACTGGAATAGGTAAATTAAGCTTTAAAGATATTTCAATTTTACAAAGTGAAAACGGGAAGCCTTATATATTTGCTAAAGAATTTGTAAGAATGAATCTCTTCGTTTCTATCAGTCATAGTGAGGAATATGCTGTAGCACAAGTCGTTATTGAAGAAAAGTGAGTTAGCATTATTCTTACTTTTCATATGAACTCAAGTAAGTATCTTTGCATAATCAATGAGGTTGTCTCATATAGTTTAGTGCGGGTAGGAGGGAACAAAATTGTTTGTAGTGACCGCAAAGGAAATGTACGATATAGACCATTATACAAAAGAAGAAATAGGCTTTAAAAATTTATTGATGGAGAATGCTGGAAGAGCTGTTTGTGAAAAAATATATAGCAAATTAACGAGAACGGATAAGCTTCTTATATTTGTCGGGACGGGAAATAATGGTGGAGATGGTTTTGTAATAGCAAGGACATTATTAAATCAAAAGTATCATGTTACCGTTCTGCAAACTGGATCAGATGAAAAAATGACAGAAGAAACACTTTTTCATAAACAGCTTTTTTTGAATTGCGGTGGCACGGTGATTCCTATTGGAGGAGGAATAGATGTAAAAAGAATCATAACTAGCCATGACATCGTTATCGATGCGATGCTGGGGATTGGAGTTAAAGGGAGATTGCGAGAGCCTTTAGCGGCAATTGTCTCTCTGGTAAATGATTTTGCCGAGTATATTATTTCTGTTGATATTCCAACAGGGCTCCCGTCAGATGAAGGAGAGCGGACCTTTTTATCCGTAAAAGCGGATTATACTGTTATCATTGGTGCTCCTAAAATAAGTACTTTTCTCGAACATACTGCGCCATATTATGGAAAGTGGGATCTCGTATCTATTGGGTATCCACCAAAAGCATTTGAGAAATATGTGATGAGATATTTGTATATGGCGAATAACTTTCAAGTAAATATGCCGAGACGCAAGCCTAATTCACATAAAGGAACCCACGGAAAAGGGCTTGTTATTGGCGGCAGTGATGATATGCCAGGTTCACTAGCCATGACGATAAGAGCATCATTAAAAGCAGGATCTGGGTTGATAAAGGCAGCGACGACTGAAAAAGTAATTAATCGTATAGCTGCTTCTACTCCAGAAGCAACATATACCACGCTTTCGGATGTAAATGGATTTATATCAACAGAACATATTCCTTCACTCAAGGAATATGATGCGATAGCTATGGGAATTGGAATGGGCAGAGAAGAAGAAACAAGCGTTTTTTTAAAAAACGTTATTGACCAAGCCCAGTGTCCAATAATCATTGATGCAGATGGATTATTCCATCTAAAATCCAATATTGAGGAGCTTGGTCAAAAAAAGCAGCCCATAATTATCACCCCACACCCTGGTGAAATGGCAAGGTTACTGGGAATTCCTGTCTCCAAATTAATGGAATCTCCTTTTCATTATTCATTACAATTTGCTAAAACCCATCAAATCTATGTAGTTTTAAAAGGAAGATTCACTATTATCACGACGCCACATGGAGAGCAAGCTGTCAACATTACCGGAAATCCTGGACTAGCTAAAGGAGGAAGTGGTGATGTATTAACGGGAATTATTCTAGCAATGGTGATGCAGGAGATGAGTATCTTTCATGCACTATGTAATGCGTGTTATATCCATGGAATGTCTGCAGATTTGCAAGTAAAAGAAAAGCATTCACATTACGATTTAACAGCGACGGATGTGATTGACGGCCTTCGTAAGGTCTTTCGTACATTTCTACATTAAATAAGTGGTCAAGTTCCCTTTGTCCCAGTCTGTTTATTAAACAATGTAAGCTTTGGTTAAAAAGAATATAGCGGTTTTAAAACGAAAATTAAAGCGACATTTGTTTATAGGAATTGAGACAAGGGAGATATGTTCATGAATAAAAAAATTACTATTTGGATGGCACTGTTTATCGGTATGGTTTTGCTGCTATCTGCTTGTGGTGAAAAATCTCAAGAAGATGTCGTGAAGAAGCTTGATGAAAATCTTGAAAAATTAGATGGATATAAGGTACAAGCAAATATGAATATGAGTACGGGTCAGGAAGAGCAGACATATGAAATTGATGTTTGGCATAAGAAAGATGACTTTTACCGTGTTGCTCTATCGAATGATCAAGATGAAAAAGGGAATCAAATTATTTTAAAAAATGAAGATGGTGTTTTTGTACTGACACCTGCACTAAACAAAAGCTTTAAATTTCAGACGGATTGGCCGGACAATAGTAGCCAGCCATATTTACTTCAATCGATTGTAAAAGATATTAAAAATGACGAAGAAGCCGAATTTGAAACAAATGAAACGCATTATGTATTCACTACAAAAACAAATTACCAGAGTAATAACAATTTGCCGTTTCAAGAAATTCATATAGATAAAAAGGATTATACACCAACACTTGTTAAGGTCCTTGATAAAGATAAAAATGCACTTGTTGAAGTAAGCTTTTCTGACTTTAATACAGATCCCACGTTTGAGAAAAATGATTTTGTATTAGATGAAAATATGAAAACAAATACCGAAGTTGCAGAAACGTCAGCATCCCAAGAAGCAGATGAAAGTATGGAGCCACTAGCTGTGTTAACCCCTGAAAATACAAGTGGGGCTGAGTTGACAGAAAAGAAAGAAGTGGAGTTAGAAGATGGGGAGCGTGTGATTCTTTCCTATACAGGAGATAAGAACTTTACGCTCGTTCAGGAAAAAAGAGAGGCTTTACCAACTTTATCTTCACCGCGTGAAGTAGAGGGAGATATTGTTAACTTAGGGTATGCTGTTGGCGCGTTATCAAATAACGCAGTTGAATGGCATTATGAAGGAACGGACTTCTACCTAGCTAGTGAAGAATTAACGAGGGAAGAGCTCATTGAAGTTGCAGAGTCCGTTGTAGGTACAGAAGTAAAATAAGGGAAGGTGCATAGTAAACTTTAGCAGACTCATCATAACCTGAGTCTGCTTTTGTGCTTTTGGTCTTATAATAATAGTAAGAACGGACTAATTGTTCCTTTTACTTCCATTCACCTTTGGAGTAAAATGTAATCAAAGACAATCATCTAGAGTAAATAATAGGGGAGAATGTTGACATGACAGGCGTTATGATTAGAGAAACATGGGCTGAAGTAAATTTGGACCATATTGGTTATAATATATTACAAATGAAGAAAAGATTACCTGAAGGAACAAAAATTGTTGGTGTAGTAAAAGCGGATGGTTATGGGCATGGTAGCGTTCAAGTCGCTAAAAAGGCACTTGAATCAGGAGTGTCCGCGATAGCAGTTGCTTTACTTGAAGAAGCACTCATCTTACGGGAAGCATCCATTGAAGCGCCAATTCTTGTTTTAGGTCGAGTCCCAGCAAGATTTGCTGACTTAGCTGCAGAAAATGATATAATATTAACTTTTTATCAAAAAGAATGGCTGGAAGAGCTAAAACAGTATCCGTTAAAAAATGAATTAAAACTCCATATGAAATGGGATACAGGAATGGGGAGAATCGGAATTACATCTGAGGAAAAAATGGACGAGTTAATGAAAGAACTAAATAATAATCCCAAACTCTCATTAACTGGCTTATTTACACACTTCGCCACTGCAGATGACGAAGACTTGGATTATTTTCATCAGCAAAAGGAATGCTTTGAGAAAATGCTTGAGAACTTTCAAGAGAAATGGAAAAAGCAAGTCAATGTTCATATCGGGAATAGTGCAGCGTCCATTCGCTTTCCAAATGAAATGCATAATTCCATTCGCTTTGGCATATCAATGTATGGGCTCTATCCTTCTGCTACTGTCAAATCTGAAAATGAAATTCCTCTTAAACAAGCTTTCTCATTGCATAGTAAATTAGTTCATGTTAAACGCATTTCTCAAGGACAATCGATTAGTTATGGAGGGACGTATATAGCTGAGAAAGATGAATGGATTGGGACAGTACCTATTGGCTATGGTGATGGATGGACTAGAAAATTACAAGGTTTTCACGTACTCGTTGATGGCAAATACATGCCAATTGTAGGTAGAATATGCATGGATATGATGATGGTTCGTCTCGATCAAAAGTATGAGGTGGGAGAAGAAGTAACATTAATCGGGGAACAAAAAGGGGCCCGTATTAGTATAGACGATGTAGCAAATTACCTTGGAACAATTAACTACGAGATACCATGTATGATTGGAAAACGTGTGCCAAGAAAATACATCTCCACAAAAGAAAATTGAACTTTATAATTAATCTAATACCCCTTTTATTCAAAAGTAAAACAGGAAATGAAGAAGATTTATAAAGAAATTACAAATAAGACTTTGCAAACCCGCCTAAGGAATGATATCATTAAAATAGATTTGTTGCGGAAACAACAGAAACACTTGGAATCGTATGGTGTTTTTGTAAACCTTCAGTAAAATTTTATAAGAGTCGTTCATGTTGGTGGAGGTGCATGGTTTGTCAGAGAGCTTACAGGAAGTTATGGTCAAACTACCAAAAAACCTTTTGAATGAGGTGGATGGAATAATGAAATCTGAGAATAGAGATCTAAATGACTTTATCTATCAGGCAACAAGAAGTTATCTTGAATCGAAGAAAGAGGAACACATTCAGAAATTTTATGAATCCATGCAAAAAGGCTATGAAGAAATGGCATCGATAAATCTCACAATTGCTTCTGAAGCTTTTCAGGCCGAAGAGGAGGCGGAAGACACCTTGGAACGCACAGTGATCGGGGTGTAGTATTTTGATTGTTCAAAGAGGTGAGGTTTATTTCGCTGATCTTTCCCCCGTTGTTGGATCAGAGCAGGGAGGGGTTAGGCCTGTTTTGATTTTACAAAATGACATCGGAAATCGATTTAGCCCGACGGTTATCGTAGCAGCGATAACCGCACAAATTCAAAAGGCCAAACTACCTACACATGTAGAAATAAATGCTAAACGGTACGGATTTGACCGTGATTCTGTTATTTTATTAGAACAAATAAGGACACTGGATAAACAGCGTCTAACCGATAAAATAACAAAATTAGATCATCAAATGATGGAAAAAATTAATCATGCATTGCAAATAAGCCTGGGCCTCAAAGAAATGTATGGTCACTAAGGTTCCCCATAGTATAACTGTGGGGTTTTTTTATTTGTTTTCTAATCTGGGATTAATATTTGGAGCAAATTTCCTGTTACTGAAGCCCTAACTTTTTGACTTTTTTATCTTTTTCAACTATCTTAACTGCTATTAAGTAAATAACATGATAGAATAATAAAAGGATTTTATATAGATAACGTAACTGATTGAAAAGTATGGGGGTAAAAAAATGGACAGACATTTAAGGAGAATAGCTATTGAAAATAGTGATTCGATCGTACAAATGTGGTTAAAGGAAATTGAAAAATTAAAAGAAGAAAAATATACATCAACTATTTCAAATGATTTATTTGAAGGAACGAACCGTGAATTTGTTAACGTTATTTTTACTAGCATTGAAGAAGAAGGTTCTATGAAAGCGGTAGAAGACTTTTCGGAGAAAATCATTACATTAGGATGGCCACTTAGCTATATTACAGATGGTTTGCAAATTTTTCGCCGGGTAACGATAGATTTCATTTTAGCTCAATCAGATCAATTGGATTCGGATTACTTTTCAACCGTTTTACAAAGTGTCGATAACTGGGTTGAACCTATTATCCGAGAGTTGGTCAATGAATATTCCGGGAGCTGGGAGAACATTGTTTCACTGCAACGTGTTGCCTTACAGGAACTATCTGCACCCCTTATTCCGGTCATGGACAATATTACGATTATGCCTCTTATTGGTACCATCGATACAGAACGAGCGAAACTGATCATGGAAAATTTACTGGAAGGTGTTATTAAACATAATTCAGAAGTCGTCTTAATCGATATTACTGGTGTTCCAGTAGTTGATACGATGGTGGCTCATCACATCATTCAAGCGGCAGAAGCGGTAAGGCTCGTTGGATCTACTTGTATTTTAGTTGGGATTCGTCCAGAAATTGCACAAACGATTGTTACTTTAGGAATTGATCTTACCAACTTTCCAACGAAGAGCACTTTGAAGAAAGGATTTGAAACAGCTCTTGAAGTTACCGATCGTAAAATCATCGACCTTGATAATAAGAAAATTGAATCCTTAGAAAAAATGATTGATTCCATAAGGGGGAATAGAAATCATGAGAATTCCAATCTTAAAACTCAATAATTACTTGCTTATTTCCATTCAAACTGAAATAGACGATAAAACAGCAATACAATTTCAAGAAGATCTTTTAAATAAAATTCACAAAACCGGTGCTTCCGGGGTAGTAATAGATCTTACATCTGTAGACATTATCGATTCATTTATTGCGAAAGTATTAGGTGAAGTGGTGACTATGTCAGATCTTATGGGGGCAAAAGTTGTTTTAACGGGCATCCAGCCAGCGGTTGCCATGACACTAATTGATTTAGGTATACACATGCAAGATGTGCCAACCGCTTTAGATCTAGAACAGGGCCTAATGAAACTTCATCAGGAATTGGGGGAATAGTCAATGGACCTTAATTCCTGTGTCACTATTGAAAAGGAGTGGGATATCGTAGGTGCTCGTCAACGTGGACGTGAAGTTGCAAAGAGATTAGGCTTTGGTTCCGTTGATCAGGCCCGTATAGCTACTGCGATATCAGAATTAGCTCGGAATATATACTTATATGCTGGTGATAGTAATGGACAAATTTGTTTTGAAATCATAGAAAATATCGACCAAAAAGGCATGTGTATGATAGCAATAGACACAGGACCTGGAATAAAGAATTTAAGCCAAGTGATGGAAGATGGCTATTCAACCTCGGGTGGGCTTGGAGCGGGTCTTCCTGGTGTCAAGCGATTAATGGACGAATTCGATATAAAATCAGAGGTAGGAGAAGGAACAGAAGTAAGAGCAATAAAATGGGTACGTTAGAATGAAATATAAAACTACCTACTTTAAAATACAGGGGTGAATTTAGTGAGTGCCTTAGATTTGGAAGCGACAAATTATAAGGAACTTTTAAAATCCTTTATAGAGACCCAAGATGAACAAGCTTTATATGGAGCAGAGAAGATTACAAAGCTGTTTATCCAAGAGAATGTTTTGCCAGAAGAAATTATTAATTTACATATTCAGGCCTTTAGCGAATTATATCCAAATGTGAGCCCAGAAGTAACATTATCAATGAATTTTCTATTAGAAACGATGATTTCATTCGGAATGGCACTTCAAGAAAATCAAGTATTGAGAGAAAAGCAATTTGCATTGAAATCGGAAATATCAGTTGCAGCGAACATGCAACATACACTTCTTTCTACAAAAAAGCCGAAAGTAAAAGGATTAGATATTGGTGTGATCAGTGTTCCGGCCCATCAGATGAATGGGGATTATTATCATTTTGTCCAAGGGGATGATGACTCTGTAGGCATCGCTATTGCCGATGTTAAAGGGAAAGGTATTCCTGCTGCTCTTTGTATGTCGATGATTAAGTATTCGATGGATAGCTTTCCTGAACATTCGATGAGTCCTAGTCAAATTCTAAAAAACCTCAATCGTGTGGTTGAAAAAAACGTTGATGCGAGTATGTTTATTACTATGTTTTATATGCAATATTTAACAGAAGAAAACAAACTATTATATGCATCTGCGGGTCATGAACCGGGCTTTTTCTACAATGCAAAAGACGGTCAATTTGAGGAAATAGAAACAAAAGGTCTGGTGTTGGGGGTCGCACCAGAATTTGAATATACTCAATATGAACGATTTCTTGAAAAAGGCGATGTAGTTATCCTATTGACCGATGGAGTAACAGAAAGTAAGGTTGGAGAGCGTTTTATGGAAAAAAATGAAGTATTAGATATCATCGAACAATATATTCATTTACCTGCACAAGAAGCGGTTGAACATGTATATAAACAATTTGAACGTATACAGGATTTTCAATTAAGGGATGATTTTACATTATTATTTTTGAAAAAAGAAGTTTAATCTTTTCGGATTAGGGAATGTCATACTAAATGGTTTAATTGAAAATTTAAAACGGCATAGAACCAACTTCTATACATATCTTTATGCAGAATAGATGGTCGCCGTTTTTTGTATGTAGGAGGATAATAATGAATTTAAATATTGAAGTTGAAGATAATGACAATAAGAAAACGATGTATTTAAGTGGTGAAATTGATATCTATACAGCGCCAAAGTTAAAAAAAGAATTGTTAAACTTAACGAAAAATAACGGTGTGACGGTCAACGTTGATATGAATAATGTTAACTACATGGATAGTACAGGGCTTGGTGTATTTATTAGTGCAGTTAAGTCAACAAAAGAAAATAATAGTCATCTTAAATTAGTTAATTTGCATGAGCGTGTATTACGATTATTTGAAATTACAGGTTTGATTGAGATTATGGATATACAACCTGCGATTCGGGGTGTGAGTGAATAATGGAGACTTTTGACTTTATTGAAATGAAGGTACCAGCAAAAGCGGAATATGTGGGCGTAATTAGACTCAGTGTTTCCGGAATTGCAAATCGGATGGGTTTTAATTATGAGGACATTGAAGATTTAAAAGTTGCAGTTGCAGAGGCTGTGACGAACGTAGTGGAACATGCTTATAAAGGTAATGAAACAGGTGAGGTCACCATTGGATTTGGTGTGTATGAAGATCGTTTAGAAATTATGGTTGCAGATCGTGGTGGAAGCTTTGATTTAAAGGAAGTAAAAAGCGACATTGGACCTTATCAGCCTGATGAATCCATTGAGACTCTAAGAGAAGGAGGATTTGGGTTATTTTTAATAAATGCTTTAATGGATAAAGTAGAAATTAATAATGAATATGGTGTCTTTGTTTTAATGACAAAGTATTTACATGAAGCTGAGGTGGATTTTGATGACGGACAAATCTCATCCAGACCATAAGAAATGTGATGAGGTTTACCAATGGATCGCAATTTTACAAGAAGATTCAACCAATGAAGAGATTCAAGAAAAGATGGTACTCCAATACGACGATTTAGTTAAATCGATTGCTAGGAAATATTCAAAAAACAGTAGTATTCATGAGGATCTTGTACAGGTTGGTATGATTGGTCTACTTGCAGCAGTAAGACGTTTTGATATTTCATATGGTAAATCTTTTGAGTCTTTTGCTATTCCGACTATAATTGGGGAAATTAAACGATTTATTCGAGATAAAACGTGGAGTGTACATGTTCCACGCCGTATTAAGGAATTAGGACCTAAAATCAGAAAAACAATTGAGGAATTAACCGCTAATCGACAAACTTCACCAACAGTTGCTGAGATTGCTGAACATCTTGATGTATCGGAAGAAGAAGTACTAGAAACAATGGAAATGGGCAGGAGTTATAAGGCTTTATCAGTTGACCGAAAGATAGAAGCGGATTCAGAAGGGAGTACTGTTGCTCTCCTAGATTTAGTTGGAAGTTCTGAAGATGGTTATAAAGACACGGATTACAAACTTATTTTGGAAAAAATATTGCCGATTCTTTCAGAAAGAGAGCAAAGTATCTTGCGTTGTACTTTCTTTGAAAATATGAGTCAAAAAGAGACCGGTGAATTATTAGGTATATCGCAAATGCATGTATCTCGTATTCAACGAAGGTCATTAAGAAAGCTTCGTGAAGCAATTCAATCTGATGTGACGGAGGTATTGGATTGAGACCTGCAAACCAAGTAGAAGTAGCAGTATATCAAAAAGCAAAAAAAGGTAATTATTGTTGTGGGGATAGTTATATTTACACCAAAACGCAAGAAGAATTTATTTGTGCCATAGCGGACGGACTTGGTAGTGGGGAATACGCTCTGGAATCTTCTCGCATTACAATCGACATTATTAAACAAAATGTTGATGCGACAGTTGAGGAGCTTGTTGAAAAGTGTAATAAAGAATTAATAGGTAAACGAGGAGTAGTTTTAGGGATTTTGAAATTACACTTTCCATCTAACACGTATTCCTTTTCATCGATTGGAAATATTGGGGTTATCACAATTATCGATGGGAAGAAAAAGGAGCGTAACATTCCAAGTGGAGGATACCTTGCAGGATATAAGAGGCCTTTTAAGGTAGTTCGTGGAAAGCTTTTGCCTAAAATGAATTTTATTTTGTTTTCAGATGGTGTGTCAGATGAAGAGTTATCGAAAAAATTATTTTTAGATCGGAATGTAAACAATATCATTGACACATTTAAACAACAAAGCAGAACCGAACGAAAAGATGATACAACATTAATCGCAGTAAGTTATGATCAATAGGCGAGGCTGGCATAAGATGTCAGTCTTTTTTAATAGGTTTGTAATGTAACATGGGAACGTTCCACGTGACGTTTGCTCAGGTTTTCCTTTCATAATGTAACGTGGGCCCGTTCCACGTGACGTTTAATTGGTTTTTTTATCTCATAATGTAACTTAGGCCCGTTCCACGTGACGTTTGACCGGGTTTCTCCTCTCATAAGGTAACTTAGGATCATGTTAAAATGAATGATAAATAACCTTCCGAAATAATTGATAGGTAAATATTTGGGCTTACGTTTTACTTTTGATAAACTTAAGATTGTAAATAAAGGAGGAGCATGAAAAGTGACGACCGAATTAGATCAGGAACTTGTAAAGTGGGTAGCTGCAGAAACAAAGGTTAAAGCACCTATTATTATAAAAGTTATCTCATTAATGGATGAGGGAAACACGGTACCATTTATTGCTCGTTATCGAAAAGAAGTGACAGGTGGACTTGATGAGGTTCAAATTAAAACAATTGCTGATAAATGGGAATATGTGGTGAATTTAACGGAAAGAAAAGAGGAAGTTATCCGTCTTATCGATGAACAAGGTAAGTTGACAGAAGAGCTTAAACAAGCAATAAATCAAGCTACACAATTACAACGTGTAGAGGACTTATATCGTCCATATCGACAAAAACGAAGAACGAGAGCGACCATTGCAAAAGAAAAAGGAATCAAACCATTAGCTAAAATCATATGGGAACAAGAAGAGTATAATATAGATGAGTTGGCAAAAGAATATTTATCTGAAGAAAAGGAATTGCATACAACAGAGGAAGTCCTTGCTGGTGTAAATGATATCATTGCTGAGTGGATTTCAGATGAAGCCGAGTTTCGAGAATATGTTCGAGATATTACTTTTAAACGTGGGATGATTCAATCCACTGCCAAAGACAAAGAGAAAGATGAGAAAAGTGTTTATGAAATGTATTATGAATACAGTGAACCTATTCGCTCACTCGTCTCACATCGGATTCTAGCACTTAATCGTGGGGAAAAAGAAGATGTTTTACGTGTGTCGATCGAGCCTCCAATGGAGCGAATAATCGAATACTTAGAAAGGCAAGTAATCCATAATAATGGAAATAAAAGATGCAAAGAAATTTTGCAAGAAGCAATTACGGATAGTTATAAACGATTAATTCAGCCGTCCATTGAAAGAGAAATTCGAAAGTCTCTAACTGAAAAAGGTGAAGAACAAGCAATTGATGTTTTTTCAGTTAACCTTAAAAACTTATTGCTACAGCCTCCATTGAAAGGGAGGACTGTATTGGGTGTTGACCCAGCTTATCGTACAGGTTGTAAGCTTGCCGTTGTTGATGAAACAGGAAAAGTAAAAGAAGTAGGAGTAATGTATCCAACTGCCCCCAGAAAAGATGTTGTTGGTGCGGAAAAGGTTATTATGGAATTCATTAAGAAACATCCGGTCGAGTTAATAGCTATAGGGAATGGAACAGCATCTCGAGAAACAGAACAATTCATCTCAGATGTTATTGGGAAGCATGATTTAAACATTCCATATATTATCGTAAATGAAGCTGGAGCGAGTGTTTACTCAGCATCCAAGCTAGCTCGTGAAGAATTCCCAGATTTACAAGTTGAAGAGCGCAGTGCAGCCTCGATCGCACGGAGAGTTCAAGATCCGCTTGCTGAACTTGTAAAAATTGATCCAAAATCAATTGGTGTCGGTCAGTATCAGCATGATGTCAGTCAGAAAGCATTGAATGAATCATTAGGTTTTGTTGTGGAAACAGCGGTTAACCAAGTCGGTGTTAATGTCAATACTGCCTCTTCGGCATTGCTCCAATATGTTTCGGGACTAAGCAAAACCGTTGCTAATAACATAGTGAAGCAGCGTAATGAAAGTGGGAAATTCAAAAAACGAAGTGAGCTAAAGAAAATTCCAAGACTTGGTGAAAAAACATATGAACAGGGGATTGGCTTCTTAAGAATTATTGATGGAGACCATCCACTTGATCGTACGCCAATTCATCCTGAAAGTTATCACCACACAGAGAAGCTCCTGCAAATGATTCATTGTAACTTAGAAGATATCGGAACAGATCACCTTCGTGAAAAAATGAATCATCTTGATAAAAAAGAAACAGCAAAAACACTTGATATAGGACTTCCAACCCTTGAAGATATTATGTCGGCTTTAGGACGTCCAGAACGAGATCCGAGAGACGACTTTCCAACACCTATATTAAAGACAAATGTACTTAGCATGGAAGACTTAAAACCTGGGATGGAAATGCAAGGTACCGTAAGAAATGTTGTTGACTTTGGTGTATTTGTGGATATCGGAGTAAAGCAAGATGGATTAGTCCATATTTCAAAAATGGCAAATAAATTTGTGAAGCATCCAATGGATATTGCTTCCGTTGGCGATGTGGTTACTGTTTGGATCGAAAATGTAGATATAGATAAAGGAAGAATTGCTTTATCAATGATTAAAGAATAAGTTTCGGGGGAAGTGTCAATAGGCTTTGATACTTTAGAAAATAATCTCTAAAAAGAAGCAATTGATTAGCAGTCACATTTATAGATGATGCATTTTTTCAATTAAATATATCTAATTGATAAAATATAGTAAAAAAACCTCTCCAGTTTTGACACCTGGAGAGGCTTTTTAGATTAATTTATACTGTTTCAGGGTTTGCTACATCAATTTCACTCATTGGAATCCCTGCAGCTTTAGCTACACCTTCACCATAAGCTGGGTCAGCTTTGTAGCAGTTCGTAATATGTCTGATTTTAACTTTTTTCGTTGCACCTTCCATATCACGAGCTGTGTTTTCACATAGACGTTGTTGTTCTTCTTGTGACATAAGTCTAAATAATTTACCTGGCTGTTCATAGTAATTATCGTCATCTTCACGGAAGTTCCAATAATCAGCAGCACCAGTCATGCTCGCGCTTAATGCTGGCTCTTGATGTTCTTTGCTGTCTTCCCATTCTTCGTAGCTATTTGGTGAATA
>DATGTS010000065.1:0-5444 GCA_035301745.1 Candidatus Avamphibacillus sp.
CCTTCAGCAACTTCTGTAATTTCATCAATTGCCCGGTGCAATGCTTTCATCTCTGTCAAGGTCATCCCTCCTGGTATGATTTCTATAGTTTATGAAAAGAAGAAGAGAATGATGAATAACAGATTGCAGCCACCAATTTTAGTTATTAAAATAGAAAAAGCCGGGACATATCCCAGCTTCCTACTATGATCTACAGATTTTCTAAAAACAGTCGTATCACGTCTGCCCCCCCGACAAAGGTTCCAATGGAACTCCCAATATTTGCCAATACAATAACGAGCAGTACTCTTGTCACTTTATTATGCCAAAAACCTTTCAAATGAAAAACATCTTCCGAAAGTGTTTCAAAATCACTTACATGAGGTCTGCGTACATAAGCTTGGACAAAACCAGAAAACCAACCAGCAGCTAAAAGTGGATTCAATGACGTGATTGGCGCCGCGAGAAATGCTGTTATAATTGCTAGTGGATGGGCGAAAGCAACCGCTGCACCAATAGCAGAGAATGAACCATTCCATAATATCCAGCTTACCGTTTGCTGCCATCCAGCTGCTGGATTTGCTAAAAATGTGTAAGCAATAATACCAAGAATAAGAATCGGTATTGACCATCCAATAATTTTCGGTGCCTTTGATTTAGGTGGTCTTTGTGTTAATTTTTTTAAATTATGTTCTTTCTTAATTTCCTTTGTAATTCCTGGAACGTGTGCAGCACCCAAAACAGCAACTATTTTTTCACCTGGAGCATTTTTTATTTTTTGTGATAAGTATTGATCCCTTTCATCAATTAATGGTCGTTTCAACTTTGGAAAAGCTTCGGTAAATTCATTTAGCATCGCATTGATGGTGTCTTGCGTTTTCATTTTCTCAAGTTCTTCTTCAGAGATTGTCTCTTGTGAGAAGATACTCGCAATCACTTGCGTAAGAAGCAGTGCCTTTCCTTTTAATCCAATATTTCCCCATATCCGCGAAAATGTAATTTGAATATCTCGATCAGCTAACACGAGATTCGCGCCTATTTCTTCTGCGGATTCAATCCCCTGAATCATCTCTTGGCCAGGGCTTATATCAAATTGCTTTGCCATTCGATTTTGAAAAGAAGATATAGCCAAGTTCATTAAAAGCAAAGTCGCTTTTTTGTCTTTGATCACCTGAAAAATATCCATATCCTTCCACTTATTACCTTCGCGAACCGATTTATAACGCTGTTCGTCTAATTCAATACAAACCGAGTCAGGCTGTTCCGCCTCAATCACTTCTTTTACCTGTTCGGCACTATGTTTTGAAACGTGTGCCGTTCCAATTAAAATAATTTCTTTTCCATTTAAATCAAATCTTGTTATTGTTTCCTCCGACATCCAAACCATCCTTTAGATATATTTCCTTTTTCATAATTATATCATCACACTGACTGTGCTATTGGTGTTTTTTACTATCTATATTGTTAGCCATTAATTTATCAAAATTTACACATACTACAATAATAGACTACAACAGCATAAAAAAACATCATTTTTACTGTGGAAATGAAATTTTTTAACTATATGTAAGTTTGATTAAGCCATATTTTCTGGGACATCCTAGTATAAGGAGGAATTTTTGTGGATAAATTATTTTTATCAATTG
The DNA here is from genome assembly GCA_035301745.1 of Candidatus Avamphibacillus sp. Classification (GTDB taxonomy): domain Bacteria; phylum Bacillota; class Bacilli; order Bacillales; family Amphibacillaceae; genus MSJ-26. The sequence continues at coordinate 1,626 of DATGTS010000065.1, forward strand.
AGGAATTTAATGAACTTTTAAATCAATGGAAAGGTCAATATATTAAAGTTTCAAAACATGAACTCGAAGATTTGGATGAAACGTTAATGGATTTGGAAAATGTATCTTACAAGAAAAACGACGGAACAATTGATGATTATCAATCGAAGTACACGATGCAATTAAACGGTGACGGACAGATTTATACAGATAATAACCAATTTCGTCCACTTCCTCAAAATCAATACGATATTCCACTTGAAGAAGACGCGTTGTATGAATACGATGGAAATCAATTTATTATTAGTACGGAAAGAGGAATATATAAAATTGAGATTACGGAAGAATGAAGAGAGCTAATTTCTTACATTCTCTATCAATATAAAGGGAACGTCGGAACTCCTCACATCCAACGTTCCTTATACCATCTCTATTACATCAAACAGTCACTTCTTCTTTTTTAAAAAAGCTTTTTAATGCTTCATAAACATCACGATTTTTCCTCATAATATAAGAGTGGAATCGCGGATGATTAATGGATTTAAATGCACCCATCAACGTGGAATATCGATCAAATAAATTTACCTCACCATAGCCAAACATATTCGAAACATCCAGAAGTTCTTGTAGCAACTCCAAACATCGTTTATTATCCGTTGAAAAATTATCACCATCTGATAAATGAAAAGGATAAATATTATAGCTTGTCGGAGGATATTTTTCATCAATTAATTCTAAAGCCTTCATATAAGCTGATGAACAAATCGTTCCACCACTTTCCCCTTTTGAAAAAAACTCTTCTTCTGTAACGACACGTGCTTCTGTATGATGTGCGATAAATTCAATTTCTACTGTTTCATATTTTGAACGAAGAAATCGTGTCATCCAGAAAAAGAAGCTGCGTGCCAAATACTTTTGCATACGTCCCATGGAACCACTTGTATCCATCATAGCAAGTACCACTGCACTTGATTCAGGCTTTTCCTTCTCATTCCATGTTTTAAAACGTAAGTCATCATTGTGAATCGGTGAAATGACGGGCTTTCCGGCTCGTGCGTTTCGCTTCAAAGCCGTTAGGATAGTGCGCTTTTTATCTAAGTTACCCATCAATCCTTGTTTTCGTAAATCATTAAATTCAATATCTTCCATTGTCATGTCTATCTGATCTTTTTGAATCAAACGTGGCAATTCCAATTCCTCAAACAAAACCTCTTCCAATTCCGCAAGAGAGACTTCTGCTTCATAATAATCTTCACCCGGTGCATTACCAGCTCCCTCTCCCTTACCAGCACCACTTTGGCCTTTTCCACTCCCATCTTTCGCAATCACATCACCAACCTCACTCTCCCCATCACCACTGCCAACATGTTGCTTATTGTCATGGTTATAGCGAATTTTATACTCATCAAGCGAGCGGATTGGTATTTTTATAACATCTTTTCCATTTGACATAATGATATTTTCTTCACTTATAATATCGGGTAAGTTATTTTTTATAGATTCTTTAATTTTTTCCTTATGACGCTGTTGATCTTGATAACCTTTACGATGGAGGGTCCAATCTTCCTGAGAGACGATAAAATTTTTTTCTACCTTTTTCAACGACATCCCTCCTGCATGTTCTTATACTTTCTTTTATCCTATGCGGTGCTCGATCAATTATTGCGCATATTTTTTAGAAACGATTTACATAAAATGATTTTACAATTCCCATTGCTTAGGTTCTCTTTTCGAACAGCTCTCTCGTTTAAAGCTTCCCTAAATATAAGAAAAGTGAACGTGAGAGAAGCCCTCTCGATTAAAACTACCTCAAATATAAGAAAAATGAACGTGAGAGACGCTATCTCGATTAAAATTACCTCAAATATAAGAAAAATAAACGTGAGAAGGGCTCTCTCGATTAAAGCTTCCCTAAATATAAGAAAAGTGAACGTGAGAGACGCCCTCTCGATTAAAACTACCTCAAATATAAGAAAAGTGAACGTGAGAGACGCCCTCTCGATTAAAACTACCTCAAATATAAGAAAAATAAACGTGAGTAACGATCTCCCCAGCCATTTTAAACAGTATAAGAAAAACAATGGTTCCAAGCATCCATGGCGGATGGAACCATTGTTATATCAAACTTCATTTCTAATTCACTTAAATTTATTACCGGCTTAGTAAACTTCCCACATAACGTAATAATTCATTTGCGGATACGGAACTATATCCGTACTCATCGACGAGTCTCGCAATCACCTCATTTATTTTCTTTAATTGTGATTCATCTGGGGTTTGTGATGTTGTAGTTATTTTCACTATGTCTTTTAAGTCAGCAAATAGTTTCTTTTGGATTGCTTCTCGCAAACGTTCGTGTGATTCATAATTAAATCGCTTGCCTTTTCGCGCATAGGCGGAGATACGAATAAGAATTTCCTCTCTGAATGCTTTTTTCGCATTTTCAGAAATTCCGATTTGTTCTTCAATCGAACGCATCAATCGTTCATCTGGCTGAATATCTTCATCTGTTAGTGGATCCTTTAATTTCGTTTGATTACAAAATGCTTCCACATTATCTAAATAATTATCCATTAGTGTTCGTGCAGACTCTTCATAGGAATAAACGAAAGCTTTTTGAACTTCCTTTTTGGCAATTTCGTCATATTCTTTGCGTGCAATCGAAATATAATTTAAATACTTTTCTTTATCCTCATTGGAGATGGAAGGATGTTGATCAAGACCGTCTTTTAAGGAGCGAAGCACGTCAAGTGCATTAATGGACGGGACTTCTTTTTGAATAATGGCCGATGAAATTCGATTAATAACATATCTCGGATCGATTCCATCCATTCCTTCATCTTGAAATTCATTTCGTAGGTTACTTACGTCTACTTGGCTAAAGCCCTCCACATTTTCACCATCATAAAGGCGCATTTTTTTAACAACATCCACTTTTTTCGATTCTTTTAACCGAGTTAATATAGTGAAGATTGCTGCCACTCTCAGTGCATGTGGGGCTATATGGACATGAGCCATATCACTTTCTTTAATCATCTTTTCATAAATTCGCTCTTCCTGACTGACTTTTAGATTGTACGGAACAGGCATAACAATAATCCGTGAATGAAGCGCCTCATTCTTTTTATCAGAAATAAAGGAACGATATTCTGATTCATTAGAGTGAGCAATGATTAACTCATCAGCAGATATAAGCGCAAATCTTCCCGCTTTAAAATTCCCTTCTTGTGTGAGTGAAAGGAGCAACCATAGGAATTTCTCATCACATTTTAACATCTCTTGAAACTCCATCATTCCACGATTTGCTTTATTTAGCTCTCCATCAAAACGGTATGCACGTGGATCAGATTCCGAACCATATTCGGCAATCGTAGAAAAATCAATACTTCCTGTTAAATCAGCAATATCTTGGGATTTAGGGTCTGACGGACTAAATGTGCCAATCCCTACCCTTCTATCTTCTGATAAAAAAATACGCTCCACTTTTACGTCTTCAATTTTTCCACCATATTCTTTTTCCAAGCGCATCGCATTTAAAGGGGACAGATTTCCTTCAATTCGAATACCATACTCTTCGTAAAAGTCATCTCGTAAATGTGGCGGAATTAAATGCAATGGATCCTCATGCATCGGACATCCTTTTATTGCATAAACTGCTCCTTCATCTGTTCGCGAATACTGTTCAAGTCCACGTTTAAGCATCGTTACGATGGTTGATTTTCCACCACTAACCGGTCCCATTAGTAAGAGGATGCGTTTACGAACATCTAATCGCTTCGCTGCAGGATGAAAATACTCCTCAACAAGTTTTTCAATAGCATCTTCAAGTCCAAATATTTC
>DATGTS010000066.1:0-4614 GCA_035301745.1 Candidatus Avamphibacillus sp.
TGATCATTTCACGAAGCAAGAAAAAAGAAAATACACCTGTAATGAGCATTAAAATAGCGGATACATGTTTTTTCATATAGAAACGGTGGGCGCCAAACCATCCTAGAAAGAACCATAAAACGATGACGGGATAATTCTTAGTTTTGTTTTTCAGTGCATTATCCATTGAATTTCCCCTTAGCATAATAACAATAATCGAAAACATCATATCATGGTGTTAGGTATTAAACAAGGTGACTTTATAAACACATGATAGTATCCGTTAAATGAAAAAGTATTATATATTTCCCATGATCATTACAAGAAGATTGGTCTTAAGTGCATGTGATGGAGATAACATCAATGTTAGCAGGGGAAATTAACTACCATGGATGCTCGGAATTACTCTAATAACAGAAATTTAATATACTTATTCTATTTTAAAAAAAGGATTTGACAGTTTAAAAAAATGTGTGTAATATAAACATAACTTCAACTGGTACGGACGACAGCATGAGAAAATTGTTATTATTTCATATAAGGATCTATGATTATAGATCGTTTTCGCAGGTAAGATTCATACAAAATAAATTGCAAGCGCTTACAATAGGTGAGGACTAATCATTGACAAAGTTATATTTTGAATAGGAAGAACATCTATTTTGAGTGATTTAAAATCCAAAAGTCAAAATTATTTCACTTTAAAAGGAGGTATTATTTTCTATATTCAAAACGGACGTAACGTATATTTCTGGATATAGTAGTGTTAACAATTGTGTAAAGCTCTATAAAATCCTAACATGATTTTCAAAAAATCATATGACAAAACTGATATAGGATTAATGTTAAACAAATCTTTAGCTATCCGGTGTTTTTCCTAAAGTCACTAATAAAATTTACAACAGGATTGTAACCCCCTTACAATATCTATGAAGTTCAAAGGAGATGATCATTATTGATGTTATGTTAGCACTGGGGTTAATTAGTATCATGATTTGTATTGGTTTGGTTATTCGAGTAAAATTCGGAATATTCCGTAAAATGCTTCTCCCCACGAGCATTATAGCCGGTTTAATCGGTTTGATAGTTATGAATACTGGTCTAATTACATTCGTTCAATCAGATATGTATGTAGATATGGTCAATATATTTTTTACAATTGTGTTTATATCTATTGGATTAACTAGTACATCAAAACAAAACGCTCCGAGTAGTAAAGAGATAGCTAAGGGATCTTTGGGGATGGGGATTATTTGGAACATATTTTATACACTGACTCCTGTGATAGGGGCTTTACTGTTATTAACAGGTATAGGAAAGTTATTTGATTTTAATCCTATCTATGGGTTAATGATACCTTTCGCATTCGCCCAAGGTCCTGGACAAGCAGCTACATTTGGCACGATTATGGAACAACAATATGGAATTGCGGATGCTGCTGTAGTTGGAATTACTTTTGCTTCTATTGGTTTTATAATTTGCTTTGTTATTGGAGTTCCCATAGCAAGATATGGAATAAGGAAAGGTTTAGCGAAGAACATGGGCTCAGAAAGTATAAAAGAATATGTAGAGAGAGGTTATTATTCAAAGAGTGAGGAAAGAGGTTCTCTTGGAAAGGAAACCATGTTCACCGGAAATTTAGATACTATGGCCTTTCATTTCAGTATTATAGGGCTCTGTTTTGTAATGGCATATCTGATGGCAAGTGTCATTTCCCTTATTCCTGGGGTTGGTGAATCGTTGGGAGGGATGTTATTTATATACGGTATGTTTGCAGCATACATTGTGAAGTATGTTATGAAAGTTATGAAAATAGATTATATGCTAGATAATAATTTCCAGTCGAAGTTTACAGGATGGGCGACCGATTATCTTATCGTTACTGCCTTCATGTCTATTACCTTTGAAGTTATTGGGCAATGGATTATACCTATATTATTTGTTTCTATTATTGTTGCGTGTATAACGTTATTGATTAGTATTTATTTAGGGCAACGAATTGGCGGGGAAAATGATTTTGAAAGAACATTGGGCCTATTCGGTACTTCTACTGGACAGGTGCCAAGTGGCATTGCTCTTGTAAGAATAGTAGATCCTGCATTAACAACGTCTACGATAGTTGAATTAGGTTTAATGAATCTAGCTATGATTCCATCCTATGGTACTGTATTAATCGTTTTTGGTATTTCATCAGGTGTTCTATCTTGGAGTACAGGGATTCTATTATTGTTAGCGCATTTGCCTGTATTCTTGGTTGCTTTGAAAATAGTGAAAGCTTGGGGAAAACCAACCTTTCGATTAGGAAGAGAGAAGCCGAAAGCGGTGGCTCCTATTGCAAAAGAATAAGATCCGACTAGGAAATTGGTTATTATGGGAGGGAAGGTGGCTTGTTTAAATGAAACTGAAAGACTATTTATTGATAGCTGTAGCTTAATCCTCTGCAAAAAAGTGGATATTCGCGTCAAATAAAAAGAAGAAGGGATGAGAAGAGATGAAAAAATTATATTTTAGTGGAGACATTGTTACGATGAGTGGTCAAGTAACAGGAGCAGCAGAAGCAGTACTTATAGAAAATGGGAGAATACTGAAGATAGGCGCGCGAGATGAATTCACGATAGAAGAAAATGATGATACCGTTCAAAAAATTAATTTGCAAGGGCGAACATTGCTGCCAGGGTTTGTTGACCCCCATGGACATATATCCATGATGGGTACGATGTCGGTAATGGCTAATTTAAGGGAAGATGAAAGCTTTTCTGATATACAGAACACTTTAGAAACATACATGAAGGATAATAATGTTGAGAAGGGCGAAGTGGTTGTTGGCTTTGGTTATGATCATAATTTTTTACAAGAAGGCCGGCACCCAACGAAAGATATTTTAAATGAAGTATCTACGGATCATCCTATTTTTATATCCCATGCTTCCGGCCATGTGGGATGTGCAAACGATGCTGCATTGACATTAGCTGGAGTAGACGAGAACACCCAAGAGGAAGAAGGCGGAGTTATTGGACGAATAGAAGGTAGTAACGAACCGAATGGTTATTTGGAAGAAGGCAGTATGATAACTGTCCAAAGTCATATTGCACCTAAAATGGAAATGGATCATGTGAAATTGGCCTTGCTGGGACAGGATATCTATTTGCAAAATGGGATTACGACAGCTCAGGATGGGGCTACATCACATGAAACTTTAGAATTATTTAAAGATTTGGCGGAAAATGGAAAGTGGAAAATGGATCTAGTCATGTATCCCACTGTAGTAGATAATCCGGAAGATTTAAAAGTAAATGAAGATTACACAAAGAAATATCATAATCGTTTGAAAATTGGTGGATATAAATTATTTTTGGATGGATCTCCGCAAGGGAAGACAGCGTGGCTGACAGAGCCATATGAGGGAGAGGCTACCTATCGTGGGTATCCTTGGTACCAGGATGATCAAGTACGAGCATATGTAGAGAGGGCGATAAATGATAATGTGCAGTTATTAACGCATTGCAATGGAGACGCTGCATCGGATCAACTCCTGGAGCAATATGAAGCAGCTCTTACTGAATCAGACAATCCTAATAAAGAAAAGTTACGGCCAGTGATGATTCATTGTCAAACTGTCCGCAATGATCAGCTTGATAAAATGGCTGAGCTGAATATGATTCCTTCGATTTTTAACTTACACACCTATTATTGGGGAGATGTACATTTGGAAAATTTGGGCGACAAACGTGGTAGACGTATCAGTCCAGCACGTTCCGCCTTTGATAAGGGATTGGTGGTCAACTTTCATCAAGACGCTCCTGTAGTTGCGCCAAATATGATACAGACCATCTGGAGTGCGGTTAACCGTATCACACGAAAAGGCGTTGAAATTGGCCCGGAAGAGCGCGTTTCCGTGTACGAGGCTCTACAAGGTGTCACCATCAATGCGGCTTATGCTTATTTTGAAGAAGATGAAAAAGGGAGCATAGAAGAAGGTAAACTTGCTGATTTTGTCATCCTGGATCAGAACCCTTTAAAAGTGGAACCAAACAAGATTAAAGAGATTCAAGTCATGGAGACGATTAAAGAAGGCGAGAGTATCTGGCAGAGCAAATAACTGACAGCCCCCGTGTTTCATAAAGAAATGTGATATACGGGGTTTTTTTATGGGAGGAAAAAGATATTTCTATAGAAGTAATATTGCTTTTTCAGCATTCAAGTGGTACGATGTAGAAAACTTAACGTAGTGGTACGGACCATGTGGGTAATGGTTTATTATGGAACAGTTAGCCATTACTTTCGATGATATTGTTTATCGGTAGCTATTTGTAAACAGTGACAAAGCAAGGAGGCGGGGATATGGGAGAAACGAACAAATCTAAAGGTATCATAAGTGAATTGGTTCCAGGTCTACTAATTTGTGTTTTTGTGATGTTTCTGGGTATTTATGGAGCAGAGTTGATCGGCTACCTTATGATTAAAGCTGGTTTTCTATCAGAAGGATCAGGAACACCTGTATCAGGGATATTTGTAGCGATTATTATTGGAGTGCTAATCCGAAACACGATTCCCTTAAGCCCTGTTTTTCAAAAGGGTATTGGCTTTTCTCTAAAGTATGCCTTGCGTGCAGGTATTGTATTATTAGGTTTACGT
>DATGTS010000067.1:0-4254 GCA_035301745.1 Candidatus Avamphibacillus sp.
TATATTGCATGGAAATGGATGTAACTAATACGGAGAAAATGCTGTTCCAGACGAACTCCTGTCCGAGCTTCATTAACCCGACGATGAAGACCGGAATATTCAAGATAAAAAGCCAAATACCGGCGTTGATAGGTAAAAGCAGTCCCAAAATCATCGCAAGACCTGTTACTCCCCCAGACAAAATTTCATGAGGAAGCAAAAACATATTAAACGCAAACCCTAATACAACGGAAAAAACAATAAGCACAGTATATTTAGTTACATAATGCAAAACCATGACACCCCCATTTAAATTCGATTATCCATAGTACGAATTTTAGTAGCAAGTAATGGGAAAATCAATATGCTATGATTATATTTTGCTTAATTTTAATTTTCGGATTTCGAATGGTACTATCTCGCGGCATTGTATCCTCACTTCCGGATTTCTACTTCGAGCTAGGCGATATCTTCCTGGATTGCACCTTCGCTTCCGAGTTTCTTCCTCGAGCAAGACGATATCTTCACTTATAACAATCCTTTTCGCAGAAAGCTTCTTCTCACCAAGAATGGGATTCCTCCGGATGTAAATTAGTGATAATTTTCCGTTGTTAATTCTTTTGCATTTGTGGTTAAATGAGGCCAAGTACGAATTGTTCTTTATTTAGCATATTAGTTCCTATGATCAGATGTTTCTGTTTTTATGGAACGATCAATCAAGTAACAACTATTTTGATTTAGCACAATAAACAGAGATAGCGGTACGAATTCCCTGTATTTCTGTCTTAATTCTATACTTCTAAAACTCGGTTATCCTACAGTATATTTTGATGGACTCAATCAAGATTGTATCTACAATACAGTTTTATTTTATTCCTTTGTTAAAAAATCGACAGCGAATTTAGTCATCGTCAGAACACCGTTGATTAACGCATTTTCATCTATATCAAATTTATCATTATGGTGTTCAGCACCACTTCCAAAAGCTTCATTTCGAATTCCGATAAAAGTAAACAAAACAGGAGCCAGACGCTGGTACTGATTAAACGGCTCCGACGCAAACCAGTCAATACCTTGTTCTTGCGCCCCAGGGAGCACTTCTTCTACGCCAATTTCAGCAAGCTCAGCTAAACGTGCATCATTGATAACCGGACTCGCAGTCACTTGATCATTATCTACGAATGTCATCGTGCAATTATGAGCTTCCGCCGTAAGTGTGGCTACTTTTTTCAGAATCTTTGTTGCCCGTTCTCCTTCTTCTACATCATAAAAACGCAACGAACCACCAAGAGATACTTCATTTGGAATGACGTTATGAGCGCTCCCTCCATGAATTTGTGTCAAGCTAAGCGTTACGGTTTTCGTAACATCCACCTGATTAGCCCACGCATTAGTTAAAGCAGTGAGCACTTGCGCTGCAGCAAATACAGGATTGACAGCTAAATCCGGACGTGAAGCATGCCCACTTTGACCATGGACGAAAAATTCAAGCAAATTTGCTCCTGCCATTTTAGGACCTTCATCTACTGCAACTTTTCCACTGTCTAAGAAAGCTGCCAGATGATTTCCATATACTGCATCCAGTTTTTTATCTGCTAAATGGGCAACCATTGCGTCAATCCCTGCCCCAATTTCTTCCCCTTCCTCAAAAATAAAATAAATTTTACCAGCTAATTGATCCTTCATTTCATGCATTATTTTCATTGTCGTTAACAAAATAGCCATATGCCCATCATGTCCGCACGCATGCATGACGCCAGGATTTTTCGATATGTACTTTCGCTTGCTCACAAGATTCTCAGCATGTTCTGTAACGGGAAGCGCATCCATATCTGTTCGAATACCTAATGTTTCACCTGGCTTTCCCGTATCTAGTAAGGCCGTGAATCCTGTTGTACTTCCAGGTACTTCTTCCACGTCAAGTCCTAAACGTTGAACCTCTTCTTTTAAAAAAGCAGCTGTCGCAAATTCTTCACTACTCATTTCGGGGTTTTCGTGAAAATAAGTACGCAACTGAATCGTCTCTTCTTCCCAGGCTTTTGCTTTTTCTATAATAAGGCTGTTCAAATCAGGCATTGTTCTCCTCCTCGTTTCTCCATTTACTTTACTGCTTCTTTCTAATATACCAAACATTCTTATAATTAGGGAGCAAAAAAAGGCGGTGATTTATTTACAAACCTCATTTACAACACTGTGATGAAAGGAGCAAGGAATGATTGATTTTCATTTTTGAAATGGTTTTAATGTATATCTTTTACGATCTATCGTCATCCTCTTCGTCTTCTTCCTGATGAAATTCTGTCTCTGATTGACCCGTAATATAATCAAATGGCGTATAGCTGTTGTCAGGCTTATCTTTACTCGTCTTATGTTTATAAATAACCAGACAAAAACTACAGAAAAGAAGCAAGATAACTACGATATTAACCCCTATAATAATGAATGACATTCCTCTACCTCCTCATGAAGTGTAGTGATATAGAAAGGATGAACATTTCCGTCTTTAAATATAGTTATCCAAACGTACTTGATTACTAATTTATCATAGACTGCTTACGCTTCATTTACACATTCTAATTTAATAATCAAACTCATTTTTTAATAAACACCATGAGACCAATAATGAACAAACACGTGAATGTTAGAACCATAAAAGGTCCTGACAAAGATTCAGGGGACAATCCCCATACCCATATAAAAATTAAAATAGCTATAACACCTATATATTCTTTTCGCTCTTCACGTTGCCAATAATTTCGATGAATGAAAACATTAAAAGCGCCTATAGGTAAAAGCACGATGCACATCGCACATACCCAATTTCTTCTTAAAAACCAAGGACGTTGTTGTTTTTTTGAATAATTCATTGGCATCTTTATTCATCCTTTTACAGCTCTATTATAAATGGTAATCAATCGATAGATTAGCTTACATTTTTTCCACATCAACGATTACAAACTTTCCTGATATTACTGGAATAACTTTGAAATCAACAGAGGGCTATTCTAATATAGATGTCATTCAAATGGGGACGAGTGGGCTGGTGATTTAAAGTCTACTTGTTTAAAATTGAACGTTTAGGAGGGCGCGTTATTTTATAAAAACTGCTTTCGTTCGTCAGGTGTGGGCAATCTACAACTTTGTTTTTTGCCAAACCATGTATAACGGTTTTTCGCAATATAATTATACACAACATCTCGAATCGGTTTAGGGATAAATATAGCGATATAAAGCAATTTCCAAAAACCGGATAAGTGTTTACATACACGAAATGCTGCAGAGGATTTCGTATAATATCGTCGATTTTCAATTAACAAAAAACTATCTACATCTAACGGTACTTTAAAATTTTCAAGCAAATCTTGCCCAATTTCACTTTGTAAAGAAGCAAATTTGAAATGCTGTTTAGCATCTCTTTTCAAGATAAACTGGACGCTCTTATCGCAAAAATTGCACTCACCATCAAATAATACAATGCCGTTCATTTTCGCTCCCCTCCTCGTCTTTAAGCTGTTAAATTAATTGTAACGCATATCATTCAAATATAAAAATCGAAGAAAGTAAGCGTAGATATAGAATAATGCATACGCAGCTAAGATTTACACTTCTTTAGATTAGAACTAAACATATTAACCGTTAGCTGCACCTTATACAACTGGAATTTAACCTGTTTCAGGTATAATCTCACATGACGCTTAGTTAGCCGATCATGTCTGATAAGGATGTACACTTCTTTTGATTAGAACTAAACAGATTAACCATTAGCTGCACCTTGCATGGCTGGAATTTAACCTATTTCGAGGATAATCTCACATGACGCTTTGCCAGCCGAACATGTCTGATAAGGAATTACACATTAAAATAGGTCTCAGCACCTTTTCAGTTGCTGCTTTAAAGACAGAAAAGCCTCTTACATTTCTGCAAGAGGCTTTTCATAAGATTTATTTAATTGCAAAGGTTATTTCTGCTTCACAGGCTGTTTCGCCGTCGACGGTTGCGATGGATTTGCCTTTACCTACAGGGCCTTTCATTCGCAAGATTTCTACTTCAAGCTGGAGTTGGTCTCCTGGTTGGACTTGTCGTTTGAAGCGACATTTGTCGACTCCTGCTAAAAATCCGATTTTCCCTTTATTCTCTTCCATATCAAGTACAGCGATAGCGCCAACTTGAGCGAGTGCTTCAAGGATTAACACACCCGGCATAACAGGATGGTCCGGAAAATGACCTTGGAAAAAAGGTTCATTAATCGTTACATTCTTTACACCTACGATTCGT
>DATGTS010000068.1:0-2552 GCA_035301745.1 Candidatus Avamphibacillus sp.
GATTAGGGGCGATTGCTGTTCGAATTAACTTTCGACTTGTAGAAGAAGAATTGGAATATATCTTAAATGATTCTGGATCAACAATACTTTGTTATGATAACAAACTTTCAGATAGGATAGCTGACATTAAAGACAATGTACCTGTACGTGAATATATTTGCTTTTCTTCTAATGAAACAACTGTACCAAATTGGGCTCATAACTGGAGTGTTCTATTAAATGGAAGTGCTACCTTCACTTATTATCAAGATATTCATCCATCAGATCCAGTTATGTTGATGTATACATCTGGTACAACTGGAAGGCCTAAGGGAGCGTTATGGTCACATGAAAATACACTTTGGTTTGCCAGTATGCAGGCATTAAAGTGGGGGTTCGACGAAAATACAGTGACTATGACGACAGGGCCATTATATCACGTAGGAGCAATGGAAGATATTGCACTATCTACATTACTTCAAGGTGGAAAACTAGTTATTACTAAAAGTGGTGGTTTTGATATTGGTCGCGTTTTAACAGTGATGGAACAAGAAAAAGTTTCGGATTGTTTCCTATTCCCGTTCATGATTTATCAAATGTTGAAATTACCTAATATATCTACGTATAATTTAAACCATTTAAAAACAATTTATTCAGGTGGAGATCCGATTACATCTTGGGCCATCGATGAATTAAAGTCTACATTTCCGCATATTGGTTTAGTACAAGTGTATGGATTAACCGAAGGAACACCAATAGCCGTTTCTCTTGATCCTTGTGATGCAAAAACAAAAGGATATACTGCTGGTAAACCGATGCCATTCACCGAAGTTAAAATAGTTGATGAAAATGGTAACCGCTTACAGGCAGAAGAAGTGGGAGAAATATGTGTAAAAGGTCCAGCTGTTTCGATGCGATACTGGAATAAGCCTGAAGCAACAGCTGATACATTTATTGATGGATGGTGCCATACAGGTGATTTGGGAAGTTTAGATCAAGAAGGGTATCTAACCATTTCTGGACGGAAAAAGGATATGATTCGTAGCGGTGGTGAGAATATTTACCCCGTTGAACTAGAAGATGTATTGATTAGTCATAATGCTGTGCAGGATGTAGCCGTTGTAGGAATTCCCAATCCTAAATTTATTGAGACAGTTTGTGCGGTTATTGTACCAAGACCGGAACTTACATTGGAAAAAGAAGATATTTATAACCATATTGAAGGAAAATTAGCTAGTTATAAGAGACCGCGGAAAATAGTCTTTGTAGAAAAATTACCACGGACCGCATCTGGGAAAGTACAAAAGTATAAATTACGAGAAGAACATAAGTAGAAAGTATAAGCAAGGCAGATATATAGTTCATCCATTTTTAAAATGGTAAAGGAGGAGAAAACGATGCATGTTTCTGATAAAATGATTTATTTATTTCTTGTTTTAATTGCTGTTTCTCTAGTAGGTATGTTGATAGATGCATGGCGTTTAATTCTATATCCGTATCTCATAGTGGTTGGTTTGATGATTTTATTTGGTTTATGGAAACCAATTAAACGTTATGCAAGCAAAAAGAGTGTACTTGCATATCTCGTTTCATTTATTTATCTTATCATGTTTATTTCACTAGATATAATTACTCGTGATTCGTTATCAGGAGGGGAAAGCCTAATTTTTGGTTTAACTCCTAGTATGGCATTATATATGACGGTTATTTTCCCAGCTGGAAGTATTGTCTGTTTGCTTTATGCATTAACGTTTCAAGATGACTTAACAACTCAAAAAGATTAAAATCATTATTTTGTAAAGGAGGTCGACTATATGAATGGAATAATTATTAGTATTGTTATTGTTTATCTATTGATTTGTATACTTATTGGTATCTGGGCCACGACACGCACTAGATCTACAAGTGACTTTCTTGTAGCAGGGAGAAGCCTTGGAATGTTTGTTATGGCAATTGCGGCATTTTCATCTATCCAAAGTGGCTTTGGATTACTTGGGGGTGTCGGTCAAACTTATTCAGATGGTGCAGGGTTTGTTGCAGGTGTTTTAATTGCTGCTCCTTTAGGCTTCGCACTTACTTGGTTTTTAGTTGGTAAGAGAATGTGGAAAGCTGGAAACTTAGGAGAAGTTTACACTCTAGGAGATGTGGTTGAAAAAAGATATAATAGTAAAGCAGTTCGTGGATGGCTAGGTATCGCAATCACTTTAGGTGTTATAGGATATTTAGGAACTCAAGTTCAAGCAATGGGAATTATTATGTATTCTATATTCGGTGTTTCACCAAAAGTCGGTGCAATAATCGGGTTAGCAATTTTAGCATTTTATTCTGTCGGTGGGGGTATTATTGCTAGTGTATATACCGATTTATTCCAAGGAATGATTATGATTATTGTCTCCGTTTTCGTTTTCTTTTTTGCGATAAATATTGGTGGTGGATTTCAAGAAATTACAGAAACCTTACAAAGTTCTGATCCAGCATTAGCTACTCCTTTTGGAAACTATCCTATGATAAGTATTGCTTGTTGGTTTTTATTATTTAGTTTGGGAGCAGCAGGGCAACCACATTTTATTAAT
>DATGTS010000069.1:0-8225 GCA_035301745.1 Candidatus Avamphibacillus sp.
TTTAGTCCTTCTGTTCTCTTACAGAAGGGCTTTTTTATTGTCTAGGAAACTATAAAATTTTAAGCTTGGGGATAACTGAGCAACAGGAAGAGCCACGTCCGGCGCATGCCACCCAGCAACTAGCGAGACTTCCTTCACCTCATGATACGATAAGTCAACATCGACTCGGGCTAAGGAAGGCCGATTAAAACCGGGCTTTGCGCCTAACATCGGCATACCCCTTTTGCAGGGGCATGTTCAACGTTGCTAAACGGGCGCTTGCGCCTTTGTTCGTTGGTCGCTTTGATGAAGGAGGAATTACTATGATTTCGATTAAGGATTTGAGTAAAGTTTTTAAATCAGAAGATAGAGAAATAACAGCCGTCGATCAAATGTCACTGAATATAAAAGAAGGAGAAATATTTGGAGTTATTGGATATAGCGGCGCAGGCAAAAGTACATTTGTAAGGCTATTAAACAGATTAGAAGAACCAACAAGCGGGGAAATTGAAATTAATGGAAAAAATATGACGAAGCTTGATAAAAATGATCTGAGAAATGCTAGACGAGAGATGGGCATGATTTTCCAGCATTTTAATTTACTTTGGTCACGAACCGTTGCGGAGAATATAGCATTCCCTTTAGAAATTGCACAAATCCCAAAGAATGAACGGGAAACAAGAGTACAAGAGTTAATTGATTTAGTAGGGCTTACGGGGAAAGAGTCTTCTTATCCCTCTCAATTAAGTGGCGGACAAAAACAACGTGTTGGTATCGCACGTGCACTTGCAA
Organism: Candidatus Avamphibacillus sp.; assembly: GCA_035301745.1. GTDB lineage: Bacteria > Bacillota > Bacilli > Bacillales > Amphibacillaceae > MSJ-26. The sequence goes on from DATGTS010000069.1 coordinate 772, forward strand.
ATAAACCTAAAGTACTTTTATGTGATGAAGCAACCTCTGCCCTTGATCCAGAAACAACAAATTCAATCCTTGATTTATTAGTTGATATTAATAAAAAGCTTGGTTTAACAATTATTCTTATTACCCATGAAATGCATGTCATACAAAAAATTTGTAACCGAGTGGCCGTGATGGAAAATGGAAAGGTAGTTGAAATCGGAGACGTTATCGACGTTTTTTCTAGACCAAGGCAAACCATTACGAAAAAATTTGTGGAGCAGGTTATGAGCAGCAGCGATGAAACCGAAGATATAGACTTTTTAATTCAAAGTCATACAAAAGGTAAGTTAATCCGATTGCATTTTATTGGAGAAACAACGAACGAGACGTTGATTAGTAAAATAGGTAAAAATTATAAGATTGATATTAATATTTTACAGGGGAAAATTATGCAAACGAAGAGAGGGCCTTATGGAACACTTGTTGTACAAATTGAAGGTGATGATCTAGAAACTAGTCAAGCACTCCAATATATCAATGAGAAAACATCTGTAGAAGTGGAGGTGCTCGAAGATGCTAACTAATCTGTTTGAAAACCTTAAATGGGATGATTTATTGGAAGCAACGTATGAAACGTTTTATATGACGATTATCGCGTTAATTGGAACATTTATATTAGGAATTTTATTAGGCTTGCTTTTATACTTCACGACTAAAAATGGCTTATGGGAAAATAAGCCGATTCATTTTGTTATTGCAACATTCGTTAACGTGTTTAGAGCCATTCCATTTATTATTTTAATTTTATTGTTGTTTCCTTTTACGGACTTTTTAATAGGAACGATTCGAGGTCCTAGTGCAGCACTGCCTGCGTTAATATTGGGTTCAGCACCATTTTATGGACGCCTTGTAGAAATTGCTCTCAAAGAGGTTGACAAAGGAGTTGTAGAAGCAGCTAAAGCAATGGGAGCTAAAACGCGAACCATTATTTTTAAAGTACTATTGCCTGAATCTATGCCCGCCCTTATCTCCGGGTTAACTGTTACCGCAATTGCTTTGATAGGTTATACGGCAATGGCCGGAGCTATTGGAGCAGGTGGTCTTGGAAGCTATGCTTATTACTCTGGTTTCCAACGACGTGATTTTGATATTGTACTAATTTGTTCTATTATTATCGTTATAATCGTATTTATGTTCCAATTCCTTGGAGATTATATTTCCAATAAATTAGACAAAAGATGAGAAAAGGGGTACTTAATAATGAAAAAAACAATTACTTTAATCACATCATTATTTTTTATTTTAGTTTTAGCGGCTTGTGGTGGAGATTCAGCGAGTGAAGATGAAAATACAATCATTGTCGGTGCACAAAGTGTCCCACATGCAGAGATTTTAGAAAAAGCAAAACCTATTCTTGAAGAGAAAGGAATTACTTTAGAAATCGAACCTTATGAAGATTACGTTTTACCGAATGATGATTTAGCAAATGGTGACTTAGATGCAAACTTCTTTCAACATATTCCATATTTAGAACAAACCATTGAAGATACAGGTTATGAACTGGATTATATTGACGGGATCCATATAGAACCAATGGGTGTTTATTCACAAACTATTCAATCTGTCAACGACATACCAGAAGGAACCGAGGTTATTTTAAGTAATTCAGTTGCAGACCATGGTCGTGTTTTAGCATTGTTCGAACAAGAGGGGCTTATTACATTAAATGAAGAAACCGATAAAGAAAATGCGACAATTGATGATATAGTAGATAATCCAAAAGATTTAACATTTTCACCAGATTATGATGCAGCTTTTCTGCCCGAAATATATGAAAATGAAGAAGACACACTTGTTGTAATTAACACGAATTATGCTATTAATGCTGGACTTAATCCATTGGAAGATGCTCTTTTTATAGAAGGAGAAGAGTCACCTTATGTGAATGTCATTGCAGTGAAAGCAGAGGATAAAGACAATGAAACATTAAATACACTTGTAGACGTGCTTCACTCTCAGGAAATTCAAGATTTTATGATTGAAGAGTATGAGGGAGCAGTTGTTCCAGTAGGTCAATCTGATTAAGTTTTATATCCTAAAAGTAGAGTAAATTAAAGCATACGATAAAATAGAAAAATATCAGGATTAACTTCATAAATATTGAAGAACCTCTATTTCTAAACTCTTTATGTTTTTATACGTCCAGGTCAACATTGTATTCAATATTTAAGTTATGATACACTTAAAATGAGAGTAGATGTTGAAAATAAACTATATAAATCTAAGAAAATAAAATGCTGGTGCCTTTTCAAAAGACACCAGCATTTTCAATAAAGAATTCTACATGATAAAATAGAATAGATTACTTATTTGTGTTTAAATAAATGTAAGGGATTGTAAAAATAGTAGTTTGTTTTATCAACAAAAATAGAAAAGTACATAAATGAGGTGGCGACAAGTTTTCACTAGCAAACAAAGGGATTTGAAAAAGTTGATAATCAATTTGAAATGATTTAAGATTATAATGAGAATAAGTTGAGAATAGATGTAAATCATCTCAAGTTAGAAAATAAAAGCTTTTGGAGGTATCGATATGGCAGGATCAGTACTAGAAATCAAAGATCTTCATGTAAGCATTGAAGGTAATGAGATATTAAAAGGTGTTAACCTTACGATAAAAGGTGGAGAATTCCACGCGATTATGGGGCCTAACGGTACAGGTAAGTCAACGTTAGCTTCTGCGATTATGGGACATCCTAAATTTGAAGTAACAAAGGGCAGCATCCATCTTGATGGTGAAGATGTTCTTGAAATGGAAGTTGATGAACGTGCACGTGCAGGGCTTTTCCTAGCAATGCAATACCCTAGTGAAATTAGTGGTGTAACGACTTCTGATTTCTTGCGTTCTTCCATTAACTCAAAACGTGAAGAAGGCGATGAAATTCCTTTAATGAAATTCATTAAAGAAATGGATGGAGCGATGGACGATCTTGAAATCGATAAAAACATGGCTCAACGTTATTTGAATGAAGGTTTCTCTGGTGGAGAGAAAAAACGTAATGAAATCCTTCAACTAATGATGTTAAAACCTGAAATTGCTATATTAGATGAAATTGACTCAGGTTTAGATATTGACGCTTTGAAAATTGTTTCTAAAGGGATCAACAAAATGCGTAATGATAACTTCGGATGCCTTATCATTACCCACTATCAGCGTTTACTAAATTATATTACACCAGACCATGTTCATGTTATGATGCAAGGACGTGTTGTTAAATCTGGTGGCCCTGAGCTTGCCCAGCGCTTAGAAGAAGAAGGTTATGAGTGGATTAAAGAAGAACTAGGTATTGAAGACGAAACAGTTGGGCAAAAAGCATAAATAGTAAGGAGGGGTAATATGACTGTTGAAACAAAACTTCCATTTGACAAAGAATATGTGGGACAGTTTTCAAAAGAACGAAGCGAACCAGACTGGATGAAAGAACTTCGACTTCGCGCTTTAGAACAAGCAGAAACACTTGAAATGCCTAAACCAGATAAAACGAATATTACTAGATGGAATTTTAGTCGTTTCAAACATAACTACGTTGAAGGTGATACTTTAACTTCATTAGATAATCTTCCATCTGAAATTAAAGATTTCTTTGATGAAGATAACGCACCTGAAAATTTACTAATTCAACGCAACCAATCCGTTGCTTTTCATACATTAAGTCAAAAATTACAGGATAAAGGTGTAATCTTTACAGATATATTCACAGCAATGCGCAATCATGAGGACTTGGTCAAGCGCTATTACATGAAAGATGCTGTTTCTATAGATGAACACCGACTGACAGCTCTGCATGCTGCATTAATGAACGGTGGAATATTCATTTACGTTCCAAAGAACGTTCAAATTGAAGAACCACTTCAAGTTATCTTCTGGCAAGAAGATGAAGAAGCTGCGTTATTTAACCATGTTCTAGTTGTAGCAGAAGAGAGCAGCTCTCTAACATACGTTGAGAACTATCTCTCACATAATGAAGAGACAGAAACTGTTGCCAATGTAGTAACAGAAGTTATTGCACACGATAATGCGAAAGTATCATTTGGAGCAGTTGATAATTTTGCTGCTGGAACAACCACTTACATGAACCGTAGAGGAGTTACTTACCGTGATGCCTCTATTGATTGGGCACTAGGCCAAATGAATGATGGTAATACAGTGTTTGAAAACGTGACCCACCTCATTGGCGATAATTCAACGGGACATACTAAAACTGTAACCGTTGGACGGGGTAAGCAAATTCAAAACTTTACAACGAAAAGTGTTCACTTTGGTAAAGATTCTGATGCTCACATCCTTCAGCATGGTGTAATGAAAGAACGATCTACTGCAATCTTTAATGCTATTGGGAAAATTGAGCATGGTGCAACTCGTACAAATGCTGAACAAGAATCACGCATGCTTATGTTAAGTGAAAAAGCTCGTGGGGATGCGAATCCAATTCTATTAATTGATGAAAATGACGTTACAGCAGGACATGCTGCTTCAGTGGGACGTATTGATCCGATGCAAATGTACTACTTGATGAGTCGAGGTATTACTAGAGATGAAGCTGAGCGACTCATTATTCATGGATTCCTTGCTCCTGTAGTAGGCCAACTACCAATTGCTTCTGTTAGAAAACAGCTGACTGAATTAATTGAGAGAAAGGTATATTAAAATGGATGTAGAAGCCATCAGAAAAGAGTTTCCGATACTTGAACAGGAAGTGAATGGCCATCCATTAGTATATCTTGATTCATCAGCAACGGCCCAAAAGCCCTTAAGAGTAATCGAAGCGGTAAATGATTATTACCGCTTCGATAATTCAAACGTACATCGTGGGGTCCATACACTTGGCTCACGAGCAACGGATAAATATGAAGGTGCTCGGGAGAAAGTGAGACGCTTTATCAATGCAGAAACCACGGCCCAAGTTATTTTTAACAGAGGTACAACCACTGGTATTAATACAATTGCTAGCGGTTATGCAAGACATCGGCTTAAAGAAGGCGATGAGATTGTTGTAACAGAGATGGAGCATCACAGTAATCTGATTCCATGGCAACAAGTTGCAAAGTCAACTGGTGCCCAATTGAAATTTATACCGATGGAGTCCGATGGTACTTTAACACTTGAAGCAGTTCAAGGCACGATAACGCCTAATACAAAAATTGTCGCTGTTGCACATGTTTCCAACGTTTTGGGAACCGTTAATCCAATTAAAGATATCGCAAATATTACACATGAAAACGGAGCGATTTTAGTTGTGGACGGTGCACAGGGTGCTCCACATACAAAGGTCGATGTTCAGGAAATGGATTGCGATTTTTATACGTTTTCTGGACATAAAATGTGTGCACCAACTGGTATAGGAATTTTATATGGAAAACGAAGCCTTCTTGAAGAAATGGAACCTGTTGAGTTCGGAGGGGAAATGATTGATTTTGTGAACCTTTATGATTCAACTTGGAAAGAACTTCCATGGAAATTTGAGGGTGGCACTCCGATTATCGCAGGTGCTATTGGTCTAGGTGCAGCTATCGATTTCTTAACTGAAATTGGTATCGAAAACATTGAAAAATATGAACACGACTTGGTTGAATATGCAATGGAACGTATGAATTCTATTGATGATATTGAAATATATGGACCAAAAGATAGAGCAGCACTCATTACTTTTAATCTAGGGGAGATTCATCCGCATGATGTGGCTACTGTTCTTGATTCTGAGGGGATTGCTGTTCGTGCAGGTCATCATTGCGCACAACCCCTTATGCGTTGGTTGGATGTAACTGCAACAGCAAGAGCAAGTTTTTATTTATACAATACGAAAGCCGATGTGGATCGATTGGTTGATGGACTTTTGAAAACAAAGGAGTATTTCGGTGATGTCTTTTAATAACCTTGACACATTATACCGACAAGTCATTATGGATCATTATAAAAATCCACGGAATAAAGGAAACTTAGACGATGATGCTTTAACTGTTGAAATGAATAATCCATCTTGTGGAGATCGAATTCAACTTCATATGAAGGTTGAAGATGGTATCGTCGAAGATATCAAATTCGAAGGAGATGGATGTTCGATTAGTATGTCTTCCGCCTCGATGATGACTCAAGCAATTAAAGGAAAAAAACTTACAGATGCCTTGAAAATGGCTAATTTATTTTCAGATATGATGCTTGGGAAAGATATCAATCCAGGTAATTTGGATTTACAAGATATTGAAGCATTACAAGGTGTCTCTAAGTTTCCAGCGCGGATTAACTGTGCTACACTGGCATGGAAGGCACTTGAGAAAAGTGCCCAATAAACCAAAAGGGAAGACGAATCGTCTGTCAGATAAAGGAATACCTGGGTAGTTTAACTATCTATTAGGAGGTTTTAAAAAATGGCAAAGGAATTACCAGAAACAGAGTATAAATATGGTTTCCACGATAAGGATGTTTCTGTTTTTCGTACGGAGAAAGGGTTAACTGAGACCGTTGTAAGAGAAATCTCTAATATGAAAAATGAACCTGAGTGGATGCTTGAAAACCGTCTTAAAGCATTAGAAATTTTTTATAGTAAGCCAATGCCACAATGGGGTGGCGACTTATCAGAATTAGATTTCGATGAAATTGTTTACTATGTTAAGCCATCTGAGAGACAAGGTAGAACATGGGATGAGGTACCTGAAGAAATTAAACAAACTTTTGATAAATTAGGTATTCCTGAAGCTGAGCAAAAATATCTAGCAGGTGTTTCTGCTCAATATGAATCCGAAGTTGTTTATCAAAGTCTTGAAGAAGATTTAGAGAAACTAGGTATTATTTTCAAAGATACAGATAGTGCACTGCAAGAACATGAAGAACTATTCAAAGAATATTTTGGAAAAGTAGTTCCAGCTTCAGATAATAAATTTGCAGCACTAAATACAGCGGTATGGTCTGGCGGATCATTTATTTATGTTCCTAAAGGTGTAGAAGCTACAGCACCATTACAAGCATATTTCCGTATTAACTCGGAAAACATGGGGCAATTTGAGAGAACCTTAATCATTGTTGACGAAGGAGCTTCTGTACATTATGTAGAAGGTTGTACTGCACCAGTCTTTACAACGAATTCACTTCATAGTGCAGTTGTTGAGATTTTTGTTAAGAAAGACGCGTATTGTCGATATACTACCATCCAAAATTGGGCAAATAACGTGTACAATCTTGTAACAAAGCGTGCAACTGTTGATGAAAATGGCACAATGGAATGGATTGATGGGAACATGGGTTCAAAACTAACCATGAAATACCCAGCTGTTCTATTAAGAGGAGAAGGCTCACGTGGAATGACGATTTCTATCGCACTTGCAGGAAAAGGTCAATTACAACACGCTGGAGCAAAAATGCATCACCTAGCTCCAAACACATCTTCATCTATTGTTTCAAAATCTATTTCCAAACATGG
>DATGTS010000070.1:0-7345 GCA_035301745.1 Candidatus Avamphibacillus sp.
TCAGCAATAACAGGTGCAAATAAAATAATGACAATTGTAAAAAAGATGCTCGTACATGTTATAATAAGAAGTGATATGGAAATAATCTGTTTTATTTTCTTACGATTTTTTGTAGCGTCCGCTTCAGCTACACGCTTAGAAATAGCAATAGGTAAGCCGATTTGTGTAAGGGTGATTAATAAAAAGAGTGTAGGTAATGCCATCATATATAAGCCGACACCTTCTTCACCCATAACACGTGCTACAATAATACGATTAATAAATCCTAATACTCTTGTAATCATTCCGGCAATGATAAGTATCATCGTTCCCCGGATAAAGGATTTTGTTGTCAATGCAGAGCCCTTCTTTCCAAACAGTCATACTTAATTTTATATATATGCATTGTTTGGCCAAGCATGACAAACTAATCGTAGAAGTAAAGTGAGGAGACAGTATGGAAGAAAAATCAGTACAACAATGGAAGACGTTAATTGAGCCGGCACTACATAGTAAAGAAAGAGAATTTAAATTGATCGGTTATAAGGATGTTACAACTGCTGATATTTGGCATTGCCTTGAAAAACAAGTTTGGAAAGGTAACCCTAAACTAAGGCTTCATGAAATCATTCAAGATATTTTCCGTTTGCAAGCTGGCACATATATGAACCATATCCGGATTGGAGCACTTCGAACAGAAGAAAGTGACTTAATGGCATCTATTAATGCACTTTCAGGGAATAATGAAACATAACTCGTATAATTTTTAAGTTAGAGAGGAATAAAAGGATGAAAAAACGAAGTAGAATTATTGCCTTTTTGCTGATTGTGCTTTTATTTGCTGGGTTGATTAGCACAACAGTAACAGGCATAAGTAAAAAAATTAATCTAGGCCTCGATCTCCAGGGAGGCTTTGAAATACTTTACGAAGTAGAACCCATTGATGAGGACCAGCAAGTAAATAAAAAGTTGCTTGAATCAACCGTGCAAACATTGAATGATCGGGTAAATCGCCTAGGAATTAGTGAGACAGTTATCGATATTGAGGGCGACGATAGAATAAGAGTGCAACTTGCTGGTGTTAAAGACCAGGAAGAGGCACGTGACATGTTATCTACCTCTGCATTGCTTACTTTCAGAGATGTTGATGATAATGTAAAATTAGACGGTTCTGACATAAAAGAAGGCAGTGCGAAACAAGACTTTGATCCGGATTCAAACACACCGATGGTAACGTTGCAATTAAAAGATGCAAGCAAATTCGGTGAAGTGACATCAGAAATTGCACAAAAAAACGCACCTGATAATTTGTTAGCAATTTGGATGGATTATGAAGAAGGGGACTCGTTTGAAGAGGAATCAAAAAAGGATGACCCTAAGTTTATATCTGCTCCACGTGTACAAAAACCTATAAATGATTCAAATGTTCAGATTACAGGGGACTTTACAGTAGAAGAGGCCCAACGACTTGCAGATATTATTAACTCAGGCTCATTACCGGTGAAAATGGATGAACTTTATTCAGATTCTGTTGGTGCACAATTTGGTGAACAAGCTTTAAATCAAACTGTATTTGCAGCGATTATTGGTATTATTTTGATTGCCATTTTCATGATTGCGGTCTATCGTTTTACCGGTTTAATTGCAAGTATTAATATAGCGATTTATGTATATGTTATTTTATTAATCTTTGAACTAATGAATGGTGTTCTAACATTACCTGGACTAGCAGCACTCATTTTAGGGGTTGGTATGGCAGTCGATGCGAATGTTCTAACGTTTGAGAGAATTAAGGAAGAACTTCGTGTAGGAAAATCTGTTAAGTCTGCCGTTAATGCAGGAGGAAAAAATTCACTTGTTACCATTCTGGACGCAAATATCACAACCATTTTGGCGGCAATAGTATTGTTTTCTTTCGGTACTAGCTCTGTCAAAGGTTTTGCAACTATGCTAATCGTTTCTATTCTTGCCAGCTTTTTAACGGCAGTTTATGGAACAAGATTATTACTAAACTTATGGGTACAGAGCGGTTATTTGAAAAACCGTAAATCATGGTTCGGTGTAAAGGCAGATCAAATTCAGGATATCAATTCAAAAGAAGAAAAAGAACCAACAATATTTAATCGATCAGTCGATATTGTGAAACATCGTAAGAAAATTTTCACCATAAGTACTGTATTACTTATCGTAGGTGCCATCTCACTAGGTATATTCAAACTAAACCCTGGTATAGATTTCACAAGTGGATCAAGGGTGGATATTTTATCGGATGATTCATTAACAACAGAGGAAGTGGAAAGCGATTTTGATTCCCTCGATCTTGATACAAAAGCGATTGTTTTAAATGGAGACAATAATGAAACAGCCGTGACAAGGTTTGATTCTGTACTGTCAGAAGACAAAATCACAGAAGTAAAGAATTACTTTATGGATAAATATGATCACGAACCAAGTGTTAGTGTCGTTTCGCCTATTGTTGGCCAGGAACTTGTCAGAAATGCAATGACGGCACTTGCTATCGCCGCAGTAGGGATTATTTTATATGTGACAATTCGATTTGAGTTTTTCTTTGCAATAACTGCGATAATCGCCTTATTGCATGATGTATTTTTCATGCTTGTAGTCTTTAGTTTAACGAGAATTGAATTTGATGCTACCATTATTGCTGCGATGTTAACTATCATTGGTTATTCGATAAACAATACAATTGTTGTATTTGACCGAATACGGGAGAATATACGATTAAAAAATAAACGTATTCGTTCTGCAAAAGAACTCGCTGTTATCATTAATCACAGCCTAATTCAGACATTTATGCGAAGTATCAACACAACTATTACAACGATGATAGCAGTACTTGCCTTTTTGATACTTGGTGCACAGTCTATATTCGGCTTTGCAATTGCGCTGTTAGTTGGATTAATAGCCGGGGGATATTCTTCATTATTCCTAGCTTCTCAATTATGGCTCGTATTTCGAGGTAGAAAATTAGGCAAGAAACCAATTGATTTCAGGAAAAAGAAACGAGTAGATGGGCCACAAGTATAATAACTATAAACGATTGTCTTTAAAACGGTGTGGAAAGATAGCAAAAGTGCAATAAATCCACATCGTTTTAAAATGAATTTAATCCAGATGAAAAGGTGATATAGCAATGAAAGGACAAACTTATGTCATTTTAGCCATCCTTTGTATCATTTTAATATCCGTTTTCGCAGTGTTAAATATGTCGGTCGTTGAGGTAAACTATTTGTTTTGGAGTGGATCATCTCCGCTAATTTTTATTATATTGTTTTCTGTACTTTTTGGTGGGCTAATAACAATGTTGTTTGGAACGTGGAAGATTGTTCAATTAAAAAGAGAGAACAGACAATTAAACGCTGAATTAAAACAATTGCAAGCAAACAACCCTTCAAATGACCAAACAACAAATAAGCAAAAACAACTTAGAAATCAAGAGAAAAAAGATGAATGATCATTGTATCATTCAAGAGGTGAATGTATGTTAAAAAGTAAGAAGAAATGGAATGTAAATGCTTCTAACCACCAAGACTTGTCCATGCTAGATCGTATATTAATAAACCGAGGGATTGTATCTGATGACGAGAAAAATCGATTTTTACATCCTGAATTACAACATCTTACTCCCTCTGCTAACCTAGCACAGATTGATCAAGCTAAAAATAGAATAGTTCAGGCAGTTGAATCTGGGGAGGAAATTCTTATATATGGTGATTATGATGCGGATGGAATTTCCTCAACAGCTTTGATGATGCATACATTGATTGAATTGGGGGCGCAATGTAATTACTATATTCCAAATAGATTTACAGAAGGATATGGACTGAATGCTGATGTTTTTCCAACATTTAAAGAAAAAAATATAGGCCTAATTATTACAGTAGATACAGGAATTGCAAACGTAGAAGAAGCCAATAAACTAAAAGAATTGGGTATTGATTTAATTATAACTGACCATCACGAAGTGCAAGATGAATTGCCAGATGCACATGCAATTATTCACCCAAAACTATCAGAGAACTATGCATTTAAAGAATTAGCTGGGGTAGGTGTTGCCTTTCAACTTGCTCATTATATATTGGAGGAATTCCCAGTTCATTTACTTGCATTTGTTGCCATTGGAACGGTTGCAGATATGGTACCATTACAAGGGGATAATCGAATTCTTGTATATTATGGTTTAAAAGCATTGAACGCCAATGATCATATTGGATTAGAGGCTTTGAAACAAGCAGCGGGAATCAAATCAGATAAATATTTAACAGAACGAGACATAGGTTTTATGATTGGTCCTCGTTTAAATGCTGCTGGCAGAATTACAAATGCATCCTTAGCCGTTGAACTTCTTTTGACAATGGATATAGCTCAAGCAAATGATATTGCGGAAGAAATCGAGCAACTCAATGCCAAACGTCAGCAGATTGTGAAAGATATTGTGAAAGATGCTGAAAAAATGGTTAATAAAGAAGACGATGTAATTATGTTGTATGATGAAAAATGGCATGAAGGTGTTCTGGGTATTGCTGCTTCCAGATTAGTAAAACAGTATGATAGACCAGTAGTGATGCTAACCTATAAAAAAGAAACAGATGAATTAAAAGGTTCAGCACGTAGTATTCCGGCGTTTCATATGTTTCAGGCAGGTATGAATGTTAAACATCTATTTACGACTTTTGGTGGACATTCTCAAGCAGCTGGAATGACTTTTCCATTTAATAATCTTACATCTATTCATAATGCTTTTAATCAGGCGGCAAAGGAACTCAATCCAGATGATTTCAAACAGGAAATTAATCATATTGAGAGGCTCCACCTAGAAGATGCTACAGAAAGTTTTGTTCAAGATTTGGAAAAGTTAGCCCCTTTCGGAATGGCAAATGAACAACCAACCTTCCTAGTAGAAGCGATTCCAAATACAGTAAGACAAATTGGACAACAAAACAAACATTTAAAAATGAGTTTTAACACAGAAACAAATACTGTTGATGCGATTGGCTTTCAATTTGGCAATCATTATTATTTTTTATCGGAAGGTGTACCTGTACAACTTGTTGGAAAGCTTGAAATAAACGAATGGAATGGAAATACATCTGTCCAGATTATGATTGAAGATATTGCTATAGAAGCATTTCAATTATTTGATTACCGGTCTAAACATCAGGATAAATATTTTATTCCTTATCTTGAACAATATGATCAGCAAACTTTTGTTGGAAATGATTTAAGTCATATAAAACGATTAACTACAGAGCAACAAGTAGATTTATTAGATTTTGATAGAGAAATTGAAGGGTTCCACAAAACAGATATTTTATATATTTGTGATCTACCTAGGGAATTAGGTCAATTAGAGAAGATTTTACAACAAACAAAACCTGAAGTGATACATATTAGCTATAGTGCGACGGAAGATGCTTTTTTGCAGAGTATACCAGATCGGAATGCATTCAAATGGGTCTATCAATATATAGTTAATCACGCTCCCTTTGAACTGAAAACAGAACTTCCGAAGATGATGCGTGCAAATGGATGGCGAAAAGAGAAGCCTATTTTCATTTTAAAAGTATTTTTTGATTTAGCATTTATTCATGTTAAAGATAATGTAGTTTATTTGAATAAACATGTAGAAAAGAAAGACTTGTCACAATCAGCTTCTTATCAAAAACGAATAGAGCAAAGTAATATTGAACAGTTATTGTATTATTCAACGTATGAAGAATTAAAAGAATGGTTCCAGGAAAAAACTGCAACACTTGACAATTCAAAGGAGGAAGTCACACATGGATTATAAAAATCATATCACCATAGTTGAAAACTGGCCGAAAGAAGGTATTGAATTTAAAGATATTACTACACTTATGGCAGATGGGGAAGTGTACAAAAAAGCAATTGATGAAATGGTAACCTATGCACAGGATAGAAATGTCGATGTGATTGTCGGCCCAGAAGCTAGAGGTTTTATATTCGGCTGTCCTGTTGCTTATGCATTGGGAAAAGGTTTTATTCCAGTAAGAAAGGAAGGAAAATTACCTCGCGACGTTATTAAAGTGGATTATGGATTGGAATATGGGGAAAATGTGCTGACTATCCATAAGGATGCTGTAAAACCTGGACAAAGAGTACTAATTACAGATGATTTACTAGCTACTGGCGGTACAATTGAAGCTACAATAGAGCTCGTTGAAAAGCTGGGTGGTGTTATAGTAGGATGTGCATTTTTAATTGAACTAGGTTATTTAGAAGGAAAGAGTAAACTTCAGGACTATGATGTGATAACATTAATGAAATACGATTAATTCATAGCTGGAAATTTGGGTGATAAAATGGCGAAAGATGAAAATTCAACTATTAAAGATATTATTCATAAGGTAGAAGAATACATGCCTGAAAACGATGTGGCCTTTGTGCAAAAAGCATATGATTATGCTGAGAAAGCCCACAGGGGACAGACTAGAAAATCCGGGGAAGCCTATATTATTCATCCGGTTCAAGTAGCTGGAATTTTAGCAGATTTGGAAATGGATCATGAAACTGTAGCTGGCGGTTTTTTGCACGATGTTGTGGAGGATACAGAAATAACGTTAGAAGATATGCGGGAAACATTCAACGCTGAAGTTGCCATGCTAGTTGATGGTGTTACAAAACTAGGTAAAATTAAATATAAATCAAAAGAAGCACTGCAAGCGGAGAACCATCGTAAAATGTTCGTTGCCATGGCGAAAGACATACGGGTTATTTTAATTAAATTGGCCGACCGTCTACACAATATGCGCACGTTGAAACATTTACCAGCAAATAAACAAAGACGGATTGCAAACGAGACATTGGAAATATTTGCTCCCCTTGCACATCGTTTAGGTATGTCACAAATTAAATGGGAACTTGAGGATACTTCCCTTCGCTATTTAAAACCGCAACAGTATTACCGAATCGTACATTTAATGAAACAGAAACGTAATCAGCGGGAGTCTTATATTGAATCTGTAATGGATACAATAGCGGAAGAATTAGCAGGTGTTCAGATTGAGGCTGAAATATCTGGCAGGCCTAAGCATATTTACAGTATTTATCGCAAAATGAAAACACAACATATTGAATTTAATGAAATATATGATTTACTTGCGGTCAGAGTCATTGTTGACAGTATTAAAGATTGTTATTCAGTATTAGGTATTATTCATACTTATTGGAAACCAATGCCTGGACGATTCAAGGATTATATCGCTATGCCTAAACCGAATTTATATCAGTCACTGCATACTACTGTCATTGGTCCACAAGGTGACCCTTTGGAAGTCCAAATTCGAACGAAAGAAATGCATCAAATATCTGAATATGGTATTGC
>DATGTS010000071.1:0-10589 GCA_035301745.1 Candidatus Avamphibacillus sp.
AAGACACCTGGATGCTCACCAGTGTTAATAAATAATGACATGGTTAGTCATCCCCCTATTGTTTGCTGGTAGTTATTCTATGCGTTCGACCATATTAGGGGACGTTTTTCACCCTAACCAATGATAAAAAGGGCGTATGCCTATCGAAGTTCATTTAAAGCTGTCTACTAAATAGTAAATAAAAATGAGATTGGCAATATACTATGTGAAAACAGTCTTATCTAAACCCAATCTTACTTCAATCGAAAGATCAAAAATTTTCCATACTTGCCATGGTCACCATGTGTCTTTACTTTATTTATTAATTTAAAGGGGGTTTTCTTTTTGAGGTATTTTTTAAACTCAGGTAATGGATAATACAATATAATATCTACTGACCGTTCTGTTTGTTCAACGGATTTCAAGATGTTTGAGACGACTTCCCCGAAAATCTCCACTGAAAAAGGGTTAAAGAAGTAAAATCGATTATCTTTCGCATCAATATTATAATGTTCAGCAAGCCCATATTCAAAACGTATAGGTGCCTTAAGATGCTTGTTTTTTTGTCTGTAAACAGCTTTATTATAAAGCGCCTCTTCATATGTCTTATCATTCATTTCAATACCTGTTACCGGAATATTAAACCGATGATGAATATAAAATGAAACCCGTCCTCTTCCACTTCCAAAATCAACGACCTGATCATTGTTTGTCAACTTATACTTTTGAAATAGTTTATCAAGCGCCTTATATGGTGTTGCTTCATAACGATTATAAAAATCTGTGTGCTCTTCCCACTCCCTAATTCCAGTAGTTTTAATGCCTAACGTTCTATCTATCTTTCTTTCTGCCATTCTTCTCCCTCTATTCCTTGATGTTAATGCATACAAATATCTATCATACTATGAATGGCAGACAATTCAAGCTTATTCAATTATATAAGCAACAACATTAGTTTAAATCATACATTTTTCCACACACCCGCATACTTTTTCTGATATTTTGTATCTTGTTCTGAATCAATAAGTGTCAAGGCAAGTTTTTTTATCGTTTCGTCTTTATCTACATCATATAATTTCTTCAGCCCAACGATAATATCATATCGAATTAGCGTATAATTTTTCTCATTCTCACATTCTTTAAAACGATTTTTAAGTGCTTGAACTACCATACTTTTATAATCATTATTAACCAATCCAATTTTCCATACAGATTGAAGGGTGTGTCTTGCTGTCACAAACCTTTCATCTTTTGTTACAGCAAATATTTTGGGAAAATCCTCTTTCATTCTTTTATCCGGGTCACTTTTTGCAAGGTTAGCCAGCAGCTGGGATGCAATAGCTCGGCGATGATTATTCGGATGGGTTAAATCATCCATTAAAAAATCCCATACTTCATAAGCCCAGTCCACTTTGTTTTCGGTCATACTAAACAGCTTGGTAAACGCCTCGTAACGTATATTTTTATCTTCAGATTTTAGATTACTTATAGATGTTCTAATATTCGAATCCATTGTCCTCACCCTTTAATAAATATGCATTCAAATTATAATATTGATTCAAACGAGCGGCGTATCACATCACCACGACTTACAATTCCAACGATTTTACCATCACGCTCTACAGGTAACTTCTTAATTTGTTTTTCACCTAAAAGGGCTGCGATATCCTCGACATCTGTATCCCAATTTGTTGTAATCACATTTTCCTTAGCTATTACCATCACGTTTAGATCAATTACTCTTTTCGCCCTTTGTTCAAAACCTTCATGATCCCCTTTCATCGCACCAAAAAAGAAAAATGAATCATAAAAGATATTTTTATGCTTGCCAATATAACGCATAATATCACCATCACTAATATAGCCGACCATTTCATCATTTTCATTGACAATCGGCAGACCGCTAATACCATTTTGGATAAATTTCTTAACAACTGCACGTAGCGTTTCGTTTTCTTCTACTTTAATAACTGGTGTTTTCATGATCTCATGGGCTTTCACACTTTATCATCCTCATATAATGAATTTATTTTATCCTTTTAATTACTGTCCCTATCATCTATCTATGCACAAATGTATGACAAAGTATTTCCTTACTACTATTTTCACCAATTAATTCTAAAAAATGCCTTTTCCTGGATTAAATGAAGAAGCCTATTTATTGGGATTATCCTTAGTAGCTATGTCACGCTCGATCCGACTGAAAAATTCCTCTGCAGCACTATATCCTTGTTGTTTTAAATACCAATTATTAGCAGCAGCTTCAATAAGACCTACGACATCACGACCAGGCTTTAGTTGAATTTCAATATGTGGAACAGGAACATCCAAGTATTCTTTATAAATAGACTCCACCTCGAGTTCATTATTTAATGAATCCTTCTCCCACTTCGTCAATTCAATATCAAGACCAATCCTCGTCTCCTCTTGAAATGCTTTTCTACCGTATAGACGAACCACATTTAATAACCCTATACTTCTTAATGCAAGGAATTCTTTATTCTTTTCATTATGTGTACCAAGAATTGTATCAGGACCTAACTTCTTCAAAACAACGATATCGTCTGCGACAAGACGGTGACCTTTTCCAATTAGCGTATGTGCAATTTCACTTTTCCCAACTCCTGACTTCCCACGGATTAAAATCCCCATTCCAAATACATTAACACATACGCCATGTATCGTTGTTTCCGGTGCAAGGGCCTTAGACATATACGCATCATACTTCTCAATAAAACGTGATGTGGACTCTTTTGTTCGTAACAGGGGAATCCCTTCCTGTGAACAGTACCTCTTTAAATAGGTTAGTCCCTCTTGATTTGAGGTGACAATAAAACATGGTGGATGATACTTAACGACATTTCCAATCCGCACATCCCGCTCATCATGACTTAATTGATGGAGATATGTAATTTCTTTTCGACCGAGTACTTGAACATGTTCCATCGGGAAAAAATCAAAATAACCAATAAATTCAAGTCCAGGTCGATATGTCCGAGTCTTCGTGATTGTTCGATGGAGTTGATTGTCACCTGCTAAAATTTCAAGAGAAAATTGACGAACTAAATGTTCCACTGTTACTGATTTCAATATAAAACACGCTCCAATAATTCAAGTTTTCTAGTTTTAATTGTACATCATCAAATTCTTTTCTTCACTTTGAGATCTCTTTTCAGTTTATCTAACTTCTAATCAATAAAGCAAAATCATTAGATGGAATAATTTGTTTATGATTATATCATTAATAAAAGCCAGACCCTGTAGTTAAAGGGCCTGGCTTTTCTACCGTCTTAAATTAGATAATACACTTTTTCGAGACAATAAGCTTATTTAAGGTCTTCAAACTCTATCTTCACACCATCATTAAACGTAATCTCAAGTTCAACTTTTTCGTAATCACTGTTTAAATCAAACGCCTCTAAAGCTTGAGTAATAGCTTCTTCTTTTTCCGTGTCCTTGTTAATAGAAAGCTTTTCTACATTTGGATAGATTTTATCAAATGCTTCCTTTTCATTTAAATCAAATCCATTAACTTCATCTTCTAAATCAGCTGTCACCATATCGTTTTCCAGTTCAATTTCTGCTTCAAATTCATTATCTGGGCCGTAATCCACTTCAAGCTTAAACTCAGTATAATCCAAGTTCTCCATTTTTTCCTTCATATCATTTGAATTAACCGCACCATCTGAATTATCATCTCCTACTTGGTTACCTGCTTCGTCTCCTTCTGCTCCTTGTTCTGTTTCATTAGTCGTTGTGTCTTCGTTCATATCATCATCCGTTTGATTTGTTTCATCATTATTTCCTCCGCAAGCAACTAATATGAGTGAAACAAGAAGTACACTTAAGATTGTCTTGACATATCTCATACTTCATTCATTCCTCCAATGTTTATAATGTGACGTTCACTGTGGTCACTATAGTTATTTTAATAATTAAATGACCTATCCTATTTATTTCACATCCACTCACTTTTTAAACCATCATGACAAAAGATTCGTTTAGATAATAAATCGACCTATAGTAACACTTATTCTGTTTATTAAATATATTAGAAATAGGTCAAAGCACAAAAAGAAAGGGGGATATGTATAACGATGGAAAAAAAGTTTAGAAGTTTACAAACAAGGACACCTGAAGAAGGGTTTGAATTAGCCATCAAGCTATCGCAAGAAGCTGTTAAGCAGATTCAACCCGACGAAAAGATAAGAAAAAAACTACGCCCTAAATACTCCAGAGATGCCGATAGTATCATTGCTGCTACCCATGTCGTATCCGTAAACTTTCAAACGGTAGCGGCCGCAAATAATTACTGGAGGTCAAAAACAACGATCTCTTAATGAAAAACCGCTCTTGAATCTGTTCAGACATATGCCACATTTGTCAGTGTATCGAGATTCAAGCTACCCACACTGGTAGTATGGCAGTGTTTTAACATGGACATATCGGGCTCGTTTTTTCCGTCTGCCCATAATCTGCGAAAATAAAAATAACGCCTGTTCCTTAGCGTAATATCTTTACTTTAAGGAACAGGCATTTTTTATAATTCATGGATCTTCCTTAGTACCCTTAGAGGTTTTAGATATACAGAAAAAGTACTAATTGTTTTGAAAAGTGACGTTCTTTTTTATTAGACTCTCCTTATTCGCAACTAGAATTCTCCAAACCTCAGACCACCTTATCTTCAACATATCTTCTTAATTGAATACCATGAACCGGCATACGATATTGCTTCGTATAAGGTACAGCTTCATAAAGTACACCAGATATCTTAATAAGTGGGACAGCACCCTCCCGAATCAACGTATAGGGAACGTTATGCTTCTCTAATCTTGACTTTAACTCACGCAATCGATCCTCTTTATCAGCAAAATATGATTCTGTGTCAATAAACACAGCTTGAGACCGTTCAAAAAAAGGAAAAATAAAATTAACCCCAGCTCCCGATGCAGTGGACATCGTTTCCTTTTTGAAATCTAAAAACTTTTTAACGAAACTTTCGTTTGTCCTTTGAATACTGACAGGAAAAATATCTTTTGCCAAAGGATGACTTTCTAATAATTCGTCAAAACGCTGGGCTACATCCCCTTCTAATTCATCATCTTTGAAAATATCATATAGTGTCCCACTCTCTTTTAATAACCAAAACATGATGACACCTTCGTCCGTAACCTGGTTCTCATGTAAAGTCTCTGCCCGCAGGCTTTTGATCAGCTTCGTGTATAGCTCAGGATGGCTCTGGTATTCTTTTACCGAAATACCAGCTGTTTCAAATTCTAAGTCACAACTAAGTAAAGATGGAATTTCCTCCAAAGCATCTAATTTGTTCAAATATGTGACAAAGACGTCTTCAATATCCTCTAAATTACTTTTTGATAGCTTCTTTACTTTTGTGATAAATTCGGGTAGTGTCTCTTTTAAAGATCCGCTTTTTCCTAATAAAATATCTAATACTATGTCATGGTATTCAAGTGTATTTCCATTATCTCTTTCAAATATAATGGAGTCTGATTCTTTCTTAAAATAACCATCTAGATACAATTCCAATATTGCTGCAGCGGCCATGCAGCGTAGTGAGACCCTTTTTGCATTAGTTAATTTCCCCGACCTCTGACCAGTAAGAGCGAGCAAGGAAAAGTCTTGCGCAATATGATATTTCTTCATAAAAGTCCCCTCCTATTTTAAATTTATATTTCATTGATTTCTAACTTAACAATCCAAGTAAAATTTGAAAGAGAATTCAATTAATTTAAATTAAAATTCACTTCTCTTGAAAACTTAATGACAGCCTTAGGAATCTCAAAACTTAAAACCTACCAATCATTCAGCTTCACCCCTACTAAATTATACGAGTTAATGAATAAAAAGGTTTCATTTTATCGTTAAAAAACGACTGTCTTTGGAACAATCGCTTTTTAAAAAGTAGTAGATATCTGTATTATTCTCTTTCTCTTGCCTGTTGTTTATCTCTAACATTCTTCTGAACCGTTATTGCTGCAAATAAACTAAGAGCAAATGCCATACCATAGAAACCTTTTTCACTTAAAATAATGCTTCCCGCATTGTATAAACCAACGCCCATTAGTAATAAAGATATAATAAGTGCTAACCAACTAATACCATAATAAATATTCGTAACTGGAATTCCTTCTTCTCTATCTCTTACTGCTTTTTGTAAAGATATTGATGAGTAAAGACCGACGATTAAAACTGCAAAATAATATCCTTTTTCGTTCAATTCCATCGTTGCATTAAACAAACCTATTAGGTATGCCCCAACACCTAAAATCAACGCTGCCCAAGAAGCCCCTATGAAAGCTGGAGTTGGTTCTCCTTCTCTCCTTTCCACTTGTACTTTTGATTCATCTTCCTTTTCGCTATCTAATAAAAACTCAGGTTCATTAGACATTGAATTTTCCCCTCACTTTTTATCTAATTAAAATAAAGCTTACGAAAATACACCACAGTGCGCTCACTCATATTCATTATATAGAAATTTCTTGAAAAATAGTAGATGATTTATGAAAATCCCCTTATTCATTTGAAAAAGTTCAATAATATTTCCTTAAAAAATAGGGAATTGGCATGTCTTCCATTGCCATCCCCACTTATTACATCTTATTTTCCTAAAATCTGTTTCAGGTTTTCCATCTCTTCTTCGGCCAGCGTTATTCCCTTCCCCATCTTCTCTTTATCAGGTGACCAGTCTCTTATATCATATTTCGGATCGCGACCATTCCAACTAACCAGATTTAATTCTTTCGTCCATCCTTTCGGTGATTCAGATAGCACGCCAATGTGCTCAATAACTTCATATTTGATATCAGCCATACCCTGACTTCCTTTCCATACTCTATTCACTCAAATAATGCTGTCCTTTTTTATAAAACTCTTTTCTATCTGCTTCAGGCACTAGATCTCCACCTGTAGACCATGCGATATGCGTAATCTCTTTATTTTCCAAGCTATTTTTCTTTATATAATCCGATGTTAAAATCCGATCCGGACCAAGCAAACCAGCTGTTGCCGATGGTTCAATATAAATGCCTTCTTCATCAGCAAGCATTGTCAGCAACTTATATAATGTTTCGTCTTCTACTGTATAAATACCACTTACTAATTTCTCGTTAAACATAGATGCAAACTTCGATGGACGTCCTACAGCTAACCCATCCGCTTCCGTTCGATTATCCAAGCCAAAATCTTGCACACTGACCTTATCTTGTTCACCCGTTAATAGGCCAATTACATTCGACGGGGAATGGGTGGGCTCAGCAAAAAAGCAATGTACATGTTCTCCGAATACTTGTTTTAATCCAAATGTAATTCCCCCAGGAGAACCACCAACTCCACATGGCAAATAGACAAATAGTTGATTTTCCGCATCAACTTTTACATTCGCCTCACCCAATTGTTCTTTTAATCGCAGTGCAGCGGTACTGTAACCTAAAAACAAGTACTTGGAATCCTCATCATCGACAAAATATCCTTTAGGATCCTGCTGTGTTTCCTCCCTAGCAGCTTTAATGGCGTCACTGAAATCTCCAGCAATTTCGTGAACAGTCGCACCCTTTTCTCGCAATAATTTCTTTTTCCATGCTTTCGCATCTTGTGACATATAAACATGAACTGTAAATCCTAACTTCGCACTCATAATTCCAATGCTTAAACCTAAATTACCGGTGGATGCTACGCCTATCGTATATTGACTAAAAAAGGAGGTGAATTTTTCACTTGAAAAAGCTTCGTAATCATCATTTTTACTAATCATTTTGGCATCAAGTGCTAAGACTTCAGCATAATGAAGTACTTCAAAAAATCCACCCCTTGCTTTAATCGATCCAGCAATAGATAAGGCATTATCCTCTTTTAAGTACAGACTTCCCTCTAATGAAGATGATTGGATTTTATTAAGCTTATCTTTCATGTGATCTATTTTAGTTAATGGAGATTCAATGATTCCGTGTAAGTCACGGGTTTCCGGAAACTCTTTTTCAAAAAACGGGGCAAAACGTCTCCATAATGACGCTGCATCTTCTATATCTTGTTTATTTAATGGTAGTTCAGATGTTTCCTCTTCAATACTTGTTTGATGTGGATTTAGCCATACAGTTGGTTTCAATTGAACAATATCTTTTAGCTGTGGATACAACTCACACCATGAGTCAATTTCTTTTTGCGAAAAGATAGTATCAGCTCCTTTAAAAATATGAACACGCTAACGCTATCTGATATTATACGACATATTGGAAAAAACATTAAAAGATAAAGAACGTATGATGGATATACCTTTAAAAAATAAGTTAAAGCGGAGGATTTTCTTCATTCCCCTGCTTTCACAATTCATACTCCCAGTCTTCTCTCATCTTTAAGTAAAGAACGAGTAAAATGTTTTCCAGTTCATCATTTGTTTTTGTACCAATTTCCAAGCCTACTTTCGGAAATAAGATAGCTGCCATATCTCTTGTCAGTTGATTTCTTGGATAATCACGCAATTCCAAAAGCTTATAGCTATACGTTTTCAACAAATTATACTCTTTTGAACCGAGTGAATTCATTACAAAATCGTCTATAGAAATACTGTCCTTATTAAGATTGCGGTGCTCGATTTCTTTTTCAAGAGGTGTTTTCTTAAGGCGCTGTACTTTTCGTTCGTAGACAACAATTGTTCCAGCAGCCATATCCCCAAGCCTTTTATGCTTGGAATGAAGAAACACGAGAATAATTCCTAGAAAGTATCCAGTAGGAAGCGCATCAATCGCTCTCAATAGATTACGGATGATTGCAGAAAGCACAGTAATACTATGACCATTTTCTTGAATAACGCGAATTCCGATGATATTTTTACCGATTGTTTTTCCATTAAAAAAATATTCACTAATGAAAAAGTATCCCCAATTCACTGCAAACAATGCGATGATCCAAACGGCTACCATCCATCCATATTCCATTACCTGCCATATATCTGAATTTGTCGTAAAAATTAATAATAAAATCAATCCAGTATTTGCAAGAGTTAGGATTACTTGATCGATAATCATGGCTGCCGCTCTTGAACCAAGGCCAGCAAGCCTAAACTGAAGGGAAACAAATTCGGGTGTTTTTATTTGTATTTGATCCTGTGTCATGCTTTCTCTCCTCTAACTTTTATGCGATCTCTTCTTCTCTAATAACAGCTTACCCCATATCACATATAGTAATAACCCAATAATAGTTATGAGTGCCACTGCGTATTTTACTTCCAGAGAAAGTGTTGATGGCGTAATAAATCCTTCAATGATTCCTGCAATAATAAAGAGGGGAATCGTGCCCAGAAATAATTGAACGGAGCGTTTCGCATTCTCTTTTAATTGATAACCCCTTGAGTAAGAACCTGGGACAAACAGTTTATATCCCATTAAAAGACCAGCACCACCTGCTATAAAAATCGCTGTCAACTCTATCATTCCATGTGGGACGATATATGCCCAGAATTCATAAGACATACCAGCCTGCCAATATACCGCAGCTAAAGCGCCAACAATCAACCCATTATAAACAAGAACAAAAATCGTTAATAATCCGAATGTGATACCACTGGCGAATGCTAGGATTGCTACTTGTATATTATTCTTCATAATTTCAGCGGACATAAGAGAGGAATCAATCGCATCATGGCCTTCTCCAAGTTGCTCAGGATTTACTCCTCCCGCCATCCCCTCTGGCATAATAGAATAGAAATGGAGCGGATCATCTATGACAGAAAGAAATGCCGCAAGCCCCCCAAATAGAAATAGGAACATAGCAACTACAATATATCTCCACTGTTCTAACAGCAAACCAACAAATTTTGTACTGAAAAAATAACGCACTTGCTGGAAGCTGGAAACCTGATTTCTATACAACAGATTATGAGATTTTGAAACAAGTCCGTTTAAAAAGGCGGTAACCTCTTCATCAGGATAATAGGTTTGGCTGTATGATAAATGCTGAGTGATTTTTTGATAGAGATGATGAAACCTTGAAATATCCTCTCCTGTTACTTTGCTTTTATTTTTATGAAGATAGTTTACATATTGCTCCAGCTGCTTCCAATCCTTACGATGCTGTTTTATAAATTGCCTCATGTTCACTTTCTCACCCCCTGTCAGGAAACATCAAAGCAGTCCCTGATTCATCCAATGAATGACTTGGGATACTGCATTTGTCGCTAATTTTTCTTCCTCTGCTTCCATCATTACTAATCCCCCGGCTTCCCACTTCGCTTTTTTCCGCTTCTTCACCTGAACTTGCTGCTGGGCTATTGACTTCCTCATAGCGAGCTCCACCGTTTCCGGATATAGCTTTGTCTCCTTTTCCAGTGATTCGTCCTTTATACCAATCATGAGAAACAAATGCTTTTTCCGTAGTCGCTTTATATAATGCAAGGTACTTTCTTCGTGTAAAAATGTATGAATATCACTAAACAACAGGAGCAAGCTTCTTTTTTTCTATATGTGTAAAATTTTACTCGGGGAATATTCCAGTATATTTTTCTAGATAAAAAAGAGAAGGCACTCTATCATAAATGTATGCTTACCAGGGCAAATACATATAGAGAGAGGCCTTCCCGTGGAACATATTATATCAAG
>DATGTS010000072.1:0-43143 GCA_035301745.1 Candidatus Avamphibacillus sp.
CTAAACAGTAGCAGGTGCAATATGGTGAAAACTAAGAAATAACTACATTAATAATTGCTTATCTCACCGAAAAGCATATTTAGTTGCTCTTCTAAGGGAAATCATAATAGCAGTTATATGCTTTCACGAAAAGAAAACCCATCTAAGCGAAGGAAAAAAACACGGAGACTCCTCGAAAACGAAAAACACATTTTCTTCGTGCGATGAGTCGCTGCCGTAGCCTTCCTTGTCCTGTGGGAGCGAAAGGCTGATGAGACCCCGAAATGCGGTAGCATTCAGAGGCTCATCAGCCGCCTCTGGATGCGCGTAGTGTTTTTTCCGCAGCGATGGTCGAGCACTTACCCAAATTAAAAAATAAGAGAGGAGATTCAATAAATTTACGTCGCATTTTATATCAAATGCGCAATAATACAATATAATTTGGAATTTGGAAATTTTCTATTCTAGTTTTTAGAGCTCGTTCATAAAAAGTCAACTTTTGCAGTGTATGCTTACTCAATGTTACAAGGGTTTTTGTTCAATCACTCCTGTGAAGTTGAGTTATAATTTATTGCAGAGTAACGATATGTAAAAATCCTCCACTTTATAACACATTGCATTCTTAAAAAGTATGAATGAATATTTACTAGTTACTATAGCTTTTCGTTAAAACATGTTAAAATAATTATAATTCCTATTTACAAAATGATATAGAGATATATTAAAATGGAGTGGGGGAGATGACTTTAGGTAATAAGTTGGCAAGATTTTTAAGTAATCGTTCCGAAACTAGAGATCATCATGACGATGTAAGACTAAAAACAAGATATTATAAAACTACAAAAGATAAAGGTCTAGCTGTACTAAAAAACTTTTTCAAAAACTCACAGCGATTTGAAATAAATTCAATTTCTGAAGAACATGGAGAAATAAGCGTTAACGTTATAAAAGGAAAAAAAGCGTTTATTATTGCAACTGTTATTATGGTAAAACCATATCATACAGCCATTGATTTTTCGGTAATGACTGAGTCGCCAATTCCTATTGATTTTGGCTATAGTACTAAATTAATTAATCAATTGTATGAACAAATAAATAAAGAATTGCCTTTAATAGATAAAAATAATTAAGATTCAAATGAATGGGGTCAAAAAAATGAAATGTTCAAATTGCTATTATAAAAGTACAAAAGTTTTAGACTCACGTCCGATAGAGGAAGGCCGCTCCATTCGCAGAAGACGGGAATGTGAGCGGTGCGGATTTCGTTTTACAACTTTTGAGAGAATGGAAGAAGTTCCTTTAATTGTGGTCAAAAAAGATGGAGCTAGACAAGAATTCAGCAGAGAAAAATTAATACGTGGTCTTATTAAAGCTTGTGAAAAAAGGCCAGTATCTATTGAAACAATTGAATCATTAGTACGTGATGTTGAAAAAGAAATTCGTAATACTGGAGATTCAGAGGTAGATAGTAAGGATATTGGCGAATTGGTTATGAACCGTCTATCAGAGATAGATGAAGTGGCATATGTACGTTTTGCTTCTGTTTATCGTCAGTTCAAAGATATAAGTGTTTTTTTAGACGAACTAAAAGAGTTAATTAATACGACAGATAAGAAAGATTGAGCCAGGTCGGTAGGCTCTTTTTATTTTAAAAGGTGTATTAAGTTATCACTGTAAAGATATTTTAGTATAAATGGATGGAAAGGATTTTCTAAATGAATTTCATTGGGAAGTTATTGCCTGTTGATGGGTACTATGTAAAATTGAAAGAAAACCTGCCGCTTGATTATTCGAAGTCACTGACTCATCTTTATCAGCCATTGATCGGAATGCAAGCAATTATGCTTTATTATACTTTATTACATGAAATAGAAATGCAAAGTAAACAGACTATACAGACCCATCACACGTTAATGAATTACTTGAATCTTCCTTTAGATAAGATTTATAAAGCGAGATTAAAGCTAGAAGGAATCGGATTATTGAGTACGTATGAGCATAATACAGAAGAAAAAAACTATTATTTATATGAACTGAATAGCCCTTTTGCTCCTAATTATTTTTTTAAAGATGCGATGCTGTCACAATTATTGTATCACCATCTTGGGGATGAAAAGTATGAACAGTTAAAAAATCATTATGTACTAGATGAAGAACATAAAAACATGAAAAATATTACAGTTTCATTTAATGATGTTTTTCAAACTTTTGAGCCTTCTAAAACAAAAGTAGAATCCATTACAAATTATCGTCAAGAGAGAGGACCTAATGTAGAACCAGTTGATTTTTCGTGGATCGAGCATATATTAAAACAACGTCTCATTCCTGCTAAAAAAATATTAACGAGGGATAATAAGCGAATAATTAAACAAATGATGACACTTTATGATTTAACATCCTATGATATTGAAAATGCGTTATTATGGGCATTAACGGAGGAAAATGTATTAAATGTGGATGAATTTAAAGAAGCCTGTCATTCTTTGTTCAATTCTTATAATGCTCATCGACCGATTCAATTAACAGAAAAACAACAATCTGTTAAAGAAAAGGCATATCCTGAACAACCAAAAACTAAAGAAGAAATGCTAATTAAAGAACTCGAAACCATTTCACCTCAACAATTGTTAATGGATTTATCCAGTGGTAATCAGGCCTCAGAACAAGATATGAAAGTTATTCGAGATGTTATGACATCTCAAGGTCTTCCTGCTCCAGTAATGAACGTACTTATCCATTATGTTCTATTACAATCAAATATGAAATTATCTAAGGCCTATATGGAAAAAATAGCAAGCCATTGGTCACGTGCAAATTTAAAAACAGCAAAAGAGGCAATGGAATTTGCCAAAAAAGAACAAAGTCGATTCCAACAAAGAAACACTAACAAAAACAAAAATTACCGGAGATTTAATAAACGAGTTTCTAACGAAGTGGTACCTGATTGGTTTAAAGAAAGAAATGCTAAAAAGGTAAGCACTTCGAATAAGGATGCCGAATTAAAAGATGAAAAAGAAAAAGAAGAATTAGAAATGTTATTAAAAAAATACTCAAATAATAACAATCATAACTAAGGGTGGTTTTAATGAAGCCAATAAAGTCCTCTTTAAAACGATGGATGCAAGAGAATAAAAACTTTCAAGAGAATTATACAAGGATAAAAAAAGAAGTTTTAAATCATCCAGAAATTAAGGAGTTTTTATCTAATCATCAAGAATTAACAGAAAAAGATATTGAAAAAAACTTAATTAAGTTATACGAATACATTTCTCAATCCAAACGATGTAATCAATGTCAGTCATTTGCGGAATGCAAAAATATATTACAAGGGTATACACCAGTTCTTCAAGTAGAAAACAAAGAAATTCACCTTTTCTATGAAAAATGCCCGAATAGACTAATGTATGAAAAAGAGACAAGTAAACAAAAACTAATTCAAAGTTTATATGTGCCAAAAGAAATATTACAAGCCTCTTTTGCCAAATTAGAGAATGATCCAAAGAGAAGTACTGCATTAAAGGAATTGTTTGATTTCTTAGAAGAAGCCAAACGAAAATTACCGGAGAAAGGCATTTACTTTTCTGGCCCTTTTGGAGTGGGAAAAACTTATTTCCTAGGTGTTCTTGCGAATGAACTTAAAAAGCTGCATATATCCTCGATGCTTGTTTATATGCCTGAATTCGTTCGTGAAATTAGATCGTCCTTGAAAGATAATACGTTAAATGAAAAAATCGATTATTTTAAAAATACAGAAGTCCTGATGTTTGATGATATAGGGGCGGAAATGCATTCCGCTTGGTTTAGGGATGAGATTTTAGGTTCTATATTACAATATCGCATGATGGAGAAGTTACCTGTATTTTTCACTTCAAATTATAATTTAGAGCAATTACAGAACGAGTTAGCTTCAACAAGAGATGGTGTTGAAGAAGTAAAGGCTGGACGCATTATTGAACGTATTAAGCAAGTGAGCAAGGCGGTTCCAGTACAAGGAGAGAATCGCAGAAATTAAGTTGATGTAACACAAATTTATAAACGGTTTTAATTGATATACATTATTTCTCACCTTTGTCCATATAATGTAACAGTTTGCTTTTGGATGAGGGTGATGTTTTTTGCTGGAAATTTTTTTTGAATCAAACAAAGAAGTAATCTGTTTTTGTGAGCAATTGTTTTATTACAACAAAAAGATTGATTTATATTGGAAGACAAGTGAAGAATGGGGTAATCGGATTACTTTTAAAAATCATTTCCCCGCGAATGAGTACAATGATACGATAGCTAAATCTATGACTGACGTTTTTATTGAACACCGGTTAAATTTCATGATGGAAGAGGTGATAAAAAGAAGTTATTATTATACAGATGTTGAAGAAATTGAACGTATTTTAGATTTATCTCTTTGGATAGTGACGGGAAATGATAGGGATAGTAAAATCATTCGCGGTGAAGCAAATCCTTATTCTTTACTTCATTCTTTATTTAAAACAAATATTGAAGACGCAAAAACAATACATTTTGATTCGATTATCAATTTTCGTTTAAATGTATTTAAAGATCATCTTATTTATTTGGTTGGTTTAGCAATTGATGAATATAAAAGGGAAGAGGAACATCAGACTTTTATAAATATGCTTCGGGATTATATTACAAATAAAGAGCCGATCTATCATACTGTTTACGTACTCCAAGGGACCCCTTTTTCTTTTTTTAAGCAAAATGGTAAAACATTTAGTCGGATGGAACTAAAAAAATTAATGAAGCGTGAACCTTTATATATTGTCGGTCTAGATGAAAATGAATGGAATTTAGCTCCTTTAATCGCTATGGCACCTAAACAAATTTATATATACGGCGACCACCCATCAGAACCGAAAACATCAACAGTTATTAATATCTTTCAAGAAAAAGTTATATTTCAGCCCTATAATAAATTCCCGTTTTTTAATTACTTTAAGAAGTTATAAAATAAACTTGATTATTTTTATATTTTAGGTATAATATAGTTTATAATTTCCATCATAATCATTAAAAGTGTTGATAAGGACATGGTTATTTGACTAATGATGCAGAACAGAGAGGGAAGTCATGGCTGTAAGCTTCCTCTGCTAAACAAATAACTACCACCTTTGAACTCTACTGTGGAAATGGTAGTAAACAGTAGCGTTATTTCTGCGTTAAAGAATATTAAGCTGTAATGTATGTTCCGATGATGATATAAGCATGCGTACAGAAAATTGGGTGGAACCACGTGCTTAAGCGCTCGTCCCTTTGCAACAATGCAAGGAGATGGGCGTTTTTTAATTGTATAGATACTATTAACAATACAACACAACAATAAAGGAGTGGTAATAATGTCAGAAGTATTAATCACATTTCCGGACGGAGCAACGAAAGATTTTCCAAAGGAAACTACTGGTGAAGATGTAGCTGGATTTATTTCCTCAGGCTTAAAGAAACAAGCACTGGCAGTAAAGTTAGACGGTAAGTTACTTGATTTAAAACGTGAACTTCCTCATGGTGGTTCCATTGAAATTATTACTTATAAAAACAAAGAAGGAATTGAGATTGTGCGTCATTCAACTGCACATCTTATGGCCCAAGCCATTAAACGATTATATAAAGATGTTCAATTTGGGGTCGGTCCAGTCATCGAAGAAGGTTTTTATTACGATATCGATACGGAACATTCGTTGTCACCAGACGACTTACCTAAAATTGAAAAGGAAATGCAGCGCATTATTGATTCTAATCTAGATATTGAACGAATTGAAGTATCAAGAGAAGAAGCTAAAAAAATGTTTAATGAAATAGGAGATCATTTAAAACTCGAATTAATTGATGATATACCTGAAGATGAACAGGTAACGATTTACAAACAAGGTGAGTTCTTTGATTTATGTAGGGGAATTCATGTACCATCAACAAATAAAATTAAAGCATTTAAACTTTTAAGTATTTCGGGTGCGTACTGGCGTGGAGATAGTAATAATAAACAGTTACAGCGTATTTATGGAACTGCTTTTGAAAAACAAAATGAGCTTGAGGACTATTTAAAATTGCTTCAAGAGCGTAAAGAAAGAGACCATCGTAAATTAGGAAAGGAATTAGGAATTTTTACAGTATCTCAAAAAGTTGGTCAGGGTCTACCTTTATGGCTGCCAAATGGAGCAACAATACGTCGGGAGATTGAAAGGTATATTGTAGATTTAGAAGAACGTTTAGGCTATGACCATGTCTATACACCTGCCCTTGGTAGTAAGCAATTATATGAAACAAGTGGACACCTTGATCATTATCATGATGATATGTTCCCGTTCATGGAGATGGATAATGAAGAGTTAATCTTACGTCCTATGAATTGCCCACACCATATGATGGTTTATAAAAATCAATTGTACAGCTACCGTAATCTACCTGTCAGGATTGCTGAGTTAGGTCTTATGCATCGCTATGAAATGTCAGGTGCCCTAGCAGGTTTACAACGCGTACGTGGTATGACATTAAATGATGCACATATCTTTGCTCGTCCTGATCAATTAAAAGATGAATTTAGACGGGTTGTTGAATTGATTCAACATGTTTATAAAGACTTTGGAATAGAAGATTACTTCTTCCGCTTGTCATATCGTGATCCAGAAGATAAGGAAAAATATATCGATAATGATGAATTGTGGGAGAACACGCAAAGAATTTTAAAAGAAACAATGGATGAAATGAATTTGAAATATGTGGAAGCTATCGGTGAGGCCGCTTTTTACGGTCCAAAATTAGATGTTCAGGTTCAAACCGCCATGGGGCATGATGAGACCCTATCAACGGTTCAGCTTGACTATCAAATGCCAGAGAAATTTGATTTAACGTATATAGGTGAAGATGGAAAAGAACACCGTCCAGTTGTTATTCATCGTGCAGTTGTATCTACAATGGAACGTTTTGTAGCATTTTTAATCGAAGAATATAAAGGCGCATTTCCAACTTGGCTTGCTCCTGTTCAAGCAAAAGTAATTCCTGTTTCTTTAGATGCCCATTTGGATTATGCGAATGAAATCGCTGAAAAATTACAGTTGGCTGGTTCCCGAGTAAAAGTGGATAGCCGAGATGAAAAAATTGGCTATAAGATTCGCTCAGCCCAAACAGAGAAAGTTCCTTTTGCACTTGTTGTTGGTGATAAAGAAATTGAGGACAATGCTGTCAACGTGAGAAAGTATGGGGAAAAAGACTCAAATACCGTTTTATATGATGAGTTTGAAAAAATGATGAAGAAAGAAATTGCTAATAAGACACTTCGCTAATAGATGTATTTAAATTTTTTTCTCATCTGAAATGTATTTATTTTTTGCTTGTTTGGTAAGGAGTGGTGAGCTGCGGGCTAAGGTCGGAATATCTGTCAGTGAGTAAATTTTTCCTTTTATCATAGGTATACTATTTGACTACAACAAACGCCATTGCTAAAAGATACGTCACTAGCCGATTATACCCGTTCTACCGAAAAATATTGATGCCCGTTAGTTTGCCACTAAATTAGTATTACTTTATCAAAGTAAGCTTGTATGGTATACTAATAAGTAAATAAACATGTGGAAATAGATTGACAGATGTTTGAAAGTGTGTTAATCTATAAAAGTTGAAATTAAATAATGATCTGTGACAAGTAGAAGCACCCGCTTCTCACCTGTTCGACGCAATTTTGCAGTTGGCTGGTTTCAAATATCTTTTAATAGACAGTTGGAGATATGTGGGTGCCTTTGTGTACCTGCATTTTTTTGCATGTTTTTAAATAGATGCACAAAAAATAACGAAAAATATTTATCATTTGTCTTCATTCTCATCTATAATTAATTATGTGTAATTAGAATGAAACGTACTTGTCAACCCCAGATCAGTAACACTAAAATTTTCGGAGGTGGCTGGATATTAGCAAAGAGTTGAATGTTAATGAAAAGATTCGTGCAAAGGAAGTACGTCTAATTGATTCAAATGGTGATCAACTAGGAGTGAAATCACGTAGGGAAGCATTAGAAATTGCCGAAACGAGAAACTTGGACTTGGTATTAGTTGCACCTAATGCAAAACCACCAGTTGGTCGGATTATGAATTATGGTAAATATCGTTATGAACAGCAAAAGAAAGAAAAAGAAGCACGAAAAAAACAACGCGTGATTAATGTTAAGGAAGTTCGATTTACACCAGGGATTGGAGATCATGACTTTAACACGAAACTTAGAAACGCCAGAAAGTTTATTGAAAAAGGCGATAAAGTGAAGGCTTCTGTTCGATTTCGTGGACGTGCGATTACGCACAAAGATTTAGGGAAAGAAGTGTTGAATCGTTTAGCAGATGAAATGAAAGATATTGCGTCGGTCCAATCTAAACCTAAAATGGAAGGCCGTAATATGTTTATGATGCTTGCTCCATCTTCTGATAAATAAGTTAATCTCGTTTCGTTTAATTTAAGGAGGAAATAATCATGCCTAAAATGAAAACTCATAAAGGTTCACAAAAACGATTTAAAAGAACTGGAACAGGAAAATTAAAACGCGGTCATGCATATACAAGTCACTTGGCTGCAAATAAATCACAAAAACAGAAACGTAAATTACGTAAATCCGCTGTCGTAGCAAGTGGAGATCAAAAACGTATTAACAATATGCTACCATAAATAAACCACTATATATTGAATTTTTGATTTGTACTAGGAGGGATTACTAATGGCACGTGTTAAAGGTGGAACAGTTACGCGTAAGCGTCGTAAACGTGTATTAAAATTAGCAAAAGGATATTACGGTTCAAAAAGAACGTTATTTAAAACAGCAAAGCAACAAGTAATGAAATCAGGTCAATATGCATATCGTGACCGTAGACAGAAAAAACGTGATTTCCGTAAACTATGGATTACACGAATCAATGCAGCTGCACGCATGAATGACTTATCTTATAACAAATTAATGCACGGTTTAAAACTTGCAGGTGTAGAAGTTAATAGAAAAATGTTATCTGATCTTGCTATTCATGATGCAGAAGCATTTAGTAAATTAGCTGAGCAAGCAAAAGCCGCATTAAAGTAACAAAAAGTAACATTTTAAAACAGGACTAAATGAGTAAAAGCTTATTTAGTCCGGTTTTTGTTTTGCTTAGATACTATAATACTTGTGATCCTGTGGATAATGGAACTACTTTATCAATCACGTCCGGTTCCAGCACTCAGCAACTAGTAAACTTTAGCTCCTTCTTACGATAAGTCAACATCAATTCGCTAATCGTGTTTCTTTTATCTGGTCAGAGGTCTTCCAGTTTGTACGTTGCTAAACGGCCACTTGTATCTTCTTTCTACTGTGACGGGAAAATATATTCTTAATTGCCTGTGTCATAAAGGCTCGTCTCTTGTCATATGTATGAAAGGAGAAAGGAGGGTTCTTTATGGAATGGTTAGGGGAACAATTGATGATGTATATTGGCGCTGGGGGACTGCTGGCACCTATCTTATTTATTAGTTTCCATTTATTAAGACCCATTTTCTTTTTGCCTGTTATGTTCATATGTATATCTGGAGGGCTTATATTCGGAACGTTTGCTGGAACATTGTATTCTATTATTGGAATAACCTTATCAAGTATATTATTTTATGTATTTATTCGGAAGATGCCTAAGACTTTTAACAGACTTTTAACGATAAAGACAAAATTAATTGGTAACCAAACACAAATGACAACTTCTCAAATTGCACTTCTTCGTTTAATACCTTTTATTCATTTTCATCTTTTATCCTTATGCTTAATTGAAATGACGGGAAGCTTTAAAGATTACGCGAAATCATCGGTCATCTCCAACATTCCATTAGCAGTTGTTTACACTTCTATTGGTCAACAATTATCAAATCTAACCCCATTATCCGTCCTTCTGATCCTAACTGTGCTGTTTTTATTTGTTTACTTATTCAGAAAGAAAGAAATGACAATCACATGGCGAGAATTTTTCCAAGTGAGTACCTAAATGAAAAGCTCATCATTTTGATGATGAGCTAATTTTTATTTTGATTCAAAAGCAGCTGGTTAATTGGGTGCTTCCATTCTATTTCTGCATATGGATAGCGAATGAGAATTTCTTTTTCCAGAAAATAAAGATCATCCCTGCTTAAACCTTTTAATTCCATTGGATGACGGACAACTATATGAATGTCAACAACTTCAAATGAATCTCCGGCTGCACCAAGATACTTTTCACCTTCAAAAAGACAGCCTTTATAAACAAATTGAATGTTTTTCTTACTATTATTTGCCTCATCTACAAAATAAAATTCATTTGTAGATTTTGCTATTTCTAACTGTCTTTGTGGATTTTTCAAGTATTGAATAATGGTATAGAAAAGTAAAACTAATGCAGCTAGTATAAGAATGCGAAAGAGTATTACTATCATCATTCATCGTCTCCCTGATAACGTGTCGTCTTATCTTATATACGGAAGGAGGCGTGAGGAAGTTTCAACAATTTCAATAAAAAAATGTTACAATGATAGAAACTAAAAAGGAGTTGAAAGAATGGACTGGTCATCATTATTTATTATGCAAAAAAATCTTGATCAATATATAGAAGATAATCACGACTTAACAGCAGCAGATTTGTTTCAAGAAAAATGTTTAGCCTTGCTCGTTGAACTTGGTGAGCTGGCAAATGAGACAAGGTGCTTTAAGTTTTGGAGTAAGAAATCAAGCAGTCCCAAAGAGAAAATCTTGGAAGAGTATGTAGACGGAATTCATTTTATTATGTCTTTAGGTTTAGAGAAGGGTTTTGAATATAAAACAAAATCAATAAGTAATCTAAATTATAATCTAACGGAGCAGTTCACCGTTGTTTTTGAGTCATGTCTTACTTTCAAAAACAATCCAAGTCAAAAAACATATGCATCTCTGTTTAATGCTTATTTACAATTGGGCCAGTTGCTGGAAATAAGCGAAGAAGAGCTACAGCAGGCATACACTAAAAAGAATGAAAAAAATTATGAACGACAAAATGAAGGATATTAAAAAATAGATAAAATAATGTCTATTTTTACAAAGAAAAGTTATACTGAAGAAGATACGATAAAGGGAGGAACTTACATATGGTAAAAATGGATGAAACATTAACGATGCTAAAAGATTTGACAGATGCAAAAGGCATTTCTGGGCATGAAAAAGAAGTAAGAGATGTGATGACTAAGTATATTAAACCTTATGCAGATGAAACATTTACGGACAATCTTGGAAGCCTTGTGGCTAAAAAGACAGGTGATCAAGATGGTCCAAAAATTATGGTGGCGGGACATCTGGATGAAATTGGATTTATGGTTACTCGAATTGATGAAAAAGGATTCGTTTATTTTCAAACAATCGGTGGCTGGTGGAGCCAGGTAATGCTTGCACAACGTGTTACGATTATGACTTCAAAAGGGGATGTAACTGGTGTTATCGGCTCAAAACCGCCACATATTTTATCAGCAGAAGCACGTAAAAAACCTGTAAAAATGAAGGACATGTTTATTGATATTGGTGCTTCGAGTAAGGAAGAAGCGGCTGAATTCGGTGTGAAGCCTGGAGATTCTGTTGTTCCTTATTTTGAATTTACTCCACTTAAAAATGAAAAAATGCTTCTAGCTAAAGCATGGGATAACCGTATTGGCTGTGCGATTGCTATTGAAGTATTGAAACAATTAAAGGATATAGAACACCCAAACATCGTTTATGGGGTAGGTACGGTTCAGGAAGAAGTTGGTCTGCGTGGTGCTCGTACGTCAGCTCATTTAATCAAGCCAGATATTGGATTTGGAGTTGATGTTGGAATCGCAGGGGATACACCAGGAATTTCTGATCATGATGCGGACAGTAAGATTGGTAAAGGTCCACAGATTATCCTTTATGACGGATCAATGATTTCTCATAAAGGTGTTCGTGATTTAGTTGTGGAAACTGCTGAAGAAAATAACATTCCATTTCAATATGATTCTATTGCTGGCGGAGGAACAGATTCCGGATCTATTCATTTAACAGCAAATGGTGTTCCGTCTTTATCCATTACGATTGCAACACGTTATATTCATACACATGCAGCTATCCTGCATAGGGATGATTTTGAAAATGCAGTTAAATTGATTGTAGAAACGATTAAGAAATTAGATAAGGAAAAAGTAAAAGAAATTACTTTAGAATAAGGAAGTCTGTTTTAATTATGAAGGAAGCGGATGAACACAATTCTTGATGTTCATCCGCTTAATATTTTTATGCTTTATAATGATTCATCACATTTTTTACATAGTTTTTAGTTTCATTAAATGGGGGTATACCTTGATATTTATCAACATTACCAGGGCCTGCATTGTAGGCTGCAAGCGCTAATGAAACATTCCCATTATATCTTTTTAGCATTTGACTTAAGTATTTAGTTCCACCTTCAATATTTTGTTTAACATCAAATGAATTGGCTACCCCAAGTCCTCTTGCCGTTTGTGGCATTAATTGCATAAGTCCCTCGGCTCCTGCAGCACTTTTTGCAAGTGGATTATAATTGGATTCCATTTGTATTACCGAATGAATTAATTTCTCGTCAACACCATATTTGTTTGCAGCATCTTTTACCGAGGCATTGATTTGTTTTAAACTCTCTCTAGTTGTTGAGTACGGTCGACTGAACGTCACTTTATTTTCTGTGAATGCTAAATCATTTTGAAGAGAGTTAGTATTTGTGTTTCTTGTTTGATGAAGAATGTTTGCCTGATTTATTTTTTCCAGGAGCATCTGTCTAAAGGTACTTTCAAAAGATGCAGGTCTATGAATAGTTAAGTTATTCTTTTGAGAAAGTAAGGATAATGTTTGGTGTTGGATCATTTGCTGTAATTCTCTTATTTCCATATGTATTGACCCCTCTTTTCAAGAAAAGCTAGTCCCAAAATATAAGATGATTTTTTGTCTCATTTTATTTTACTACAAAAGAGATATTTAGCAAATGATATTTCAATTATAATTATATCCACTTTCACAGAGTAAAATTAACAAAAAGTCTTGGAAGCATTAAATAAGATAGACCTACCTTGCACAATTTGAATCTTATGAACCTCCTCATTAAAATTAGAATATCAAATCACCGAAGCATCTTTAATTATTACGCATTTTATATATTTAGCGTCATAAACAGCAATCTTCTGGTAGGTGTGTGGTCATAGTTTTTTAGTTAAATGTTACAAGTTGTTTATTTGATTTTTTTAATATATCTTCGTAAAACGGGTCATTTCCAATGCAGAGTACTCGATTACATAAATGAATGATTTCATCCATATCATGGGACGTATAAATAATTGTTTTTTTCTCTTGATTGGCTAGTTGCTTTAGATAATATCCAATTTCTTTCTTAGATTTTAAATCAATGCCTACGGTAGGTTCGTCAAGAAGCAGAAGTGTAGGTTCATGAATCAATGTAATTGCCAAGTTTAATTTTCGCTTCATTCCACCTGATAATGTACTTGCTTTTTCTTTCCACTTATCAAGCTTCATATCGAGACAAAGCGCTCTTAATGCCGATTTATTTTTATTTTTCCATCCTAATTTTTCAAAGAATACCATGTTCTCTTCTACGGAAAAGTTTTCCCAAATTGCTATATCCTGAGGTACAAAGCCAATTTTTTTACGTATATCTTTTATATTTCCCTCATAAGGTACTCCATCGAAAGTAATACAGCCTTGGTCTTGTTTCTCAATTGTAGCGAGAATTTTTAATAAAGTAGATTTTCCAGCCCCATTTTCTCCAACAAGACCAATAATTTCACCAGGTTGTGTGGAGAAGGATAGTTGATTTAAGACATTATTTTTTCCAAAGCTTTTACTAATCTCTTTCACTTTAAGCATTTCGAAACACCTCTCTACCATACCAAATGCCTGAAATAATAATTAAAATAAAACTCCACAGAATCGTTGCATTTCCAGATAAAAAAGAGTTTAAAGGGTTGACAAATTCCAGCCACGTGAAACGATTTGTAATACCTTTCACCGGAAATAATGCACCACTGCTTATTGCTAAAAACAAAGTAAATGCAAATGAGAAACTATAATAGTTAAATATATTTTTAAAGCATAATGCTAATAAAAACGCACCTAAAATAAGCATCATTCTAAAAGAAAAAAGTGTCCCAATTGATGGTAGGTTAATCCCATTAAAAAGCTGATAAATAATAATTAATGATATACCGTCCATTAGGAATAAGATAACTGTATAAATGAGTAGATTTCCCAATAGATAATTTTGAAAAGAAATTTTCATAAAGGGGAATCGTATTTTTATATTTTTCGAACGTTCCTTTATTATCCAATCAAATAAGAGCATTGTAGATAAAATACTTAAAAGAGCCCAGATCCCCCATACATTGAAGGTAGATGTCTCTCGTTCGATTGAATTACTTGCATACGTAAATGTACTATGAAGCAAATTTTCTTCTTGTTGAACCATTTTACTAGTTTCTACAATTTCATCCCAAGTCCATGAGAGATTAGAAGAATGCTCCTTACTTAAATCCATAATAAAGTATGCAGCTTTAGATCTTCCGGTTTCTTGTTGGACAAGCGAGGCAATCATTTCTTTAACAGGGTTATAAGCGAATGATAAATTAGAATGATATCCTTGGATCAGTTGATTACGCTGCCCGCTTTTGATTGCATTTTCATAACCGTCCCTAATAATAAATACGCTATCAATTTCATGTTTTTTTAAATTTCGTAAAGCGTCTGTTTTGTTTAGTTTTTCAACCCTAAGTAACGGAGATTCTTCAATGGATTGGTACAAGTTCATTGCTTGATTTGTTTCTTCCTCCAATACAAGACCGATAGGAACTTTTGTATCTTGTTGTATATAACTTGTGATTTGGATGATTATAATCGTAGCAATGAAAGGTAATACTAACCATAGAAAAAAACTGAACCATTGCTTTTTTAAATGGATGAAACGTGTAATAATGAGATGTCTCAACTGTTTGTACGCTCCTTCCATCTTGATATGCCTATTAGTACAAAAAGACCTGCAATAGTCATGAATAGTAAAGGTATATAGTCAATATAGAATCTTTCATGGATTAAAATTTCAGTTAACCAATAAAACGCTTGATTAGAAAATAGGTAATTTGAAATCTCTTGCACTGTTATCGGAAAATAAATGGTAGGTACAAATGCTCCACTTAATAGCAGTAAGAATATTGTCATGATAGATTGAATCAATAAACTTAATTTCTGAGACGGAATAATGACCTCTATAAGCGCTAATCCGGTTAAAAACAGAATACTATATAATGTCATAATCGCTAGGACTTTTATATAATCCGACAACATGAATTCTGAATCTAAAATCAATATTAGTCCAACAAATGTAATACTTATTAATATAAATGTTATAACAAAAGAAACCACTATTTTTGCGATAATTTGCTGAAGTTCCGTAACTCCATATAATTTCATTCGCTGTTTGATCTTAAATTTATCTTCCTGGTGGAAAAAGATATAAAAAAGTAATAGCCACGCGGTTGTAATAATAAACCAACCTGCCAAACCATAGTATTGAATTGGAGAGGTGGTAGCAATGTTTTCTAGCTCTTCTTCCTTTAAAATTTGATCTTTTCCAAGCGTATAAAATAAAAATTCTTTAAATTGCTCAAATAATAATGTTTGTCGTTCATTTTCATCCATTCCTAACTCACTAGCATAATAGTTAATTGTTAAAATATTGGCCTGTGAGGCTGCTATATGTCTTGCGATGCTGTTAAATAGCTCCTCAACGAGAAGGCTTTTTATAGGTTCTTTAGGATTTCCCACAATTGGAATTTCCACTGAATTTCCTGTATATAAGTCATTCGTGAAATTCTTTTTAAAAATAATATAGGCGCTTAGCATATTATCGTCGATATATTTTTTAGCTTTATTTTCATCCATAGCAGAAACTTGGATAATTTCTCCAAATTGAGAGGTGCTCTCCAGAAGCTCAATAACCATTTTTGTTTCTTGAGATTC
Organism: Candidatus Avamphibacillus sp.; assembly: GCA_035301745.1. Taxonomy (GTDB): domain Bacteria; phylum Bacillota; class Bacilli; order Bacillales; family Amphibacillaceae; genus MSJ-26. Next base: position 15,999 of record DATGTS010000072.1, read on the forward strand.
ATCATAGTTAACGATGCCGACTTTAATCGGATTTGTTTCAGATGGTGTAAAAAGCATTATAAAAATCACTGCAATCATTGTAATAATTAAGATAGGGAAAAGCAGAAGCAGAGGAAGTGAGATCCACTTCCTCTGCAGCTTCTTCAAATTACTTTTTATGAAAAGAAATGTTAATTTTAAAAAAGTCATCGTAAACACCCATTCAAGTCCTGCTTTTTTAAATGAATAGAGATGGAATTACCAAGCGTTCATATTGCCAAACATCCATTCCTCAAAAAGTTCAGGAAACTCATATTCAAAATAGTTCATCAGTTCCGTGCTATCCATACTGCCTAAGTCTTTTTTATTGTCATCGCTTGGCAGTTCTATGCTTTTAACTAATTCTGCTTTTTTATCAATAAGAAGAGAGAACATCTCGACATCGCTTAATGTAGGATCTTCTGCCCTTAATTCATGTTCTGAACTCATTTGGTCTTCTTCATACGTTGCATTACCTGACCAAAGTATTTTTGTTTCTACTCCATAATCTTCAACAGAAATAGTGCGGTCGAATTCTTTTTTATTATCATTCACTGCTTCTGTAGATTCATAGCCAATTGTTGTCTCATCTATTAATAGTTCAATAGAATCTGTTGTCTCTTTTTCATCAACAGTCGACTCACCAACGAAAAAGACTGTCTCTTGATCGTAGTCATCCTCAACTGTAAGTTCATAGTCAAAGGATTGCTCATCATCTTCTAATAATTGAGTTCCTTTTAATGTGATTGATCCAAAAATTTCTTCTCCTTCACCAATTTCAAGTGAAAAATCACGTTGTACAATTAGATTTTTATTTACCCAGATAGTAGATGTTAGCCCATCTGGGATATAAAGTTCATCCATATTTTCAAGCACTTCTTCTAAACCATCTTCATATTCTTTTATCAAATCTTCTACACTATATTCAGCAGTAGTGTCAACAGCTTCACCTAAATTGCCAAAATCATATAATTTTTCGAGTCCTTTTTTAATGTATTCATCATTTTTCATTTTTTCAAAGAGGGAGGAAAGAAGGTCTTTTACATCCGCTTCTGATAAATGCATCGTCAATTTTTCTGCATTGATGGATTCCCCCTTTACAGTGATACTTTCTTTATCAGATTGAAAGGCATCTTCCGGTAATTTGTCATAAATCATTGGCAAATATTCATCTTGAAAATACCCTTTATCTTCTTCAGAATAGAAACCTTGCATCCATTCAAAAATAGTATCAAAATCTATTTCGAAATCATCATCGGTAGAGTAAGGGTCTACTGAGTTGAAGATATAACCTACATCTTCTTCCTTTATTTGTAACGTTTCATCTAAAAAAGGATAATCCATTAAAAATTCATCCGAAGTTAAGTAATAACGAATATCATCAATTTCAATACCTGCGAAATTACCTGAGATGCCACCTGAAACAACCTTATTGTCTAAATCTGATGCAGTTGTTAATGTAATACTAGAATTATTAATGATTTGTTCGGGACTGAATAGTCCAGCTGAAAAACTAGCTCCCCCATCAAACTGAGCTGAAAATTCATGGGACGCTTCCACTGGATTATTTTTCTTCTTTTCATTCCATTCTAATTCGTGGCCAAAACGTTGTTCAATCTGATCCATAATAAACTCTGATGATTTCTTTTCAGCTAAAAAGTATTTTTCTTTCTCAGACTTGTTTAAGAATGCATATGTAGTAATTCCGACACCAATAATTAATACGATAACAAGAATGATAGAAATTAGCCGTTTTGAGCCACCACCCCCTACTTTATTTTGTTGATTTGAAGTTTCACTCATTTTTTTACCCCTTTCATTTGTACTAATACATAATAAAAGTTTAACTTTAAATCATATGTATATGAATTCATTTTATACCTACGAAAAAAACAGTCAAATAGTTTCATATTTTTTAAAGATATATATAGTTCTAAAAACCTATCTTTTCCAAAGTATTTTTTATTTAAAGTGATTCTTTTTTACTGTAAAAGTGATGAGATGATAACAAGAAATGAAAAATATAGAATAGAAATTGATAATTATTTAGGGGAATTAGGTCTAAAGATTTATTTTGATAAAAAGAGTTAGTGGAGAGAATAAAATAAGCCTTCAAAAACAATTTAAAGGCTTATTTTTGTCTTATTGTATCGATTTTTGGAATTGCCCGCGCATGGATGAAAAATTAAAAGTTATTGTTTTACGAAATCTCTTTTTAAGTAGATGCTTCCTTAACTCCTTGTTCCAAAGCATCAATCATCGACTGTTTATCTTGTTCTTTTGACTGTTTCCAGATTAATTCAAATAGTACTCCTAATCCTGGTAACATTTTTTCTTCTCCATTTTGTATTGCATCGACAATAGTTTCCTCTAGTTCAGAGTGATCATTAGAGGAAATATTGGAGACAATTGCTTTTCGTAAATCAAGATTCATGTAGGACATCCTTTCTGTAATTAAAGTTTTGCTATATATAGTTTGACCATTGATGAATGAAGTATGTATATTAAACAAGAATAGATAAATGAAGGATGAATAAATTGATCACATCAACACAAAATGAACAGGTAAAGAAATGGAGAAAATTGCATAAACGAAAAGGTCGCGAAATATCAGGCCAATTTATGGTTGAGGGATTCCATCTTGTAGAAGAAGCTTGCCAAAGTGATTGGGAAGTCATAGACATAATATTACAGGAAAACATGCAACTCCCCTCATTTTGCAAAAAACATCCACATACTTATGTAAGTGAGAAAGTGTTTGCTCATATCTCTCAAACCAAATCACCACAAGGAATTGCGGCAATAGTTAAGATGAAACAAACAGATTTTAAATGGAGTTCAAAGGTTTTATTAGTTGATGCAATCCAAGACCCTGGCAATCTCGGAACAATCATAAGAACTGCTGATGCAGCTGGATTTCATTCCATTATTCTAGGAAATGGCACAGTTGATGTATATAATGATAAGGTTATCCGCTCTACTCAGGGTTCCCTTTTTCATGTTACGATTACTCAAGGGGATTTAAAAAATATAATACCTCATCTCCAACTGGATGGTTTTACCGTTTGGGCATCGGATTTAGAGAATGCTAAAATTTATAATCAAGTAGAGCGGCAAGAGAAAACCGCATTAATTGTTGGTAATGAAGGTTCAGGCATTGATAATACTTTACTAAAAAAAGCTAATATGATTGTAAAAATACCAATTCATGGACAAGCTGAATCACTCAATGTAAGTATAGCTGCAGGAATACTCATGTACTATATAAACAGTTACCCCTTGAAATAAAACTTACTTTTATCTATAATCAATATAAAAGTATGTAAAATAGTTATAAGCTATGAAAGAGACTATGACAATTCAAATATGCGAAAAAAGGGAGGATATGCCGTAGACTGAGAGCATTTCTATCGCATAAATTGTTCATATTTCACTCTGGAGCTGACACTTAGACCTTAGATTCCTAAGTAAAGGTGTTCCGGATAAAAATCCGTTAGCAAAGGTAAGTTGGACATATTTTTGTGTGTCAACAAGGGTGGTACCGCGAATAATAGCCTCGTCCCTTTTTGGGATGGGGCTTATTTTTTTGGAAAATAAATAGGAGGTTGAATGTGAATGAAGGAGCAATTACATTCTTTACGTGAAGAAGCCATTAAGCAAATTAATGAAGCAAAAGACGTTAAACATCTTCAAGATTTAAGAGTATCTTATTTAGGGAAAAAAGGTTCGCTTACAAGTATTTTAAGAGGTATGGGTAAGCTTTCCAAAGAAGAACGTCCTGTGATTGGAGAAATTGCAAATAAGGTAAGGGAATCCATTAGCGAAAAACTGAATGAGAAAAAAGAAGAGTTTGAACGTATTCAGTTAGAGAAAAAATTAGAAGCGGAATCTATCGATGTTACTTTACCTGGACGTCCTGTAACTTCAGGCGGTCCTCACTTATTAACCAAAATCATCGAAGAAATTGAAGATTTATTCATCGGTTTGGGATACGAAGTAAGAGAAGGTCCAGAAGTAGAAACAGATTATTATAATTTTGAAGCATTAAATTTACCAAAAAATCACCCGGCAAGAGATATGCAGGATTCGTTTTATTTAACTAATGAACTTTTACTCCGAACACATACATCACCTGTTCAAGCTAGAACGATGCAAAAGTATGGAGGGAAGCAGCCTGTAAGAATGATTTGTCCCGGTATTGTTTACCGGAGAGATGCTGATGATGCAACACATTCACATCAATTTACGCAAATCGAAGGATTATATGTTGATAAGAATGTCCGAATGAGTGATTTAAAAGGAACCCTCAACATATTCGCTAAGAAAATGTTTGGTGAAGACCGTGAAATCAGACTAAGACCAAGCTTTTTCCCTTTTACTGAACCTTCTGTGGAAATGGATATTTCTTGTAAAGTGTGTGAAGGTGAAGGGTGTTCCGTATGTAAAAAAACAGGTTGGATTGAAATTTTAGGAGCAGGAATGGTGCATCCAAAAGTACTCTCTATGGCAGGTTATGATCCAGACATTTATACTGGTTTTGCTTTTGGGATGGGGCCAGACCGTATCGCGATGCTGAAATATGGAGTCAATGATATAAGACAGTTTTATATGAACGATGTTCGTTTCTTAAAACAATATCATAATGCATAAGGAGGATCTTACATGTTAGTATCATTAAACTGGTTACAAAACTATGTAGATATAAGTGATATAAGTACAGAAGAACTAGCTGAAAAAATTACGAAGTCTGGTATAGAAGTAGATGGAATTCATTATATTGCCAAGGAAAGTACAAATCTTGTCGTAGGCTATGTGGAAGCCTGTGAACAACATCCAAATGCTGATAAATTAAATCTTTGTCAGGTTGATGTAGGCGATGAAAAGCTGCAAATTATATGTGGAGCACCAAATATAAGACAGGGGCAAAAAGTAATTGTTGCTAAGCCTGGAGCTGTTTTACCAGGGAATGTAAAAATTAAAAAAGTTAAATTACGTGGCGTTGAGTCAAATGGTATGATCTGTTCCTTGCAGGAAATTGGTATTGATGAAAAATATGTGCCAAAAGATATGGAAGATGGAATCTTTATTTTCCCCGAAAATGTTGAAATCGGAGAAGATGTTAATGTCCTATTAAATTTAAATGATGCTGTGTTGGAATTTGACCTGACTCCAAATCGTGCAGACTGTTTAAGTATGATGGGAGTTGCTTATGAAGTAGCAGCTATATTAGATCGAGAAATTAAATTTCCAGATGAAACGGTAGAAATGATTGACGAAAAAGCACAAAACTATATTTCAATAGATGTAGAAAATGCTGAATTAAACCCTTATTATGGTGCTTTTATAATAAAAAATGTAAAGGTGAATCAGTCTCCATTATGGCTTCGTAACTACCTAATCGCGGCAGGGGTTCGACCAATAAATAATGTAGTGGATATCACAAATTACGTTTTACTTGAATATGGTCAACCATTACATGCTTTTGATTACGATAAACTGGACACAAATCAAATTGTCGTTCGTCAAGCAAAAGAAAATGAAACAATGATTACATTAGATGGCGAAGAAAGGACACTTGCGAATAAGGATCTTGTCATAACCAATGGAAAAGAGCCAATTGCCTTAGCAGGTGTAATGGGCGGGGCAAATACGGAAGTAAGTGAAGAAACTTCCACTGTTTTACTAGAAGCGGCTTACTTTGATTCTTACACGGTACGTAAAACGGTCACTGCAACAGGGCTTCGAAGTGAAGCAAGTACTCGATATGAAAAAGGAGTGGATCCTAACCGTGTAAAGCGTGCGGGATTAAGAGCATGTCGATTATTGGAAAAAATTGCAGATGGAGAAGTGTTAACAGGTTGCGTTGAGTTTGATGAGCTAGATCATTCTAGTAGAACGGTAAATATAAATCAGAAAGAGATTAATAAACGTTTAGGCACAGACATTAGCAATGAGGAAATTAGCGAAATTTTAAGGAAGTTACGCTTTGATTTTAAACAAGATAATGAAGATTATGAGCTGATTATCCCGACCCGCCGCGGAGATATTTCAATTTTTGAAGATATGCTGGAGGAAATTGCAAGAATTTATGGGTATGATCATCTAGCTTATACACTGCCACAGGGTGCATCAAAACCGGGAGCACTTACAGAAAGACAGCGACTTAAGCGTGAGATAAAACAATTCATGCAAGGTGTAGGATTGTCTGAGACTGTGACCTATTCTTTAACGAATAAATCATTTGTCAGCAGGCTTATTAGTCCAGAAATACAGGCAAAACAACCAGAACCTGCTCATATTGCCATGCCGATGACTGAAGATCATTATTATTTACGACTAAGTCTCTTGCCAGAGATGTTAAAATCACTAGCCTATAATTTCGCAAGGAAACAAACTGATTTAGCTTTCTTTGAGTTGGGAACAATTTTTGTAACGGATGAAAAGCCATTAACAAAACAACCAGAGGAAAAAGAACGTCTGGCAGGTGCCTTATCAGGACATTGGTTAGATCATGAATGGCAGCAAGAGAAAAAAATAGTTGACTTCTATGTGATGAAGGGAGTTATCGAAGCCTTATTTGAATTTTTAGAGTTAGAAGTTGAGTACAAACGATTAAATCATCCTGATCTACATCCTGGAAGAAGTGCAGAGATACTTTATAAAGAAAAAACAATTGGATTTCTGGGGCAGCTTCATCCTCAATTAGAAAAGGAAATGGATTTGAAAGAAACGTATGTTTTCGACTTAAATATGGACGAGATATTGGATGTTTATGAAGGTACTCCTTCATTTATCGCTATTCCTAAATACCCAGCTATTGCTAGAGATGTGGCATTTGTGTTGGATGAGGAGGTTCCTGCTGGGGATGTTCAAATTATGATTGAAGAACTTGGAGCCCCATTGGTAAAAGATGTTCATGTATTTGATTTATATAAAGGTGATAACTTGCCTGAAGGGAAAAAATCTGTCGCTTATAATTTAATTTATCAAGATACCCATAAAACATTAAAAGATGCGGAAGTGGAAGAGTCCTTCCAGGAAATCATTCAAACTGTTAATGATAAATTTAATGCATACGTACGTTCATAACTAATTAAATTCTAAAACACCAGGCTAAAAGTGAACCTGGTGTTTTTTCTATACCTTTTCGTAAGATTTATCGCATACCTTCGTTGTGACATGTTTAACCTCTGTTTCAATAACAAAAGGAGTACGTTTAAGGAAGTTTATAGCTCCTTCACTTTAAAAAACTATTTTCTATAACTTATTTAAGTTTCTAAATAAGGCGCTTCATGTTAAAATATAAAAGAATACTATTGCATTATTTAAGACTTTAAAATAAATTTGATGAATAACGTTTCGATGGTACAGGAGGAATACGTGTGTCCCATAATGGAAAAACACGAGTATCAATAAAGATACATAATAGAACATATACTGTTGTTGGGGAAGAATCTGCCAATGATGTTCAATTGGTTGCAAGTTTGGTGGATCAAAAAATGCGTGAATTGCAACAAAAAAACAGTAAGCTTGATATGGCAGATTTAGCCGTTTTAACAGCTGTTAATACAATGAATGACTATCTTAAATTAAAAGAAGACTACGCATCATTGCTTGGGTCATTAAGAGGGAAAGAGGAAAAGTAACATATGATTGATTTGATTTTACTTGTTTTATTATTATTTGGATTTTTAATGGGGTTAAAAAGAGGTTTTATTTTACAATCTTTTCATTTGATTGGATTTATCGTTGCATTTGTCGTGGCTGCGGTTTATTACGATACGATCGCTGCAAAGTTATCACTATGGATACCATATCCTGAACTTTCCAGTGATAATGAATGGGCAGCATTTCTTCAATCCGCTCCACTTGAAAAAGCATTTTACAATGCAATTGCTTTTGCTATTATCTTTTTTAGTATTAAAATTATACTTCAAATTATTGCATCCATGTTAGATTTTGTAGCCTCTTTACCAATTCTTAATTCAATTAATCAAATAGCTGGAGCAATACTAGGTTTTTTAGAGATTTATTTAATTATTTTTGTAGTATTATTTATATTAGCTTTAACACCAATAGGAAATATTCAGGAGTGGATCAATGATTCATTCATTGCCCTATTTATTATTGATCACACCCCGTATTTATCTGAAAAAGTAAAAACATTATGGTTCATGGAGCTTGGCAGCATAATAAATTTTTAGTTTGATAAAAAGTGAGTAAAGACCGATTCAATCTGGGATAAAAACCTGAGAACGAATGGGTCTTTTATCACGTCAATGAACATTTTATAAAAATAATAAACAAAGCAGGTGAAATAGTTTGGCTATAAATAAAAAAGATGTTATACGATTACTTGAAAAAATTGCTATATATATGGAGTTGAAAGGGGAAAACACTTTTAAAATATCAGCATACAGGAGTGCTGCACAGGCACTTGAGAGAGACATTCGGGCCTTATCAGAAATTGACGATTTCACAGAGATAAAAGGTATTGGTCAAGGAACAAACAGCGTCATTGTTGATTTTATAAAAAATAACGAATCAAAAACGTTAATCGAATTGGAAAAGGAAATTCCCTCAGGACTCATTCCATTGTTAAATGTACCAGGACTTGGGGGGAAAAAACTATCCAAGATTTATCATGAGCTAGGTGTAACAGATGCTGAATCGTTACAACAAGCTCTTGAAAATAAAAAAGTAGAAAAACTTCCGGGATTTGGCAAAAAGTCAGCTGAAAATATTTTAAATGCACTTAAAAATAAAGGAGAACGGCCAGAACGGTTACCAATTTCCGTTATGCTTCATGTGGCGGAGAGAATGGAAGAATTTTTGGGAACTATTTCGGAAATAAGGCGCTTTTCTCGAGCAGGAAGTCTTAGAAGAATGCGTGAAACAATAAAGGATATTGATTTTATTATTGCCACGAATGAACCAGAGAAGGTACGAGAAACAATCTTAACACTAGATAATATTAAAGAAGTAGTTGCGAGTGGAAACACAAAAGTATCGGTTGTTTTAGAAGAGGTGTACGATATAAATATTGACTTTCGTCTTGTAGCCGAGAAAGAATTCGCATCTACACTTCATCATTTTACTGGTTCAAAGGATCATAATGTCAGGATGCGTCAGTTGGCGAAGAAACAAGGTGAAAAGATTAATGAATATGGGGTGGAGGTAGAAGAAACTGGCGAGATACTTACCTTTACTACTGAGGAAGCTTTTTTTAAGCATTTTGGTTTGAATTATATTCCACCGGAAGTGAGAGAAGATAGGGGAGAGGTGGATGCATTTAAAAAAGATATCTCCCTTATTGAAGACCATCATATTCTTGGAGACCTTCATATGCATACAACGTGGAGTGATGGTGGGCAATCCATTGAAGAGATGGTACTTAAAGCAATAGAAAAGGGATATGAGTATATTGCAATCACAGATCACTCCAAATTCTTGCGTGTTGCTAACGGATTAAATGAAGCAAGATTACGTAAGCAAAGAGAAGAAATAGCGTTAGTAAATGAAAAACACCCGGATATTCATATTTTTGCCGGAGTAGAAATGGATATTTTACCTGATGCTCGTCTAGACTTTTCAAATGATTTCTTAAAAGAAATGGATTTTGTTATTGGTGCAATTCATTCAAGCTTTAATCAATCGCAAGATAAAATAATGGACCGATTATTTGCAGCGCTAGAAAACCCGTATGTTTCTTTAGTTGCTCATCCTACTGGGAGATTAATTGGTAGACGAGATGGATACAAGGTAGATGTTGATCAATTAATTGAACGTGCAAAAGAAACGAATACTGCTCTTGAAATTAATGCGAATCCGAATCGACTGGACCTATCATCCACATGGGCAAAGAAAGCACAGGAAGCTGGAGTCTCTATAGCTATTAATACGGATGCACATAGTTATAAGATGCTTGAGCATATGAAATATGGAGTAGGCACTGCTAGAAAAGGCTGGATTGAAAAAGACACTGTAATAAACACTTGGTCGAAAGAGAAACTTATGGATTACTTTAATCGTAATAAATAAGCAACATAAAAAAGGAGTTTGAAAGAATGGAAGAACGGGTTCTCCGTGTACTCGAATTTAATAAGATAATTAATCAATTAGTAAGTCAAGCGGAAACAACGATAGGAAAAGATCTTGCTCGGAATACAACGCCACTAACGGATATTAGTGCTGTAAATGAAAAGCAGAAAGAAACAGATGAAGCTTCTACGGTATTGCGATTAAACGAAACTATTCCTCTTGGCGGCATTTTTGATATACGTGCTAGCCTTAAAAGAAGTCTTATTGGCGGGGTTTTAACCGCAGAGGAATGTTTAAATGTTTCTAGTACGGTCTATGGAGGACGTCAGGTTAAGAAGTTTTTAGAAGACATAGAAGAGGATTTACCGATTTTAAAAGGACATGCAGAAACAATTACTCCATTACGACACCTAGAACAAAAGATTAACAGCTGTATCGGTGATCATGGTCAAATGTTGGATAGTGCATCTGTAAAACTTCGTAGTATTCGTTCGTCGGTTCGTACTTTTGAAAGTAGAGTCAGAGAGAAATTAGATCATTATACAAAATCAAAAGCGAGTATGCTGTCAGATGCTATTATTACCATTCGTAATGATCGCTACGTTTTACCAGTTAAACAAGAACATAGAGGCTCTATAGGAGGCATAGTCCATGACCAGTCCGCCTCTGGTCAAACGTTATTTATGGAACCAAAAGCAGTAGTTGAATTAAATAATCAGCTCCAAGAGGCTATTTTACAAGAAAAACGGGAGATCGAACGAATCTTAAGTGATTTAAGTCAAGAAATTGCAGAATCAGAAACATACCTAACCGAAAATGTATTGACTTTGGGTGAAATAGATTTCATTTTTGCAAGAGCAAAACTTGGTGCAGTGATGAATGCGGCGATGCCTAAAATGAATAACAATGGATTTATTAAAATGGAAAAAGCCCGTCACCCATTAATCCCTAGAGAAGAAGTCGTTGCTAATGATGTGGAAATTGGAAGAGATTATACAGCTATCGTTATTACGGGCCCAAACACTGGAGGAAAAACAGTTACTATAAAAATGATTGGACTATGCACCTTAATGGCTCAATCCGGCTTACAAGTTCCTGCTTTAGATGGGTGTGAGATGTCTGTCTTTGAAAATGTATTTGCAGATATTGGTGATGAACAATCCATTGAACAAAATTTAAGTACATTTTCTTCCCATATGACAAATATCGTAAAAATAATGGAAAATGTTAATGATAAATCTTTAGTTCTCTTTGATGAATTAGGAGCGGGGACAGATCCACAAGAAGGAGCAGCCCTTGCTATGTCTATTTTAGATGAGGTCTTGTCACGAAACGCTCGTGTTATTGCAACAACTCATTATCCGGAATTAAAAGCATATGGTTATAATCGCGAGAAAGTAGTCAATGCTTCTGTTGAATTTAATATTGATACTTTAAAACCGACTTATCGTTTATTAATTGGTGTTCCTGGTAGAAGTAATGCATTTGAAATATCAAAAAGGCTCGGTTTACAAAGTACAATCATTGAACATGCAAAAGAGTTGGTAGGAGTAGATTCTAAAAATGTTGAGAGCATGATTGCTTCGTTGGAAGATTCGAAACTACAATCTGAAAAGGAATATGAAGAAGCACATCAATACTTGCTGGAAAGCGAAAAACTACGGAATGAGCTTCAGCAAAAATGGGAGCAGTTTGAAAAACAAAGAGAAGAATTATATAGAAAAGCTGAGGAAAAAGCCGAAAAAGCACTGCAGAATGCTCGAGAAGAAGCGGAATTAATCGTTGATGAAATTCGAAACATGAAAGTTGAATCAACCTTAAAAGAACATGAGTGGATTGAAGCGAAAAAAATGCTTGAAGAAGCACAACCAAATTTAACAGATAAACAACCAAAGCTTGTTAAAACAAAACAATCAAAACAAGAAATTAAACCTGGGGATGATGTAAAGGTATTATCTCTTAATCAAACTGGTACCGTATTAGAAAAGGTTAACGATAATGAATATCAAGTACAAGTAGGTATTATGAAAGTAAATGTTAAACAAAGTGATTTACAGGTGACAAAGCCACCAAAGAAGACAATGGAAAAACCTGTAGCTACGATTAAGGGTTCGAATTATCATGTGAAAACCGAACTTGATCTTCGGGGTGAAAGATATGAAGAGGCTTTGTTGAAGTTGGAAAAATATATTGATGACGTTTTATTAGCAGGATATCAAAAGGTGTCAATCATTCATGGAAAAGGGACCGGTGCACTTAGAAAAGGTGTCCAGGATTTTGCACAAAATCATCCAAGTATTTCATCCTATCGATTTGGTTCTGGAGGAGAGGGTGGAAGTGGTGTTACAATTTTAGAGCTTAAATAAGTTGATTAGTTTTAAGGGGGGGTTCGAATGAATGGATTTTGGGAAAATACAATTGTGGAGACTATCGCAAGTTCTAGTGTAGCCATTTTATGTACGATTGTCTTTTTAGCGATATTTGAACTGGTAACATCCTATGATAATTGGAAGGAAATTAAAGGTGGTAATGTAGCGGTCGCTATGGCTACGGGTGGAAAGCTTTTTGGTATTATGAACATTTTCCGTTTTTCAATTGAGCATAATGATACATTATTACAGAGTATTGGCTGGAGCATACTTGGTTTTATTCTGTTGCTTATAGGTTATCTCATGTTTGAGTTTCTCACTCCCTCCATTAAAATTGATCAGGAAATAGGAAAGGGAAATAAAGCGATTGGCTTCATATCAATGATTATTTCCATAGGATTATCTTATGTGATTGGGGCCAATATCATTTAAAGGAGCGAATATAGTGGTATTAGAAACATTAGCCAAAATTTCAATAGGTGTTGCTGTCATGTTTGCAGTTGTAGGGATATTTTACTTATTTTAAGAAGCAGATTTTTTCTGTTTCTTTTTTTATTGTTAAGGAAAAGGTCGCCGCCTTTCGTTTCTCAACGATATTATCTCCTGGTTTACGAATATTTAAACCTAATAAGACATAAGTGCTCGGATTTTTAACCTAAAGCCTATTTATGAATGGACCGTGAATATAAGTCTATGAGGTACTGAATTAAGCTTATTTTAAAAAAATATGTATAAAAATTTCAAAAAATATTAATTAGTCGTTATAATGAATATAATATAGTTAAAAGGGAGGAGATAATTATGGAGAAAGTGATGAGATGGGAAGCTCATTATCCAAAAGAGATACCTTTTACAATCGAATATGACAATATCCCTTTATACTCGTTTTTAGAAGATGCGGCTATCCGTTTCGGTGAAAAGAAAGCGCTTCACTTCATGGGGAAAGACTTGACTTATCTTGAGGTTTATAACGAGGCGAAAAAAATAGCTAACTATTTGCAAGGATTAGGATTGAAAAAAGGGGATCGAGTAGCAATTATGCTGCCAAATTGTCCACAAACAGTTATTAGCTATTATGGGGCATTAATGGCAGGTGGTATTGTCGTACTGACAAATCCTTTGTACAAAGAGCGCGAATTGGAATATCAAATGCTTGATTCGGGAGCGGAATATATTATTTGTCTTGATATTTTAGTTCCGAGAGTAACAAGTGTTCGAAATAACACATCTCTAAAACATGTAATTGTAACAGGAATAAAAGATTATTTGCCATTCCCGAAAAACATGATTTATCCATTTATTCAAAAGAAAGAGTATAATATGGTTATTAAGGTTGAACAAAGTGATACCACACATATATGGAAAAACATGTTAAAACAAGCAAGTGCAGATAAGAAAGAAATTAATATTAATCCTGAAGAAGACCTGGCTTTACTGCAATATACAGGTGGTACTACGGGACATCCTAAAGGAGTTATGTTAACACATTATAACTTAGTATCGAATGCGCAAATGTGTGATGCATGGATTTATAAAACAGAACAGGAAAAAGAAACTGTATTAGGTGTTTTACCACTGTTTCATGTTTATGGATTGACGACACTAATGAACTTAACAATCATGCGTGGTTCGAAACTTATATTATTACCAAAGTTTGATGCGAAAGAGGTTTTACAAACGATTGATAAGTTAAAACCGACACTTTTTCCTGGAGCTCCTACAATTTATGTTGGTTTACTAAATCACCCAGATTTAGAGAAATATGATCTTTCTTCAATAGAGGCATGTATTAGCGGTTCAGCACCTTTACCTGTTGAAGTTCAGCAAAGCTTTGAAAAAATAACTGGAGGAAAACTGGTTGAAGGTTATGGACTTACAGAATCATCTCCAGTAACACATGCTAATTTTATATGGGATAAACGTGTAAATGGGAGTATTGGTGTACCATGGCCAGATACAGATGCTAAAATCTATAAAACTGGAACAGAAGAAGAGGCAGAGATTGGAGAAGTTGGTGAAATTGTAGTAAAAGGTCCACAGGTAATGAAAGGTTATTGGAATAACGAGGAAGAAACGGCAAATACTTTACGGGACGGCTGGTTATTTACGGGAGATCTTGGCTACATGGATGAAGAAGGTTATTTTTATGTAGTGGATCGCAGTAAAGATATAATCATTGCAGGAGGATATAATATTTATCCACGTGAAGTAGAAGAAGTGCTTTATGAGCATGAAGGAATCCAAGAAGCTGTTGTTGTTGGAATACCAGATCCATATCGTGGGGAGACAGTTAAAGCTTATATTGTTCCAAAAGAAGGACACACTTTAAACAAAGATGAATTGAACACTTATTGCAGAAATAATCTTGCTGCATTTAAAGTACCTCGAGCCTATGAATTTCGAGATGAATTACCAAAAACAACAGTTGGAAAAATTTTAAGAAGACAATTAGTTGATGAAGAAAAGGCAAAAAACGAATAAATTGAATATTTTCTGCAACCTTTCTTGAAATTATAAAAAGAAAAGCAGAGCCTTACACACTTTGTGTAAAGCAATGTTTTTCTTCACTAAAAATAGTACAAGCTTTGTGTTGACAGAATGAAGAAATATCTGTAAAATATTTAATGAATGATTATTCATTCATTTTATTGCCGGGATTAGTATAAGGAGATGAATATGAAGAAAAATAAGCCGAAATATAAAATGATTATAGATGCAGCAGTAAAAGTTATAGCAGAAAATGGATATCATTCATCACAAGTCTCCAAAATTGCTAAAGAGGCCGGTGTTGCAGATGGTACCATTTATTTATACTTCAAAAACAAAGAAGATATTTTAGTTTCTGTTTTTGAAGAAAAAATGGGTCAATTTATTGAGGAGATTGCCGAGGCAATTAAGAAAAAGAGAAATGTTAAGGATAAATTACTAACATTAATACAGATGCATTATGGTCAACTAGCAGCTAATCGCTATTTGGCTATTGTAACTCAATTAGAACTAAGGCAATCAAATCTAACCCTTCGTCGCGAAATCAATGCTGTTTTAAAACCATATTTAACAGTGATTGATTCGATTATTAAAGAAGGTGTGGAAGAAGGAATATTTAAACAAAATTTAAATGTTCCCCTTGTTAGGCAAATGATTTTTGGAACGTTGGATGAAACAGTTACAAACTGGGTGATGCAAGATGAGAAATACAATTTAGTTAGTCAGGCAAAGAAAGTTCATTCATTAATTTTAAATGGTTTATCTGCTGAAATCTAATGAAATAACACAACAGAATAAATAGACTAGGTGTACTAATCTATTTATTCTGTTATTATATAGAAGAAGGGGGTATCTATTTGGGAACAATAAATTTAGAAATAAGTAATCATATTGCTACATTGACAATTAAAAGTCCACCAGCAAATGCACTTTCTAGTAAATTGTTAAATGATCTTTCGGAAAAATTAGATGATATCGAAAGTGATGAAACAGTAAAGGCAATTGTTCTAAAAGGGGAAGGGAAATTCTTTTCAGCAGGTGCTGATATAAAAGAATTTACATCATTACAAAATTCATCTGACTACCAGGCCTTGGCTGAAAAAGGGCAAAAACTATTTGATAGGATTGAACATCTTTCCATTCCTGTAATCGCTGCCATTCATGGAGCGGCTCTTGGCGGTGGATTAGAGCTTGCGATGGCTTGCCATATTCGAATTGTAACTGAAAATGCAAAAATGGGATTACCGGAAATGACATTAGGAATCATACCTGGATTTGCTGGTACACAGCGATTGCCTAATTACGTAGGAACACATAAAGCTTACGAAATGATTTTAAGTGGTGAACCGATTGAAGGTAAGGAAGCTGCTATTGTTGGGTTAGCTAATAAAGCGGTACCAGAAAATGAAGTTTTTAAGGAAGCTATGAAACTAGCAACAAAAATTACCGAAAAGAGCAAACCTGCAATTAACCAGGTAATGAAGCTGATTCCCTATGCGAAAACAAGCCAATTTGATAAAGGTGTTCATGAAGAGGCTAAATCTTTTGGTGAAATATTCGGATCAGAAGATGCAAAAGAAGGTGTTCAGGCTTTTATTGAAAAAAGAAAGCCTAACTTTCTAGATAAATAGAAAATTTTAATTGTAGTTTTATCAACAATCTTGAAGGAGGAACAACATATGGATATTTATGTATTGTTAAAAAAGACATTTGACACAGAAGAAAAAATCGTTATTTCCGATGGAAAAATTGAAGATGATAGTGCCGAACTAATTATTAATCCTTATGATGAATATGCGGTTGAGGAAGCAATAAGCCAGCGTGATGAACATGGAGGAGAAGTCACTGTCGTTACTATTGGTGATGAAGACTCCGAAAAACAATTGCGTACTGCATTAGCGATGGGTGCTGATAAAGCGGTGCTTATCGATACGGAAGATGATTTAGAAGATGGAGACCAGTATACAACGGCTAAAATACTAGAAGCATTTTTTGAAGATAAAGAACCGGATCTAATTTTGGCTGGAAATGTTGCAATTGATGAGGCAAGCGGCCAAGTAGGACCAAGAGTAGCTACTAGACTAGGAATTCCATATGTAACAACGATTACTAACCTCGAAATTGATGGAGATACCGTAAAAATTGATAAAGACGTAGAAGGAGACGTTGAAAAAATTGAAACAACGCTTCCGCTTTTAGTTACTTGTCAACAAGGATTAAATGAACCAAGATATCCATCATTACCTGGAATTATGAAAGCTAAAAAGAAACCACTCGAAGAACTTGAAATTGATGATTTAGATCTTGATGAAGACGATCTAGAACCAAAAACGAAAACAATTGAAGTTTTTCTACCAGCTGAAAAAGAAGCGGGTCGTGTTTTGGAAGGAGAAATTGAAGACCAGGTGAAAGAGTTGGTTTCATTACTTAAAGATGAAGCAAAAGTACTTTAATTTATAGAGATGGAAAGGAGAAACAACATGAGTGAAAAATTATTAGTTATTGGAGAAGCGAAAGACGGTACATTACGGAATGTATCTTTTGAAGCAATCGGTGCTGCAAAAAAACTTAAAGCTGATGGGGAAATTGTTGCAGTTCTACTCGGCAATGATGACTTAGAAAGTCAAGCAGAAGAAATGATTCATCATGGGGCAGATAGGGCTATCGTTATTAATCACGAAAAATTGGAAACGTATACATCTGAAGGCTATGGGCAAGCTGTTATGGCAATTATAGAGGAAGAAGATCCAACAGGGATTGTTATGGGCCATACATCTATTGGAAAAGACTTAACACCTAAACTTGCAAGCAAGCTTGGAACTGGTTTGGTATCAGACGTTACTGAAATTGATATTGTTGGTGATCAAACGGTATTTACAAGACCTATTTATTCAGGAAAGGCTTTTGAAAAGAAAATTATCACAGATGGATTTATTTTTGTAACAATCCGTCCAAATAATATTCCTAGTTTAGAAAAAGATGAATCACGTACAGGAAATGTTCAAAAGAAAGACATGGATATTACGGATATTCGTACTGTTATTAAAGAAGTGATACGTAAAGCATCAGAAGGTGTGGATATGTCTGAGGCAAATGTCGTTATTGCCGGAGGACGTGGTGTGAAAAGTGCGGATGGATTTAAACCGTTGTATGAATTGGCAGATGTATTAGGAGGTGCTGTGGGTGCATCTCGTGGTGCATGTGATGCTGAATACTGCGATTATTCCTTACAAATTGGTCAAACAGGTAAAGTGGTAACACCAGATTTATATATCGCAGTTGGAATTTCTGGAGCGATTCAACATCTAGCAGGTATGTCAAACTCGAAGGTTATTGTAGCTATTAACAAGGATCCGGAAGCAAATATCTTCAATATTGCAGACTATGGAATAGTTGGGGATTTATTTGAAGTCGTTCCATTGTTGATTGAAGAAATTAAAAAAATTAAAGTAACCGCATAGTTTAATGTAACAAAAAGACCTAACTGCTATTGGTTAGGTCTTTTGTATAATATAAAACTCTTTAAGCAAACTGTTAGTAACAAGATAGTATAAATGATATACTTTGTTTGAATTAATATTGATGAAGGAGGATATCAAATGGCAATAGCAAATGTAACAGATCAAAACTTTACAGATGAAACATCTGAAGGCCTTGTATTAGCTGATTTTTGGGCACCATGGTGTGGACCTTGTAAAATGATTGCTCCTGTTCTGGAAGAAATTGATGGAGAATTAAGTGATAAAGTTAAAATTGTTAAACTTGATGTAGATGAAAACCAAGAAACCGCTGGTAAGTACGGTGTTATGAGTATACCAACATTACTGCTCTTTAAAGATGGTGAAGTTGTCGATCAAGTAGTAGGATTCCAGCCTAAAGAAGCTCTTGTTGATTTAATCAATAAGCATGCTTAATAAATAACAATCTAAAATTTCACAGTATTATATGGTATAAGTTAAAAATAAATCCCTTGCTTCCAAATGGAACAAGGGATTATCTTTGATTATAAAGTAGTTTCATATGATACATCTAAAGGAATGAAAGATGCATGAAAAAATTAATTAAAGAAAAATTGGCCATTCTCCCTGCAAAACCTGGCTGTTACTTAATGAAAGATAGGCAGGGGACAGTTATATATGTAGGAAAATCGAAGGCCTTAAAAAATCGTGTTCGCTCTTATTTTACTGGAGCACATGATAAAAAAACACAGCGTCTTGTTCAGGAAATTGAGGATTTTGAATATATTATTACTTCCTCGGAAATTGAAGCACTTATATTAGAAATGAATCTTATTAAACAATACGATCCGAAATATAATGTGATGTTAAAAGATGATAAATCATACCCATATTTAAAAATCACTTCTGAAAGACATCCAAGACTTCTAATCACCCGAAAAGTGAATAAGGATAAGGGAAAGTATTTTGGTCCGTATCCTAACGTAATAGCCGCTCGGGAGACAAAAAGGTTACTAGATCGAATTTATCCGCTTAGAAAATGTAATAATCCCCCTGGAAGACCTTGTTTATACTATCATATGCATCAATGTCTTGCTTGTAGTGAAACACCTCCAACTACTAAAACCTATAACAAAATTATTCATGACATGACAAGGTTCCTGCAAGGCGGATACCATGATATAAAGAAGGATTTAACCAAAAAGATGATGGAAGCAAGCGAGCAATTAAACTTTGAACGAGCTAAAGAATTAAGGGATCAAATACAACACATGGAAATAGTTATGGAACAACAACAGATGATTTTAAATGATCGCGTCGATCGGGATGTATTTGGCCTTAGCTATGATAAAGGATGGATGTGTATCCAAGTATTCTTTATCCGTCAAGGAAAATTAATTGAAAGAGATGTTTCTATTTTCCCTTTTTTTGGTGAAGCAAGTGAAGCATTTATTACTTTTATTGGACGATTTTATTTACATGAGAATCACCTTAAACCTAAACAGATTTTTGTTCCGATTGGTACGAATACCGAACTATTGCAAGAATTGCTTGAGGTAGATGTCCATACTCCATTTAGAGGACAGAAAAAGAAATTAGTCGAATTAGCGATGAAAAATGCAAAGCACTCTTTAAATGAGAAGTTTGCACTCATTGAGAGAGATGAAGAACGTACGATAATGGCAATGGAAAAATTAGGTGAGGCTTTAAACATAGAGACGCCACATCGTATTGAAGCATTTGATAACTCTAATATTCAAGGAACAGATCCCGTTTCTGCGATGGTAGTTTTTATTGACGGTAGAGCAAATAAAAAAGAATATAGAAAATATAAGATAAGAGATGTAGAAGGTCCAGATGATTATGCGACAATGCAAGAAGTAATTAGCAGGCGCTATACCAGGGTGTTAAAGGAAAACTTGGCCTTACCTGATTTAATCATTGTTGATGGTGGGAAAGGTCAGATGAGTGCTGCAATAGCGGTTTTAGAAAATGAATTAGGGCTGGATATTCCTGTATGTGGATTAGTAAAAGATGAAAAACATAGAACAAGCGAACTTCTATATGGATCTCCACCTTCCATTGTTCCGCTATCCAGAAAATCACAGGAATTTTATCTAGTTCAAAGAATTCAGGATGAAGTACACCGCTTCGCCATAGCATTTCATAGGCAACTTAGAGGAAAAAGCGCTTTTCAATCAGAGTTAGATAAGGTTCCAGGAGTGGGTGAAAAGAGACGCATATTGCTATTACGTCACTTTCAATCTATTGACGAAATTAAAAACGCTTCTGTCTCTGATATAACACGACTGGGGATCCCTAAAAACGTAGCTGAAGGAATCATTCGTCAACTAAATAAAAAAGATTGAAGGTACGGTCATGTATAAACCGTGCCTTCGTTATGCTGTGAAAACAACTCTAAACTGAATTTGATGTATTTTATAATTAATTTCTTCTATACATTCACATTCAATATTATCTATAAGTTGAATTCCCTCAGCTAAAAAACCTGCCTCTAAGCGGAATTCAGTATCCAGAGGAGATTTGAGTCTATGTACAATTGAATCTGCAAGTAATGTAAAGATGAACTCTTTCCTTTTTTTCTTGACTAATTCAAGTTTGCCCCATCCCATTTTATCAAAAAAATAGTAAAGATCGTCAATCGAATTGAGTTCGAATTTCCGAGCAAGGTTTTTTCCCATAAAGTATAATATACTTGATGCTTCTTCACCTAAAAGATCATGTAAGCCAACATAACGGAGAACATCATATCCTGCTCCAGGTGTATTTAGGTTATTTAAAAGTTTTATAGGTATAAGTTCTTGTTTAGGCATTATAACCACCCTCTCTGTGAATAAAGAAATGAAAATTGAAGCTAATGTATTATGAAATGTTCATACACCTATTTGATTATATCATGCATAAGTCTTCTTTTCATTTATTCATGAAAAATCTATGTAATTTAAAACCTATCGAAAAAAGTTCCCCTTTCCTTGACGGTTGCTAGAGTTAGAAGTACAATAAATATGTTATAAAATTTTCATTTATATGCAATAAGTAAATTTTTTATAGTTTTTTTGCTTATTGTAATAAATGACATACAAAGTAAATTTTAAACATCATTTAAGGGGGGGTAACAGATGGCTGAGCGTCAAGAATTTATTAACAGAAGATTGCACTCGCTATTAGGGGTCATTCCAATTGGAGTTTTTTTGATTCAGCACTTAGTGGTGAATCATTTTGCTGTGTATGGGGAAGAAAGTTTTAACAAAGCTGCAGGATTTATGGGAGACCTTCCATTTAGGTTGGTTTTAGAATTTGTAGTTATTTATTTACCAATCCTGTTTCATGCCATTTTAGGAGTTTACATTGCAATTTGGATTCCTAAAAATAACTTAGGAAATTATTCATTCGTACGAAACTGGTTATTTTATTTACAGCGCATTACTGGTATTGTTACGTTAATATTTATTGTATGGCATGTTTGGCAAACGCGAGTACAAGTTGCACTTGGAAATGTGAGTGTAGACTATCAAATGATGGCCGATGTATTATCCAGTACTGGAATGTTCTGGTTTTATCTTGTTGGTGTTATCTCTACCACATTCCATTTTGCAAACGGTTTATGGGGATTCTCTGTCACATGGGGAATAACTCAATCACCAAAATCACAAAAAATTCTTACATATGTAACGCTAATTGTGTTTTTGGCTTTAAGTTATATTGGAGTAAGAACATTAATTCAATTTGCGTATGGAGTTTAAAGTTATAGTTTAAGGAGTGAGTAATATAATGAATAATCGAAAAGTTGCTGTAGTTGGCGGAGGACTTGCCGGTTTGATGGCAACGATTAAAGCTGCAGAAGCTGGTGTAAGCGTTGACTTATTTTCTATCGTTCCAGTAAAACGCTCTCACTCTGTATGTGCCCAAGGTGGAATTAATGGTGCGGTTAATACAAAAGGTGAAGGAGACTCACCTTGGATTCACTTTGATGATACAGTATATGGAGGCGATTTCCTTGCAAATCAGCCACCAGTGAAGGCAATGTGTGAAGCAGCACCAAAAATAATTCATATGCTTGATCGTATGGGGGTTATGTTCAATAGAACACCAGAAGGTTTACTAGATTTTAGACGTTTTGGTGGAACACAACATCATCGTACAGCATTTGCTGGTGCTACGACTGGACAGCAATTATTATATGCCCTTGATGAACAAGTTCGCCGCTATGAAGTTGAAGGCCTTGTAACTAAATATGAAAACTGGGAATTTGTTGGTGCTATTCTTGATGATAATGGTGTTGGAAAAGGAATTGTTGCTCAAGATATGAAGTCCCATGAAATAAAATCTTTCCCATCTGATGCAACAATTTTGGCAACAGGTGGTCCCGGAATTATATTTGGTAAATCTACGAACTCCGTTATTAATACAGGGTCTGCAGCAAGTATTTTATATCAACAAGGTGCAAAATATGCAAACGGGGAATTTATCCAAATTCATCCAACAGCAATTCCGGGTGACGATAAATTACGTCTTATGAGTGAGTCAGCTCGTGGGGAAGGTGGACGTATTTGGACATATAAAGATGGTGAGCCATGGTATTTCTTAGAGGAAAAATATCCTGCATATGGTAACCTTGTGCCAAGAGATATCGCGACACGTGAAATTTTTGATGTTTGTGTGAATCAAAAACTTGGTATTAATGGCGAAAATATGGTTTATCTTGACCTTTCACATAAAGATCCTAAAGAGTTGGATGTTAAGCTCGGTGGAATTATTGAAATCTATGAAAAATTCGTTGGTGAGGACCCACGTAAGGTACCAATGAAAATTTTCCCGGCTGTTCACTATTCAATGGGTGGACTATGGGTTGATTATGATCAAATGACGTCAATACCAGGAATATTTGCCGCTGGAGAATGTGATTATTCTCAGCATGGTGGAAATCGTTTAGGAGCAAACTCGTTACTATCCGCTATTTATGGTGGAATGGTTGCAGGTCCAAAAGCGATTGAGTACATTGACGGTTTAGAAACACATGTTGAAGATCTTCCATCCTCACTGTTTGAGAAGTATGAAAAAGAAGAACAGGAGAAGTTTGAAGAGCTAATGAAAATGGATGGAGGCGAAAATGCTTATCAAATCCATCAAGAGCTAGGAGAATGGATGACGGACAACGTAACAGTTGTAAGAGATAATGATAAATTATTAAAGACAGATGAAAAGATTCTCGAGTTATTGGAGCGCTGGGAAAATATTAGTATTAATGATACCTCACGTTGGAGTAACCAAGGGGTAATGTTTACTAGACAATTGAAAAATATGCTCCATTTAGCAAGAGTTATTACAATTGGGGCTTATAATAGAGATGAGAGCCGCGGGGCTCACTATAAACCAGCGTTTCCTGAACGTAATGACGAAGAATGGTTAAAGACAACCATTGCAACATTTGATAAAGAAAAAGAGTCACCTGTATTTACTTATGAGGATGTTGACGTATCATTGATTAAACCTCGTAAACGTGACTACACTAAAAAAAGTGAGGGGAGTAAATAAGAATGGCTGAGACTAAAACTGTTGAGTTTATAATTACAAGACAAGATAGCCCTGATGGTACTCCTTATGAAGAAACATTTAATGTTCCTTACCGAAAAAATATGAACGTTATTTCTGGGTTAATGGAAATTCAACAAAATCCTGTTAATGCAAAAGGAGAAAAAACATCACCTGTTCAATGGGAAATGAGCTGTTTAGAAGAGGTTTGTGGTGCTTGTTCGATGGTCATCAATGGAACGGCGAGACAGTCTTGTGCTACATTAGTAGACGAAATTGAACATCCAATCCGTTTGGAGCCAATGTCTACATTCCCAGTCGTTCGTGATTTAATTGTTGACCGTGAACAAATGTTTGATGCTTTAAAACAAGTAAAAGCATGGATTCCAATTGATGGAACCTATGATCTTGGACCAGGTCCACGTATGCCTGAGAAAAAACGTCAATGGGCATATGAACTGTCAAAATGTATGACATGTGGGGTTTGTTTAGAAGCTTGTCCAAACGTAAACGATAAATCCGATTTCATTGGACCAGCTGCTCTTTCACAAGCAAGACTATTCAATGCACATCCAACTGGTGATATGAATAAGAGTGAAAGATTAGAAGGTTTAATGGAAGATGGAGGTATTACTGGCTGTGGTAATGCTCAAAACTGTGTGCAAGTTTGTCCAAAAGGAATACCTTTAACAACGTCTATAGCCGCAATGAATCGTGCGACTAACATCCAAGCGTTCAAAAACTTCTTCGGCAGTGACAATGCTTACTAAATCTATTAATTGACTTATATCATAGCCCTTACCTCTTCTTTGGTAAGGGTTTTTCAAATTGGAATGAGAAAAGGGAGAGGGTATTTTGAGGACATCTTACATTGAAAATATAGACGAATGGAGAAGTGATTTTAAGTTTTCTTTACCAATAAAAGTAAGATTTTCCGAAACAGACATGTTTGGACACGTTAATAATGTATCCCCTTTTATTTACTTTGAGGAAGGCAGGATTGAATTTTTAAAGTCTGTTGGTTTATTTGGAGATTTGGAAGGTTCTAACGAAGGTATTCCAGTTGTAGCAGATTTACAATGTGATTATCATAAACAAATATACTTTAATAATAAGCTTGAGCTCTTTATTAAGGTGTATGAAATAGGAACCTCTTCATTTGATATCCATTACATGGTTTTGGATGATAAAGACGAAATATGTTTGACTGGTCGTGGGAGATTGGTTCAAGTTAATCCAAAAACTGGAAAACCTGTTGCATTAAATGAAGAGACAAAGAAGAAATTACTAGAAGCATAGATTTTATTTACTGATAAAAGAAAATATAGGTATAATTGAAATCGACTTCCTAGAAAGGAAGTCGATTTGCTATACCTCCAACTCACCCATTCGTATAAGCTCTACTACAGCTTGTGAACGCCCCTTGACACCTAGCTTTTGCATGGCATTTGAAATATGATTTCGTACTGTTTTCTCTGATATAAATAGTTCCTGGGCAATGTCTTTAGTGGTTTTATCTTGTACTAAGAGTTCAAAAACTTCTCGTTCGCGCTTTGTCAAAAGTTGTTTAGGTTTATAGTTGTTGTTCTTCAAATGATTAACCCTCCTTGCTGTCATAGGGCTACAGAATGAAGGGAAATTATTTAGTCAATATAGTTTATGAAATACCAGCTAATTGGTGCACACATTAATAATGAAGAAATAAGGTTAATTTTAATTAGGGAAAATTTTTTCTGTTTATGATAAACTAAGTTTATGTTGATGGTATATATGAGGGGGATATATCTTGGAAAATGAGATATCAAGAGAATCAATTGCTGAACTAGAAAAAAGACTTCGTCATATTTCTGGAGCCATAAAACATAATGGACGGAAAATATTAACTAACTATCCAATTACCTCTCCACAATTTGTTGCCTTGCAGTGGTTAATTGAAGAAGGCGATTTAACAATAGGGGAATTGTCCCAAAAAAACGGTTTAGCATTTAGTACAACAACAGACCTTGTTGATCGTATGGAAAAAAATGATCTTGTGAAAAGAATTAAAGACGAAAATGATCGGAGAGTTGTACGGATACAGGTTCTTGAGAAAGGTCAAAAGATTATTAAGGAAGTTATACATAAACGACAGGATTTCTTAGGTGAAGTTCTAGAAATATTTTCAAATGAACAGGTGGACGTGTTAAGAGAATTACTTGAACTGTTACATAAACAAATGAAAATAACCAATGAAAAATAACAACGTAGAGAGGCGATTTACTTGAAGCAAGCCATAGGTGTAATCGATTCAGGGGTAGGTGGTCTTACAGTCGCAAGTGAACTGATGAGACAGTTGCCAAATGAAAAACTCATATACTTAGGAGACACATTGCGCTGTCCGTATGGATCGAGGCCTGAAGAAGAGATTAAACAATTTACTTGGAATATGGTTCATTTTTTAATGGAGAAAGATATAAAACTTCTCGTTATTGCTTGTAATACTGCCACGGCTTATACACTCATTGATCTTCAACAAAAATTAGACATACCAGTAATAGGGGTTATTCAACCGGGAGCTCGAGCAGCAATCAATGCGACGAAAAATAAGCGAATCGGTATTATTGGAACAGAAGGAACGATTCGAAGCAACGCTTATACTAAAGCTTTGCACATGATTAATGCTGATATAACGGTAATTTCTGGGTCTTGTCCATTGTTCGTTCCCATGGTTGAAAAAGGTATATTAAGTGGACCAGAAGCATACCAAACGGTTAATGAAGGTTTACAATCAATGAAAGATAGCGCAGATATAGATACATTAGTTCTTGGATGTACACATTATCCATTAATAAAAGACGTCATTCAGGATGTAGTGGGGGAGCATGTTCAACTTATCTCTTCAAGTGAAGAAACTGCCAGAGAGACAAGTGCCATACTTGAGCTTCACGATTTACTTAACAAAGATGATACATTTTTTGAACATCAATTCTATACCACAGGTGAACTTAGCATTTTTCAAAAACTCACCACTAATATTTTTAGTCATCATTTGGAGTATTTAAGTAAAATTAAAATAGATAAAGTATCTATTTAACAAACGAGGCTGGGACATTACTAAGATGATTAATGTTAAAGACGAACATTTAACTATTAGAGCGTAGGAAATATACGTAGACTCCTGCGGGAGCAGACGGTTTTCGGTGGGACGAGCATTCACGCGCAGTCCCAGAGGCCTAGATG
>DATGTS010000073.1:0-7166 GCA_035301745.1 Candidatus Avamphibacillus sp.
ATTATTTAATTTACTCAAAAATAACTGAATATTCATTTACATTTGTTTTTAAAATTGAAAAGCTCTTATAAAATAACCCTAAGGAGGGCTATTATGAAAACCAAAATAGCAGTATTCGGAAGAGGTGAACTAATAGATAGATTGCGAGATTATTCCGATAATCAAAATGATATTGAAATTATTCCATTTGAATACTCGGAAACGAAGGAAATTACCCATTTGATTGATCAAGCATTTATGTGTGACAGCTATGTGTTTTTAGAACCTCTGCCTTATTTATACGCCAAAGATTATCTTAAGAAAAGGCGTTTACCGATGATAAATGTTTCACTTGATGAGTATATGATTTTAACGACCTTTTATAAGGTTAAGAACATTGATCAAAAGCCACTTCATAGATTTTCAATAGATATATTAAATAAAAGTAATGTCGATGAAGTGATAGCTGAATTGAATTTAAATCCCAGAGAAATATATACATACAGTTACGAAAACCAACCAATCAACATACAAACTATTGTTCATTACCATCTGAAATTATGGAATGAAAAAAAGATTGATTACGTCCTAACTTCCATTATAGAAGTAAAAGAACAGTTACTTGAGATTGGTGTTCCAACTATTTTTATGCATATACCAAAAATGAATATCATTGATGTTATCGAAAAGGCAAAATCTGTGACGGCATTAAATAAAAGCAAAAGTACACAAATTGTTGCAGGATATGTGCAAATTAAACATATTTTTACCCAGCAAAAAGATGAAGAAGAGTTATTGAATGAATTACATGACATATTACAGAAGTTTGGTCATCAAACCAACTCTTCTGTTCTTCAAAATAATATGAATCAATTTATGCTATTTGGAACTCGAGATATGCTAAATTATATCACCAAGCATTATCGCAACTTTCCTTTACTTCGACAAATAAAAGAGTTATTAAATATAGAGGTAGATATTGGTTTTGGACTGGGATTAACCGCTAAACAAGCTGAAATACATGCGAAAATAGCCTTGAAGACATGTATGGAGTCAGAACTCGGAAGCTGTTATATTGTAAACGATCGCAAAGATAGAATTGGACCACTTGGTGTGAAGAAGCATATTAATACATCCCGTCTTTATCAAGCCCTAATTCATAAAGCACGTTTAAACAATGAGCTGTCCTATAATTTTATTGATTTTATTACTACACGAAATAACGAACCGTTCTCTTCCCACGATGTCGCCTCATTTTATAAAGTAACAAAAAGAAGTGCGGAACGAACGGTCAATAAGCTACTTTCAGGCAAAGTGATTAAAGTCGTTGGTGAAGAAAAACCTTATACAAGAGGAAGGCCAAGGAAGCTTTTTCAAATTGATGTGTAATACCTTTTAAATGAAGAGGCTGAAACATAATTAGCCAAGAACACGAAATAATTAACAGCATATGCAATTATCTTTTTTTTACAATTTAACTCTAAATCTATCAGTAAAATAACTTAATTCATGAGATAATGGTTAAACATAAGGAGGGCAACTCTGGTAGTTTTATCAAACGGTGCCCTTTTTGTTTACTATTAGTAGCATGTAAAGTTAATTTCTGAATTGAGAAAACTCTATTCCATGCATGAAAAGGGTTGGTCCTCTATTCAGTTGACTGGAACGAAAGATGGTTGATCCCTGGGACTGTGCGTAAATGCTCGTCCAACCGAAAACATTTGCAGGTACAGCACGTGTCTGAAGACCCCGCAGGAAGTGGTTTTCTTCCCAGAAGGCTGAATCCGTGCCTACGGAAAGCAGCCATCTGTAGAGGAAGACAACGAAGTTACATCCATATCGACTGGCAAGAAAATTAATTTATTTAAACTAGAATTAACTCATTCATAAAAAGTCAGGCAGTCCATTGGAAAATGAACCATCTGACTTTTTTGTATTTGCCGGGTTTGGTCCCAGTCCCATTTTCACTTACCTTATATATTTAATAACTCTCTCACATCTTCTTCACTTAGACTAGATAACATCGTTTCACCTGGCTGAATGACCTGATCGATCAATTCACGTTTTTTCTGTTGTAATTCATATATCTTTTCCTCAATCGTTCCTTCTGTAATGAAACGAATAACTTGAACAACATTTTTTTGTCCGAAACGATGCGCCCTACCGGTTGCCTGGTCCTCAACTGCTGGATTCCACCATAAATCATAGAGAATTACTGTATCTGCTCCAGTTAAATTCAAGCCTGTTCCACCTGCTTTAAGAGAGATAAGAAAAACATCTTTTTCACCGTTATTAAATCTTTCACTCATTTCAACACGTTCTTTCGAAGAGGTTCCTCCGTGTAAATAGAAATAGCTTATCCCCGCTTGCTCCAGTCTTTCTTTAATAATTTCATGCATACTTGTAAATTGAGAGAAGATGAGCATTCTTCCCCCATTTTCAATAGTCGTATTCACAGTTTCCATGAGCTGTTCTAACTTCCCGGATTTTCCCGGGTAATTTTCAATGAATAAAGATGGATGACAGCATAGTTGCCGGAGTCTCGTTAAACCAGCTAAAATCTTCATTCTGTTTTGGTTAAAACCACTCTCTTTAATCGATTCATTCGCTTCCTGTTGTAGTTTTCTTAAATAACCAACATAAAGATCTTTTTGTTCTTTTGTTAATTCTGAAACAGAAACAGATTCGATTTTATCAGGAAGCTCTGTTAAAACATCTTGTTTTAGCCGTCTTAAGATAAATGGTTTCGTAATCGAAGCAATTTTTTCATGTGACAATTGCTTGAAGGTTCGCTGACTAGGCATAAAACCGGGTAAAATTACTTGAAATATCGCCCATAACTCATCAATCGAGTTCTCAATCGGTGTACCACTCAAAGCAAAACGACGACTTGCTTTGATTTGGCGGATTGCCTTCGACGTCTTTGTAGCATAATTTTTAATATATTGGGCTTCGTCAAGAATCATTGTTTGGAAGTTCAACTCACGATAATGTTCAATGTCTTGTCGTAACGTAGCGTAAGATGTAATCCAAATATCCATTCCACTAGCTTCTGTTATTTTATGTTCACGCTCTGACGGGGCTCCAGTCATAATTTCTACATGCAGATCTGGAGCGAATTTCTCACATTCATTTTTCCAGTTGTATACTACCGAAGAAGGAACAACAATTAAATGTGGCAAATCACTTGGTTCCGATAAAATATAGGCAATGCTTTGCAATGTTTTTCCAAGCCCCATATCGTCTGCTAGTATGCCACCAAGATGATAACGACTGAGTGATTTAAACCACTGGTAACCTGTTATTTGGTAACTCCTTAAGTTCGCTTGTAAATTATCAGGAAGTTCATATTGCTGCTCTTCTGGAGATTTCAATTCATGGAGCAGCTTTTTAAAAGAAGAATCATAGTTCTTCCTCGTATCAATCAGTTCATCAACTTGTGTACTTCGGTAAACGGGCATATGAATTTGGCCATCTTGAATATCATTTTTACTAACATCGAGATCATTAAATAAGCGCTTGATGGAGGAAAATTCGTCATTTTCCAAAGAGAGTAACGCCCCACTCTGCATGCGATAATACCGTTTTTTCTCAATAACAGCATTTAATATATTCGTTATTTCATCTTCATTAATACCATTGATATCAAAACCAATTTCCAGCAAATTGGTTGATGACTCGACCGTGACATTCGTACTTGTAACAGGTTCATGTTCGATAATTAAATTTTGAATTTCAGATGTTAGATATAGATTGACATACTTATCTAAAAGCGGAAGAACGTGATAAATAAAATCATAAAGCGTTTCATCGTCTGCCTGTATATAAAGTTCTTTACCGTTATAATGGAAATTGGCTTGCTCAATAAGACCCATAATCTGCTGCTCTTTTTCACTATCTCTATTGATAATGTACTCGCTTTGATGCTGGCCGCTGAAGGGATCGATTTGTTCCTTTTCATAATGATATTCTAATTTCCCAGTTATATAGTCATCTTCCATCGTCAAATATAATTTAGCTTGTAAAGGAGCATGAATGATTTTAGACTCCACATGGGTATCTATATCAACTTCCCCTACTTTTTTTAATGAAGGCAATACATCCGAAAAGAAGATGTCTGCTTGTTTCCTTTCAATAGGCAATTGTTGATCACCCATTCCAAACTGACTAATTTGCTCTAAAACAGGAATTTGTTCTTTTCCCGGGGAATAAAAAATACCTTTATGAAAAAGTAATTGGTATAATTCAAAATAAACGGCTTCACTCACATCGCCTATCGTTAACATTAAATCATCTCTCTGATTTTCCGTTAAACCAAACCGGAAAGGAAGCGAATCTTTCATTAATAGTGGTTTGGAATACGTTCGTTCACCTGCTTCTACGGTAAAATCACGATCAATTAGTTTTTCAAGCAGATTTTCAGCCATTAACGGTGGAACGACAATAAAACGACGCTCTTTAGCATTTTTTCGTTGCGGATAAAAGGTATACCCCTGATAAACTTGCTCATTACGAAACACAGAATAAAGCATTTCAAAAATAACCTGGTCCCTTTGTGACAAATAATGACTTTCTGGTAAGTAGGTAAAATTTTTAGTGAAAAAATGTTCTCTCCCAAATAGAACATTTTCTAAAAAACTTTCCGCATCTCTTACAACGAAACATCGGTTGACCCCTGCTTTCAACTCAATCAAAAGCTTTTTATCATAAGACCATTTTAAATAATATTTAATATGAAGCGGGATTTTTTCAGAAACAATCGTTGGAGTAATTTCTTGTTGATTGATGGAGCTGATTGCCTGGATAAAGTGGTTAGTCATATCATAATCATAATTATAAGTGTTTGAAGTTAAACTTTCTTCTGTATCTTTATTACTTATAGCAATAAGTGTAGCTGCGATATGTTTACATGAACCATATGTTTCAAATGCAGGACATTCGCAATCTGTATTTATTGTACCTTTTTCATACTGTCGCATATCGATTTCTACAAAGTAGTTTTCCGTGCCTTGAACCATCGCTGTCCACACTTGATTATTGATGTCATACACAAGGTCGTTTACACGATCTCGTTTATAATAATCTAGTCCTCCGCGATAAATATGGCTGGGAAATAGTTTTTTGATATTGACTTCACTCAATTTTTTCAACGTTATATTAACCTGCCTTTTAAAATGTCAGTACCCTTTATTATAAATGATACAGGTGTTTTTTTAAACCGAAGAACTTCTTTTAGCTCTTAGTAAAAGATAAACATAAAGCAGCATAGATAGCATAACTGAACCCGCTGCAGTTGCATAAATTGACGCGTACCCGAACATGAAAGCCAACTGACCAAAAATAATTGCTCCGAGACCAATTCCTAAATCAAAAAAAGAAAAGAATGTTGCATTTGCCATGCCTTTTCGATTTGCGGGTGCTTTTTCAACAGAACATGCTTGTAATGCAGGCTGAACACTACCAAATCCAAGCCCATAGCAAGCAGCAGCCACTAACATTACGAATGTACTTGGTAATCATGATAGGAGTAACATCGCAATAAAGATGAGTAATGCTCCAGGCAAAAAGACATAGAGATGTCCTTTTTCATCATAAATTCTTCCTGCAAATGTTCTCGATATCATTAAGAATATCGCATATGTTAAAAAGTAATACTGAATTCCTGTAATATCCTTTTCTAATGTATATAAAGGCAAATAGGATGCTATACCACCAAAGGTAACCGTAATAAAAAATAATAAAACTGAAGGTTGCAATGCCGTTTTTTCAAAAACATCAAATTTAACCGTAGCTGTTTTATCGGGAGATGTTTCCACTTTTTTATAACGAATTTGTGACGCTAATAAAAATGAAATGAGTCCTAAACTCGCACAAATTAAGAATAATTGGGGAAAGCTGATGACACCTGCAAGAGTTAAACCTAAAGAAGGACCAAATGCAAGTGCAATATTTCCTGACAAACCAAAATAACCTAGCCCTTCCCCACGGCGCTTCGGCGGAACTAAATCTGTTGCAACGGTTCCCCCGGCAGTCGTAGAAAAGCCCCAGCCAACACCTTGGACAAACCGCATCAAAAATAATAGGCCAATACTGCCGATAAATGCATAAGAGCCAATGGAGACAACGAAAATAGATAATCCAATCAAGTACACAAATCGTCTTCCTCTTGATTCTAAAGCATGGCCTGCATATGGTCGCAGCAGCAAAGCAGAGAAAGTAAACATTCCAACGACATAACCAATTAACTGATCATTTCCACCAAGTTCTTTTACAAAAAGCGGAATGGTCGGTAAGGTCATTTGAAAGCCGAGAAAAACAAAGAAGTTTGCGATACATATAAGAACGAAATCTTTCGTCCAGATTTTTTCATCGATAGAACTATTACCCTTTTCCCTTGACAGTGATGTCATATCAGTCACCCCTCCACTTCCTTCGACACTCGAAATATATATTATACACGATAAACGCGCTAAGTAACATCAATATGTTTTAATAAAGAGAATGTTTCATTTAATAGCATGAGGTAGAAAAACACGACGAGCGTTCTTCGTGACGTTTGCGTGAGTTTTTCCTCTTATAAGGGAACTTGGGAACGCTCTAAGTGACATTTGCGTGAGCTTTTCCTCTTATAAGGGAACTTTGGAACACTCTAAGTGACGTTTGCATGAGATTTTTCTCTTAAAAGGGAACTTTGGAACGCTCTAAGTGACATTTGCGTGAGCTTTTCCTCTTATAAGGGAACTTTGGAACACTCTAAGTGACGTTTGCATGAGATTTTCCTCTTAAAAGGGAACTTTGGAACACTCTAAGTGACGTTTGCGTGAGTTTTTCCCCTTATAAGGGAATTTGGGATTATTCTAAAACTGCTGATAAAGCAGATAACCTCCTGAAATAAACAGAAGTATATAAGTTAGCAGTTGGAACATTCGTTGATTGATCCATTTAAAAATAACTTGACCGAGAATTAAACCGATAACTACAATGGGCAATGCTTTCAGGCTGGAAAACCATATTTCTTTTGTCGTACCTGCAAATAGGACTTGTAAGACTAAACTTGCTAGATAGATAAACAAATAGAACGCAAGTGTGGTGCTTCGTAACGTTTCCTTTTCCGTATTTGTTCCCGAAAAGTATAATAAAAGTGGTGGCCCTGGCATGCCGATACTTGTTGTAAATATACCTGAAAA
>DATGTS010000074.1:0-8742 GCA_035301745.1 Candidatus Avamphibacillus sp.
TCCAGATTTATTCGGCGTTGCGGAAGGAAAAAACATTATAAAAATTCACCTTGAATCTTTCCAATCATTTTTAATTGACTATGAACTTCACGGTGAAGAAGTAACACCGTTTTTAAATTCACTTGTTCATGAACAGGAAGAAAATTACACTTACTTTGAAAACTTCTTCCATCAAACTGAACAAGGGAAAACAGCGGATGCTGAGTTGATTCTTGATAACTCCATCTATGGAACACCACAAGGTGCAGCATTTGTTACAAGAAGCAGTAATACGTATCAGTCATTACCGGCTATTATGAATCAAGAACAAGGTTATACGTCTGCTGTATTCCATGGAGATGACAAATCATTTTGGAATCGTAATGAAATCTATAAACAATTTGGAATTGACCATTATTTCGATGCAGGGTTCTATGATATGAGTCCTGATCAAGTGATCAATTATGGACTAAAAGATAAACCGTTCTTTGATGAATCCATGCCTATTTTAGAAGATTTAGAACAACCATTTTATGCACATCTTATGACGTTAACACATCACCATCCTTATTTAATTGATGATGAAGATGCAAGCCTTGAACCTGCAGAAACCGGAGATGGATCTGTTGATAGGTATTTCCAGACAGCACGTTATTTAGACGAAGCTTTAGAAGATTTCTTTGATGATCTAAAAGAAGCCGGATTATACGAAGATTCCGTTATTATGATCTATGGTGATCATTACGGTATTTCTACAAACCATAACCGTGCAATGAAAGAATTGCTTGGAGAAGAGATTACACCATTTAAAAATGCACAACTTCAACGCGTACCATTTTTAATTAAAATCCCTGGTGTAGAAGGAAAAGGAATTGTTGAAGAATACACTGGACAAATGGATGTTATGCCAACTGTCCTACATCTATTAGGTATTCATGCCCAAGATTACATCCTATTCGGAACGGATATGTTCTCTGAAGATCATAAAGAGTTTGTTCCATTCCGAAATGGGGACTTTATTACCCCAGAATATAGTGTCATTCAGGATGTTTACTATGATACCGATACTGGTGAAGAACTAGAGCCTACGGAGGAAATGAAAGAAATGAAAGAAACAGTTCAACAAGAGCTGGAACTCTCAGATAAATTGCTTAACGGTGATTTACTCCGTTTTTATACACCAACAGAAGATTGGGAACCAGTTGATCCGTCCAAGTATTCATACGAAAACACTGGAGAAAACAAAGAATATTAAAACCGATTGAAGAAGAGAAGCAATCAGAAAGGTTAAAGCCTTTTTGATTGCTTTTTATTTTTCACTTAAGTGATACGGAAACTGAGCAGTCGCCTGCGCTTTTATTTTTGGCTAGCTTAGGCTCCTAGCTCCTCGAGGTCGTAAGCAAGAATTCTTCGTGGCTAAAACCGCCACTGCGATTTCTTGCTTACGCTTGTCGGAGCTGGGCAGTCGCCTGCGCTTTTATTATATACTTCATACATTTTTTATAGATAATCTCGCATACTAAAGGGGAATTATCGTAAGAAATGAGGTGATAATGATGGGAAGGGACGATAATAAGAAAGCACGTGGCAAAAGACATCTTGCACAAACTCCTAAAAACCAAATTTCAGACGGAATTGATGTTGAATTCTCTGAAGAGATTGCAGATGCAGATGATAAAAAAGCACAGCAAAGAATGCGTCAAGCCGATCAACGTGCAAAAAGAAATATGTAGATACAACAGCTGACGGAAAAATTACCTAACAATGTTTTTTCGTCAGCTTTATATTTTAGTATCAGTAACTGTTTCTCATAATTTAAAATCAACTAAGTCCTTTATGTGATTATGATTTTTCACTACTACTTCCCTTATTTCATTGAACATTACTCCATATCTTCGTATAATAAAGATAGAATAGTAAAAGTGAGGAATTTAATATGACCCAAAAAGATATAGACAGTTATCTCACAGAAGGAATTCATGGAACACGATTACCTAAACAGGCAGAACGGGATTATTTCTTAGGCACATTACGAGAACGAGTCGTCCTTGCCTTAAAAATCGGTGAAGTAATGCGTGACAAAGGATTAGAGGAATTAGAACAAGCGATGAAAAAGCATCCTGACGCTCAATTATTATTCAACGGACAAGTCGCCCAGCGGTTTCAGAAAGAAGAAAAAAAATTAGCTAAAAAACATAATATCAGTTATACAGTAATAACAGATAACGAAAACGAAACAGATATTGGTGCTGTGTTAACCCTTGACACTGCTATTGACTGTGAAAATATATTTTTAGAAGATTTATCTGATAAAAAAGAAGAAGAAAATCTTGAGTCACCTCAAAAGTCATCTTCAACAACACTTTTTTCCCGAATTAAAGATTGGCTATCTTAGACTCTTCAAATATAAATATATCATCTGCTATAAAATAATGATTTTGTATAAAAAAATGGTCATGTCGAACAATAATATTGGAGGTGTTTGACATGACTTACAACTATTTATGTCCGAACTGTAAAACAAATCGTTCGCGCTTTAATATCATTGAACAAATTGCAAAACCAATAAAAATCGATCCCCAAACAGGTGAAGTAACCAATAATTATACAAATGCTAAGCCAGAGTCTTTTCACGTTTCCTATCAAGGACCCGATTACAGAGTGCAGTGTGGAGTTTGTGGACTAATAGAAGACGAAAATACATTTATTCAATATGCAAAATATGATCCGTTATAATATACACTAATCACAGTTTCTCTATCTTCCCCTTTTTCACAAAATAGTCATTTCTCTCCCATTATGATACAATTCAGTCAATGTATTCACAGTCAAATTGATTGATTTTTCTTCTTTTCATTTCATCACCTTTACATAAAGTAAACGTTTTCATATAATGATAGTTAAACAATTGTAAATAGGAGGAATTGGATGGGAAACATTGAAGAAGGGACATTGTTATGGGAGCCAAGTGAAAAACAAAAGAAACAATCCGCTATTTATGATTATATGAATTGGATTAACAAAAATTACCAAGTAAATGCTCGAGACTACAATGACTTGTGGAATTGGTCCGTAAATGAAATTGAATTGTTTTGGGAATCGGTATGGAATTATCTCGATATTCAGTCTGAACAACCATATGAAACAGTTCTTACCTCACACACCATGCCAGGAGCTAAATGGTTTCCAGAAGCCACACTTAATTATACGGAACATATTTTTAAACAACGAGATGGCGAAAAAACAGCAATTATTCACGCTTCAGAAGATCGTAAAACAAGGGAAACAACATGGAATGAACTTTATAATGATACGGTAGCGATGCAGCAAACGTTACAGAGGCTTGGAGTGGAAAAAGGTGATCGGGTTGTTGCATATGTTGCAAATATCTATGAATCTATCGTTGCTTTTCTGGCCACAGCAAGTTTAGGTGCTATTTGGTCAAGTGCTTCCCCCGACTTTGGAACAGAAAGTGTTATCGATCGATTTAAACAAATTGAACCTAAAGTTCTCATTACTGTAGATGGCTATAGTTACGGTGGAAAAGATTTTGACCGTCTGCAAGTTGTTCAAAAAATACAAGCAGAACTTCCAACATTACAAGCAACCATTGGTATTCCATATTTAAATGAACAAGCTACATTTACTGAACTTAATAACGTTACTTTATGGCAAGAAGCGACGAGACATAGTAAGAAAAGTCATCTTGAGTATGTATACGTTCCATTTAATGATCCGCTGTGGGTACTTTTTTCATCTGGTACAACTGGAAAACCGAAACCTATCGTCCAAAGTCAAGGTGGAATTTTACTTGAGCACCTAAAAGCACTTACCTTCCATTTAGACTTATCAGAAGATGATCGTTTCTTTTGGTTTACGACAACGGGGTGGATGATGTGGAATTTCCTTGTCGGAGGATTACTTACAGGCAGTACAATCATTTTGTATGATGGTAACCCTGCTTATCCAGATAAAAAAAGCTTGTGGAAATTTGCAGAAGAAACAAAGATGACTGTATTTGGAACAAGTGCAAGTTATATTACTGCTAGTATGAAAGATGAATCACTCGTTCCTAAAGAAGAGTTTGATTTGAGTCATTTAAAAAACATCAGTTCAACGGGATCCCCCCTTCCACCTGAAGGATTTCAGTGGTGCTATGAAAATATAAAAAGTGATTTATGGATTGCTTCATCCAGCGGTGGTACCGATGTATGTACTGCATTTATTTTAGGGGCACCGATCCTTCCAGTTTATGCAGGAGAACTGCAATGTAGAGGGCTTGGAGCTAAAATTGAAAGTTTTACCGATGATGGGGAACCTAAAATAGGTGATGTTGGAGAACTCGTATTAACTGAGCCATTCCCATCCATGCCGATTTTCTTTTGGGGAGATGAAGACGGTAATAGGCTGTATGACAGTTACTTCGATGTTTTTCCAGGCATTTGGCGACATGGAGATTATCTTAAAATTACAGATAAAGGCACATGTGTTATTTACGGCAGGTCTGACGCTACAATTAATCGCGGTGGAATAAGAATTGGTACAAGTGAAATATACCGCGCGGTTGATTATGTAAATGAGGTTGCTGATAGTTTAATTGTTGATATCCCGGATGGTAGTGGGGATTCATCTGCATTATTATTTATTGTTATGAAGGAAGACTATCATCTTGATGAAGGAATAAAGAAGAAGATAATTAAACAAATTAGAAACCATTGTTCACCAAGACATGTGCCAACAGATATTTTTCAGGTACCTGATTTACCTCGTACATTAAATGGCAAGAAACTTGAAGTCCCTGTGAAAAAGATTTTAATGGGTAAAGACGCGAACCAAGTCGTTAATAAAGGGTCACTAAGTAATATAGAAGCATTAGAGTACTTTATCCGCTTTAGTAAACAACTTCAAACAGAAACAAATTAATTAAAGGCATGTAGAGAATAAATCTATTAATCTCTACATGCCTTTATCGCCTTTATCAATTTATTAAATAAAATTGTTTATCGTATTAACTTTTTTATGTGTAGCTAAACTGACAACAACATAGGCAATAAATGAAATCACAACAGGTAGGACGACAGAATGTAATCCAAAAGGTTGTGGGTAAAAAGTATCCGACAGTATATATAAGATAACACCGGTTGCCATGGATGCTAATGCTCCATATTTGTTTCCCTTTTTCCAGTAAAGTCCCATGATAATTGGCCAAATAAAGGCTGCTTCCAATCCTCCAAATGCAAATAAATTTAGCCAAATAATTAAATTAGGTGGGTTTAACGCCATTAAGAAAACAATGACACCGAGAACACCTGTTATACCAATGCTTAAACGTTTTATTCGCTGATTGCTTGCTTCAGGCTTAACATAATTTATATAAACATCCTTTACAATCGTAGAACTTACCAATAATAATAATGAATCAACAGTTGACATAATGGCTGCCATTGGCGCTGCAAGTACAATACCAGCAAGCCAAGCAGGCATGACTTCAAGAGCGATAAGCGGCATCACCTTATCACCCACTTCAATACCCGGTAGGATAGGACGAGCAAAGACACCAATCAAATGCATGTTTAGCATGATAAAACCTACTACAATGGTTCCAATTATTATTGCTCGATGCATTGATTTTGAATTTTTATAGGACATCGCCCTTATCGTTATTTGTGGCAGAGCTACTACACCAACTCCAACCAAAATCCAGAAAGAAGAAACAAATTGCGGTGTCAACGTTCCTTCCGCACCGAATGGCGTAATTAAATTAGGATTCTCCGCATGTAGATCTGCTATAATATTCGGAATACCGCCTCCAGCGATAATTACAGCAATTAATAAAATAAGTGTTCCAATAAACATAATGGATCCTTGAATAGCATCTGTCGCCGCAACAGCACGAAAGCCACCAATCGTTACATATACAAGTACAGAAATCGCAAAGATAAACAAAGCTGATATGTAAGATATACCTGTCAGCGACTCAATTAACCTAGCTCCACCAATCCACTGGGCAGCCATGGCTGAAAACAAGAATATAATAATGCTAATAGCAGAAAATAGAACTACCCATTTTGATTGATATCGCTCTTTCAGAAAGTCAACCATCGTTATTGCTTTAAATCGTCTCGTTACAATAGCAAACTTTTTCCCTAGTACCATTAAGACGAAATAGCCTGTAGCCACTTGGGTCATTGATAGTAATACCCAGCCTAATCCCTCATTATAGG
This sequence comes from Candidatus Avamphibacillus sp., assembly GCA_035301745.1. Classification (GTDB taxonomy): domain Bacteria; phylum Bacillota; class Bacilli; order Bacillales; family Amphibacillaceae; genus MSJ-26. Next base: position 6,204 of record DATGTS010000074.1, read on the forward strand.
CTGTACCAGGACCACCGAGAAAACTACTTGCACTTCCATAGGTAGCCGTCATGGTCATTGCTAAGACAAATCCACCTAAACTGCGTTCACCAAGAAAATATTCCTCTAAAAATGACTTTGATGTTTTTACATATTTACTAGCCCAAAAACCAATTCCAAAAATAATCATTAAAAATAGAATAAGCGGCAGTAACGCTTGCCAATTCATTCATCTTCCCTCTCTTCCTCCACATCATCAAAAGGTACTTCAACAAAAAATAGCTTGACAATGACGGTTACAAGAATAACCATGACAATAAACCCTACAACACAACTATAAAAAAACCATGCAGGCAAACCAAAAATATATGTATATTCTGATGGATTTTCACTACCTAAGCCGTAAGCAAAGGCATACCACCAAATGAAGTTGAAAATGGCCAGCCCTACACCAATTAACGCTTCTCGATTTGCAACTTTAAATCGATAGTCTTTTTTGGACGGCATGATTAAACTCCTTTCATTCTAATTCCAAAAATTATATCTAATAACAATATAACCTAAATTATTTTGAAATGGAATACTTAATAAAATAATTGACTTCATATGTAAAAGAAAGTCGAATCTAAAAGGGGAACCTGTGGTTATTTGAATAAATAAATGGCAACCCCCCACATATTCGTTTAGGAGTGTTGCCATAAAAAGATTATCTATGACCTTTTTAAATTAGCTATTAAAACTTCTTTTTAACGAACACCTTTCATATACGATTGAATTTTTGGTGCTGCCAGATATAATATAAACCCTAGCAGGATAGCTAAAGCCCCAATAGCACCAAAATATAAAGTTGCATTTTCATATGAAAAGAACTTAACAAGCTGCGCATTTATTCCCTGTGCAGCTGCATTTGATAGAAACCATAAACTCATCGTTTGAGCTGAAAAAGCAGCTGGTGCCAATTTTGTTGTAGCTGATAATCCAACCGGAGATAGACATAATTCACCAATCACAACAAATAAAAAACTAAGGACAAGCCAGATTGGACTGACCAAAGCACCTTCTCCATGAAATAGGGGTGGAAGCATCATAACTAAAAATGAGATTCCTGCAAAAAACAAACCATACGAGAATTTTTTAGATGTTGAAGGCTGCCTGTCCCCAAGTTTCATCCATAATCCCGCAAACAATGGAGATAATGCAATAATAAATAAAGGATTCAATGACTGAAACCAGGACGATTTCAATTCAAATCCAAATATACTTAATCGAGTATATTTATCTGCATATTCTGCTAAAACAATAGCACCTTGTTCCGCGATGGCCCAAAACATAACCGCTGCAATAAACAATGGAATATAGGCAAGTAATCGTGATTTCTCATCTTCATTTGTCTTAGGACTGCGGTACATTACAATAAAGTAAACTGTCGGGATCACAATTCCCAGAATACTTACAATAGAAATAAACCCATTGATTGTTAATATCCCTGCCATAGATAAAATGATAACTAAAGCTGAAATGACGACAATTCCAATAGCAATTTGACTATAAACTTTTTTCTTCTTCTCTTTTGGAATAGGGTTCGGAACGTAATCCCCAGCAAGTCCCAAATATTTTTTACGAGTAACAACGTATACAACTAATCCAAGGAACATACCAACAGCTGCTGCACCAAAACCAAGATGGTAATTATATTCCTGACCTAATGTTCCGACAATAAATGGAGCAATAAAAGCACCCATGTTAATTCCCATATAAAATATACTAAATCCAGAATCCCGGCGTATATCTTCCTGACTATATAAATCACCAACAACGTTAGAAACGTTCGGCTTCAATAAGCCTGTTCCCATAACAATAAGAAACATGGACACAAATAGCGCCGTCTGACCAGCTGGCAATGCAAGAACGATATGTCCTAGCATGATTAAAATACCACCATAAAAAATAGTTTTTTGCATTCCTAGTAATCTATCAGCAATCCATCCCCCAATGACACCAGACATATAAACTAGTGACCCGTAGATTGCCATAATTGATTTAGAAAGACCTTCATCCATACCTAAACCGCCATCAGTCACTGCGGTATACATGTAATATAGGAGTAATGCACGCATTCCATAATAAGAAAAGCGCTCCCAAAACTCTGTAAAAAATAATGTAAAGAGTCCTTTAGGTTGTCCAAAAAAACCTGTTTGTGGCACACTTTTTAGAATTTTCTCTTTACTAATGGTGCTTTTATCACTCATGATTGACTACATCCTTCCCTCTGTTAAATAACCTTAAAATGAGATAATACTAATTTTAAAACTTATTTTAATATCCGTCAATTGTGTGAATTATTTGTAATTTGTGTTCTTTTAAAAGAAGGAAGATCAGTCAATTATGTATTGAAATTCACCTTTTATCTATTAATATTAACAGCTTTGAAGAGTAAAAATTCTTCGCGATAATTTTCTATAAAATATCCCCCAAAGTATACTAAATATGGAATAATATAGTTACATAAAACACACTAAATCAGTATATTTTGGGGGAGTTTTAAGGTATGTTGACAAGA
>DATGTS010000075.1:0-31525 GCA_035301745.1 Candidatus Avamphibacillus sp.
GGACTATTATGGCTTTCCATTTTAAAAACAATTGCCTGATTATCACCAATATCAACAACCCCTGCTCCTTCTCCAGGACCCTGCAGTACATGCGGTCCCTTTGAGGGAAACTTCTTCAAAAGGGGTTTTGATGATTTATAACTGCAATGTTCCGACCACATAGAAGCAAAAATACCAGTTTCCGTATAATTAGGATGGCGCCCTAACAACCTTTTCACAAATTGATACTCTTCATCACTCAGTCCCATTTCTCGGTATTGTTTATTTAATTCAATTGCCTCTGGACTCATCGTGAATTGTTCGATCACAACGGTTCCCCCTCATTTTTTATTTGTCTGCTTCATTTATTATTTAGTTACCTTATGAAAATTAAGAAATATCAATTTAATGTGAGCGGTACGAATACACGTATACTCCTGCGAGAAGTAATGCCTATGTGAGAAGTGTATTCGGACTGCGGATATAAGATAAGATTTTTAATTAAGTCCGATTCGCTTAAAAATCTACTCCATCATTTTTCAAAATCCTCTTGAAATTGTGTGACCTGTTGTTTTGCTTCATCTATTGTTTCGGCGATGAAAGTAACATGGCCCATTTTTCGCATTGGTTTGATATCTGCTTTTCCATATAAATGAACAAATCCATCTGGATGTTGTGTTGTTGCATGTAGAACGTTTTCAACAGCTCCCCCTAAAACATTCACCATTATAGCGGGTTGAAGAAGTTCAACCTTTTTTAAAGGCAATCCACAAATCGCGCGGATATGCTGCATAAATTGAGAAACATTACATGCTTCAATCGTATAATGTCCTGAATTATGTGGACGGGGAGCCATTTCATTTACATATATATTTTCTCCGGCAACGAACATTTCAATCGCAAAAGTGCCGACAATATTCATCTCCTCTGCGATCATCTCCGCTGCCTTAAGTGCTTGTTTTTTAACATTCCCGGTAATTTCTGCTGGAGCGATGGATTGATATAAAATATGGTCTTTATGTTCATTTTCCGGAACAGGGAAAAAGGTTATTTCCTCAAATTTCCCCCTGGTAAACACAACAGAAATCTCTTTATCAAAAGAAACCCACTCTTCAATAATGCAATGTTCATGTTTCCTTACGAAGTTAAGTGCATTATCTTCATCAGCTTCTGAGTAAAGTTTAAGTTGCCCTTTGCCATCATAGCCTCCCTGGCACGTTTTGATGACTGCGGGATAGGTTATTTTTTGTAGTGCTTCCTGGCATTCTACTTCACTTGTTACAATGAAAAAATCAGGAACTGGTAAATTTAATTCTTTTAATAACATCTTTTCTTTTTCTCGATTCTGCGTCACCTCAAGCGCATATGCGCCTTGAGGTAATTTGCCTGCTTCTTCTATTTTTGATGCTGCCTTTAGATCAACATTTTCAAATTCATATGTAACGATATCACTGATTTCGATAAGTTCTTCTATTGCACTTATATCGTCATATGCCGCAATAATTTGTTTATCAGCGACTTGAGCTGTTGGACAATTTGGTGTTGGATCAAGAACAGCAATTTTATAACCCATATAACGCGCGGCAATCGCCATCATCCGTCCAAGCTGCCCACCACCAATGATTCCGATTGTTTGTGGAGGTAAAATAGTTTGATTATTTTTGAGCAAGGTCTTCCCTCATTTCTGTCACTTTATCTTGTAATTTTTCTTTATAGTCCTGTAGTTCTTTTGCTATTTTTACATCTGATGTACCGAGGATTTGAGCAGCTAAAATTCCTGCATTTTTCGCTCCCGCTTTCCCAATAGCAACCGTAGCTGTGGGAACACCCCCAGGCATTTGAACAATTGATAATAAAGAATCGAGTCCCTTTAATGCTTTACTTTCTACTGGTACCCCAATAACCGGAAGGGTTGTTTGTGAAGCGACCATCCCAGGTAAATGTGCCGCCCCTCCTGCTCCAGCGATAATCACTTTGAGCCCTCGATCACGTGCCGATTTTGCATACTCCATCATATCTTCAGGTGTACGATGAGCCGAAATTACTTCTTTCTCATAAGGAATATGTAATTCATTTAATATATCACATGTATGTTTCATCGTTTTCCAATCGGAAATACTTCCCATAATAACGCCTACAGATGCCATCCCCTTCATTCCTTTCCTCTATAAAATAAAAAAGTCTATTCGTCTCTCTCCAATGAGAGAAGATGAATAGACGGGATTACGAAAGTTGAACGTTCGTGTTCACCATAAAAAATGAATCAATGATTGAAAAATCAATCGTTCATCTCCCCTCATAGTCCAGCATTTACGGTGCCGGGTAGAAACCTTTTAAGCCATATCCTTAAAGATATATGAGGTACCTATTTATTTGCTGATTTAAGCATAACAAAAGCTACTTTATTCTGTCAACATAATACGAACATTTATTAATGTTTTTTTATAATCGTTCGGATTCAGAGGTGTTTTCGAGTTATTTCAGTAAAAAAACAGCTAGGATGTTACCATTTCCCCTCCATTAACATGTATCACTTGACCAGTAACGTAAGAAGAATCATCAGAAGCGAGATAGACATAGGCAGGAGCTAATTCATATGGCTCACCAGGACGATTCAGTGGAACACCTTTTCCCCACTCCTTATTGATATATTCTGCTGAAAAACTTGATGGAATGAGTGGTGTCCATATTGGACCAGGTGCTACCGCATTGACACGGATACCTTGCTCAGCCAAGTTCTTAGATAATGAGCGCGTAAAACTAACGATTGCACCATTTGTTGCGCTATAGTCAATCAACTTTTCATTACCTTCATAGGCTGTAACCGAGGTCGTATTGATAATTGTATCGTCTTTCTTCAAATGAGGAAGCACTGCTTTTGTTAAATAAAAGAAAGCAAATACATTCGTTTGAAAGGTAGCAAGGAGTTGTTCATTCGAAATCTCTAATAAGCTATCCTGCGGAAACTGAACACCATGGTGATTCACAAGAATATTTAACTTTCCAAAATAGTGAAGGGTTTGTTGAATAACATATTTACAATGTTCGGGACTGCGCAGGTCTCCAATAATGAGTAAGCACCTTCTGCCAAGTTCTTCGATTCTCCTTTTCGTTCGAAAAGCATCTCCATTTTCATATGAATAATAATAAGGAATAACAATATCAGCACCTTCTTTTGCAAAAGCAATAGCCGTTGCTGCACCTATCCCACTGTCTCCGCCTGTGATAATCGCAACTTTATTTAATAACTTACCAGCTCCCTTATAATCAGGATTTTCTACGATCGGTTTCGGCTTCATCAGAGCCTCGATTCCAGGTTGCTGTTCTTGATGTTGTGGTGGAATGGGAAAATTCACTTGATTTTCCTTTCGATTTTGATCTTTACCATGGCCATCCATTCTTTTTTCCTCCTTGAACGTGAAAATACCTATATACTTCGTCATATGTATATAGGTATTCTTCACCTTAAGGAAAGTGCCATTATTAACTTTAAAAAATCATTATCTCCTTTATACAAGAACAGATTTACCTATTAAAGTTCTTCTTTAGGCTCATCTTTTTGTTGTTTCGGATTAAATAATCTACCTTTACGAACTTGTTTTACCCAGAATCCACCATGAATTTGCGTAGGTTCATATGAAATAACAAAGGCTCTCGGATCGAGTTTTTTAATCGTTTCGTATAGCCTTAGTTCATACTTTCGCGGGGTTAATATTTGCATGGCTAATCTGTCGCCTTCCATCCCATAAGCAAACCAGCTTGTCACACCATATCCTTTTTCTCTTAACTTTCTTGTGAACTCAATATCCGGATTAGAAGAAATAACATTTACTGTAATATAACCTAGTGCTAACTTTTCCTCGATTATTGACCCTATCACAACACCAATTCCAAAACCAACCGCGTATGCAATGATATTTTGGATTTCATTTAAATTATCTAACACCAACCCCAACCCTACAACATACATAATAATTTCGAATATACTAACAAAGGCAGCTATATAACGGCGACCTTTCAATGTCAGAATCATCCTGATGGTATTAAAAGATACATAAACTATATTAATGACAAGAATAATAGCTACCATTACATACGCATTGCTCAGCAAATGAATTCCCTCCAATTCAGATACGAGTTATCTTTTATTGTTTCCGATCTATATTTGGACCATAGACCCTTTTCGTATCACTGGATTTAATACCTCTTAATCGTTTGTTTAAAGATCTTTTCCAGTTAGGCGCAAGTAATTCAAGCGAGGCTAAATCTTCTGCTGCTCGTAAATCCTCTTTACGAAGATACATTACTTCATTACTTGCAGCAACAGTCCATTCGGGATGTGGTCTATCGATTAATTCAATATCGATACCTGATATAACATAACCTTCTTTAAGTACTCTAAAATACCATCCTGTCAAGCCGCTATTTTGAATACGCAAAGCAAGGTCTTTTACCCGATGACGGCGAGCTGGTTTCCAGCAAGGACGTCTTGGTTGGGATACTTGTATAATTGCATCTCCAAATTGATATGTATCCCCTATACAAACGGAATACTCATCCATTTCCAGTACTGCTAAATTTTCGCCAAATCCCCCAACATCGATATTTTCATCATTTAAATCCTTTTTCCAATAAGTATAATGCTTTATTGGATAAGCGAACAGAGCTTTTTCAGGGCCACCATGAACTTTTTTATCTGCCTGCTCATCACCTGGTAGACCTGTTTTACTGAGCCATAATTGTTCATCATTTTCCGTCTTGAAAATGCCACTCTCCCATTCACGGTCCATTGGATCCTTTGCACCAGGCGTTCCCATTTTTTTCACTTTCCCTGTAAATACTTTATGTACAAATGGCTCTAATGATTCATTCATTATGTCACCTACCCTCTTATTATGATATACTTATGCAAATAGATTACTTTTATTTTACTTGATATTTCAATTGAATGTAAACTTAAGCGATTAGATTAAAGTTTTCAACAGGAGGAATCAACATGGCAATATCAGAAAGTAAAGCAACATTTGCTGGTGGATGCTTCTGGTGTATGGTAAAACCATTTGATCAGTGGGACGGGGTCCACGCAGTAATTTCCGGGTATACAGGAGGACATCTTGAAAATCCGACATATGAACAAGTGAAAGAAGGAAACACTGGTCATTATGAAGCCGTGGAAATAACGTTTGACCCTGAGATCATTTCATACCAAGAGATTTTATATATATACTGGAAACAAATTGATCCAACAGACGATGGCGGGCAATTTCACGACCGTGGAGATTCCTACAGAACAGCGATCTTTTTTCATAATGAAGAACAAAAACAAGCAGCTCTATATTCCAAACAGGAGCTTGAGCAAAGCGGTAAATTTAACAAACCAATTGTAACGGAAGTTTTACCAGCATCCACTTTCTATCCAGCTGAAGAATATCATCAAGACTATTACAAGAAAAACAAAGAGCATTATGAAAAAGATCGAGCAAAATCTGGTAGGGACGAATTTATTCAACAAACATGGAATGCTTAACATCCAGACATAATATATTTAAAGCGAAACTTCCGGTTTTATCGGAAGTTTTTTATTATTTTCAAATCAAACGGTGTATAATCGATGAATACAGAGTACATAAGTTAGGAGCGAAGAGATTTGGCAAAAAGTGAATCATTAACACCTTTAAAAATGCTTTTATTTTGTTTTCATGCTACAAATACAATTATCCTTAGTTATTTGCCACTGTATTTAAAGTATAAGGGATTAAATGGAACGGAAATAGGCTGGGTTCTTGCTGTTGGTCCTTTGGCTTCTATTTTCTCACAACCATTTTGGGGATATCTGAGTGATAAATATAAAACGGTCAAGCGAATGATTCAAATTTGTGTTATTGGATTACTTATTACAAGCGTTCTATTTTTCCAAATGAATACGCTAATCGCCATTATTTTAATGGGGGCTGTTTTTTATTTCTTTACCTCACCTATTGGTGCACTAGGGGATAGTTTAGCTCAGCGAAATGCAGAAATGAACGGCGTTCCGTTTGGCAGCATCCGAACATGGGGATCTGTCGGATTCGCCTTCTCTTCTCTCATCATCGGTGAAGTGCTTACAAGGGTTGGAATTCAATATATGATCTGGCCTTATCTATTGTTTGGCGTTTTAGCCTTTATTGTTACCTTTAAAGTTCCTGATGTTAAAGGTGTGTCAGATCCTGTTCAATTGAATGATATTAAAAAACTAATTACTAATAAATCCTTTATCATCTTTTTAGTTTTAATGCTTTTTATTACTGTCACTCATCGGGCAAATGACAGCTTCATTGGCTTATATATTGCTCAACTTGGTGGAACAGAAGGTTTAGTCGGTATTGGCTGGTTTGTCGGTGTCATGACCGAAGCACTTATTTTTGCTACTGCCGGATTTTGGTTCAGAAGATTTCGCCCGCTTGTCTTCATTATTATTGCAGGTGCCTTATATACTATCCGATGGTTTCTTTTTGCAGCTGTTGAACACCCCTATCAGATTATCACTTTACAAGTATTGCACGGCTTAACTTTTGGTGTTTTTTATACAGCTGCTTTTGAGTATGTTTCACGTATTATTCCAAAAATCCTGCAATCCACAGGACATCTCGTCTTTTTCGCAATGTTCTTCGGTGTTTCTGGGATTATTGGTTCCCTTGCCGGTGGAACATTAATTGATTCTTATGGCGGTGGCACACTATACTTCTGGCTCGGATGCTCCGCGCTTATCGGTACGGTTTTATTAACCGCATATCATTTGCTGCCATATGGAAAGGAAAGTAGAAAACAGCAAGTAGAATAGCTACTAGTTTCTTATGCATAAATCTATTAGAAGTAGGAAAAGCAAGAGAGGTGCTCAGACATATAGGGTATGAGGAAGATATATCACAGTTATCTGCCCCTGGACGAAAGATTCATCGAGGATCGGGAAGATATATCATAGTTATCTGCCCCTTGACAAAAGATTAACGAGGTTCGGGGAAATAAAACCTAACACCAATCGTTAATACGGTAACTAATAATAATTCGCCCTTCATCATTTGTTGAAAGGCGAATTTTTAATTCATATTCTTATTTTGATTATATTTTATATCAATTCAAAAAGATAAAATACAAGATAAAAATAACAAACAATCCATACATCACGGGATGAATTTCTTTTGTTCTTCCTTTTAAAAGCATTGTTATTGGATAGAAGACAAATCCAACGGCAATCCCTGTCGCAATACTACCTGCTAGTGGCATCATAATAATGGTCAAAAAGGCTGGTACTGCAATTTCAAACTGCTCCCATTTTATATTTTTAAACGATGAAGACATCAGTACCCCTACAATAATTAATGCCGGGGCAGTTACTTCTGGAGTCACTACATTGAGAAGCGGTGAGAAAAACAATGCCAATAAAAAGAATCCTGCTGTCACAACGGATGCAAATCCAGTACGAGCACCGGCCCCGACGCCTGACGTAGATTCTACAAAAGAAGTTGTTGTTGATGTTCCAATCGTTGCACCAACTACAGTTGCGGTCGAATCTGCAAGTAATGCTTTACCGGCACGCGGTAATTTATTATCTTTCATTAAGTTTGCTTGAGTTGCTACGGCAACAAGTGTCCCTGCTGTATCAAAGAAGTCAACAAATAAGAAAGTCAAAATAACAACGAGCATTTCAATCGTGAAAATATCTTCGAAATGAAGAAATGCTTGCCCAAACGTTGGCGCCACACTTGGGACACTTCCCACTACATCACTTACAGCTGTTGGTGCTTGGATAAGCCCTGTCAGCATTCCAACAATGGATGTTAAAATCATCCCGTAAAAAATACCGCCCTTAAAGTTTAAAGTCAGCAATATGACGGAAATGAAAATGCCGAAAACAGAAAGCAATACAACCGGTGATGTTAAATCACCAATGGCAATTAATGTTGCATCATCCCCAACGATGATACCGGCATTTTTAAACCCTAAAAATGCAATAAATAAACCAATCCCTGCTCCAACAGCCATCTTCAAATTCGCTGGAATCATATTAATTATTTTTTCCCGGATTCCAGTTAGAGTTAAGATAATAAAAATAAGTCCTGAAACAAGTACTCCTGATAAAGCTGTTTCCCACGGAATGCCATAACCTAGTACAACAGTATAGGCAAAGAAAGCATTCAATCCCATTCCTGGTGCTAGAGCGATTGGGTATCTTGCAATAAGACCCATGAGTAGTGTTCCAACAGCTGCTGCAATAGCTGTCGCTGTAAAAACTGCTCCTTGATCCATACGTGTAACACCTTCTGGTAATTCTTCAATACCAGCTAAAGAGAGAGTTGCAGGATTGACAAATAAAATATAAGCCATCGCTAAAAAGGTCGTCAAACCTCCAATAAACTCTGTACGATAATTTGTCCCTAGCTCTTCAAATTTAAAGTATTTTTTCATGATCGCTTTTCCCCTCCGATTATTTTTTACATTAAAAAACACCCTCAGGATATTCCCAAGAGTGCTACGAAACTATGCAAGAAAAAGCAATGATAAATGAACAACACATTCACCAATACAAAAGATAAGTGAAAGGTTGACTCACTATATTACTATTACCTGCGTAGTCAGACTATTTACGGTAGTCTGGTAGAAACTTTTAGGCCATATTCCCTAAATTATACGCTTTAACTATTTATTTTTTCCAAAAGCATATTCATATATTACTATCTTACTATACTTTAGTCAATGAGAATCAATTTCATAAAGCGAAACTTCAATCAGTGGGGGGTTTTTCTTCATCCCCTACTGATTTGCAAATGAACAAAGGCTAAGTTCGCGACGTCCTGGGACTGCGATTACTCGCCCCACCGAAAACCGTTTGTTGCAACGCCTTTGTGACCTACATCCTGTAGGCCCGAGCAGAATCCGCCCCGGCAAGGGGTATGCAAGCGTTGGCCTCGGGAGGCCGTATTTAGCTTGTATTCCACCGGCAGTTTATCCCCCACTTATCTTTCTTAATTCCTCTCGAAATCTTGAAGTGGGGGTATTACTGCCGGTTAACGGGGGATTATTCAAATTTCATTAATAAAAGTTCATTAATAAAAGTTCATAGCCAAAAAAGAGCCAGTTGCTTATGTACAGCTACTGGCTCGAACAAGTTGACGATTATTCCCACTCAATACTTGCTGGTGGCTTGCTTGTTATGTCATAAACAACGCGGTTAATATGGTCAACCTCTGCAGTCATCCGTTCAGAAATCTTTTGCAGGGTATCCCATGGTATTTTGGCAAAGTCAGCGGTCATGGCGTCTACGGAATGGACGGCACGAATACCAATCGTATAATCATAGGAACGCTCACCATCAACAACACCAACACTTCGCATACCTGGTAATGCAGTGAAATATTGCCATATATCACGGTCTAGCCCTGCTTTTGCAATTTCATCACGTAAAATTGCGTCAGATTCACGAACAATGTGGAGCTTATCCTCTGTCACTTCTCCTAAGACTCTTATCGCTAAACCAGGTCCTGGGAAAGGTTGGCGCCAAACAATATGATCAGGCAAACCAAGCTCGGTACCAACTTCGCGAACTTCATCTTTAAATAAGGAACGAAGTGGTTCAATTAATTCAAATTCCATATCTTCTGGAAGACCACCAACATTGTGATGGGATTTAATCGTCTCAGCGGTGTCTGTTCCACTTTCAATCACATCAGCATAAATGGTCCCTTGTGCAAGAAAATCAATATCGGTTAGTTTTGCTGCTTCGTCATCGAACACAGCAATAAATTCGTTACCAATGATTTTCCGTTTTTGTTCCGGTTCTGACACACCTTTAAGTTTTGATAAGAAACGCTCAGAGGCATCCACTTTTATTACATTCATATGGAAGTGATCCGTAAACACCTTCATCACGTCATCTGCTTCATTTTTCCTTAGCAAACCATGATCAACGAAAATACATGTCAATTGATTACCAATCGCCTTATGAACCAATGCAGCCACAACGGAAGAATCAACCCCGCCACTCAGTGCACATAATACGTTTTTATTACCAACTTGCTGCTGGATTTTTTCAACTTCTGACTCGATGAAATTTTCGATTGTCCAATTTCCTTTACATTGACAGATATCTTTCACAAAATTTTCCAGAGGCTTTACTCCGTGCTCTGTATGGCTTACTTCTGGGTGAAATTGAAAAGCGTACATTTGTTTTTCCTTATGACTCATTGCCGCGATAGGTGTCGCTTCACTTGTTGCATCAACATGGAAAGCGTCTGGTGCTTGAACTACTTTATCACCTTGGCTCATCCATACTGTTTGACTTTCAGGCATTCCTTCAAAAAGACCTGAATCGTTTTTTACCTCAATATCCACACTTTCGTAATTTCGATCCGTTGTTTTTTCAACTTTCCCACCAAAGTTTAATGCCAATAATTGCATTCCATAACAAATACCTAATATTGGAATCTCTAATGAGAAGATATCTGGATCTGGACGAAATTGCTTTTCATCATAAACACTATGTGGTCCACCAGATAGAATAATTCCTTTAGGATTCATTTGCTTAATATCTTCAGCACTTATCTTATGGGAGTGTAATTCACTATACACTCCTAGTTCTCTAATCTTTCTTGTAATGAGCTGATTATATTGACTACCAAAATCAAGTACGAGAATCATTTCATTTTTGTCCACGACTTCTGCTCCTATCTATAAATCTTCAGTTAGTATTCACTTATTTTACTAATCAGACGCTCTAGGGTCAACCAATAATGCGATTAACTAAGTCTTTCCATAATTGAGGAAACCCTTTATTTTTTATACCTTTTTCCCCTTTATTATAAATTAATTGTTCATAGTCAAAGGTAAGTAAGCTCATCGATTCTGTTGTATACAACACATCGATTTCTTTCGCATATTCACGTAATGTTTGCTGAGGGTCTTTCCCGTCTCCCTTATGTTTCAATAACTTAAGCAAGAATTGGTATGCGGCTTGGTAACTTGCAGCATCCTTTTTATTATTCATTTTTCTGTCTAAAATAGTAGCCTCTAGTTGAAATCTCTTCCAATAGATTAAAAATCCAACTAATAACAACACGCCAATTCCCAGATAAAGATGCCATGTTTTAAAGGTAAATGATTGTTTATCCTTATCTTTGTCGATTTCAGCAAGCGCCTCTTCATTTTCTTCCTCCTCTTCACTTAACTCTTCTTCCTCTTCTGCTTCCGGCTCTTCAGCTTCCGAAGCGTCAAGCGCATCTTCTTCTTCACCTGCGTCAACTTCGACGTGAAAGTCAGTTAAGTTAGAAAATCCCTGGGTCGGCTCAAATGGTACCCATCCTACATTTGGAAAATAAACTTCAACCCAAGAGTGGGCATTTGCGTTTGTCACTTCATAAACATCATGTCCCTCAGGAACAGCAACGTCAACGGTATCATCAGGAACGATTTCTCCACTAGTAAAGCCTTTTGCCCATCTTGCCGGAATATCCAGTGTCCGCAACATGGTAACCATCGATGTGGAGTAATTATCACAGTACCCAACTTTAGAATCAAATAAAAATTGATCGACATAGTCTTGATTGCCTTTTGGTACAGGGACCTCCTCTGTTTGATACGTAAATTCCCCACTTTCACCAAAATATTTTTCAATAGCCGTCACCTTTTCATAACGCGTATCAAAGGGTTCCGTAATCTCTTCAGCTAAGTCTTGTATTCGTTTCGGAAAATGATCAGGCAATTGAGTATAATGCTCTTTCAAATCCGCTGGGTCCTCTCCCGGCTTCTTTAGTTTGTCGACATTAAATGAAGGATGATCATAAGTCAATGTGTATTCTTGCACAGTCGTTTCACGTCCATCATATTCTGTGCGAATGGATTCTTCGCTTTCATCTAACTTCAACTGTACACCAGAAGGAATGTGCACCCCATGAAGGCCATATGGGTAAATTAACTTTGGAATATCTGTTCTTTCATTCATCCGAATAAAATCCTGATGTTGTTCCGTTTCAACCGTTTCATTAAAAGTCGCCAGTGGGATATTGTCATGTGCGTAAATTTCTTTGGTAATGGATTGACCTACAGGAAAACTCTCCCATCCTTTTCCGGTATAAATGTCTTTCGTTTCAATCCGCCAATAATGTCTTTCTTCAGATATAGCACGGAAAACACGTGTGTCATCCTGTACAAATGATCCACCAAGTTGGGAATCATCCTCGCCATAGCCTACTTTTCTAATCGCCTCCTCATCTCCACTGCCAGTACCTACAGCATTTTGTATAAATGGAACAGGGTCAGGCCATTTCGGATCAAGCTTTGGGGCCCCGTAACCTACCAAAGCTGATAAAAGTACAATTAATACAATCGGAATAAACCATTTCACACTCTTTTTACTCCATTTAAATGGAATGGCCTCTGTTTGAACCTCCTTGAGAAAGTTCGTCATCCCAAGTGCAAGAAAGGATAAAATAAAGACGCGAACAATCGATAAATTTGCATCATAAACCGTAAATGTATCTAAAACAGATAGATAAATAAATGTAAGTGCGATAAATAGAAAAACACGTTTCACTATAACAAACCAATAGTGGATTAAATAACTCATAAGCCAAATTAATAATAAAAATAAAGCACTTCGAAAGATTGCAGTTAGCCCGTACCAATCTCCGGAAATTAGTACGTCCACATTATAAATAACATCTGCAATAAAAGCATGGATCCAAGAAAAATCCAAAATACTTCCCTCAAAAAATAAAAGGTAAATAAAAAATAACATTCCTAATCCTTTGAGTAAAAGCGAATTCCACCATTTAATTTGAAATAGAGAAATCACAAAACAAAATACAGCATAAATAATAAATATTTTCATATTGTTTGTATCTGTAATTTGTTTTATGGGATATAACCATTCTAAAAAGATAAAGAAACCACAAGCATATAATAAAGAGGTGAAAAGAATCGGTATTCTTTTATAGCTTCCTTGATTCATCTTGATTTCACCCCTATTCTATCTTTTATTAACTGATCTTCTGTCAAAAGATTTACATCCATATTTATCTGTGTTAAATGTTTTATAATCGCTTGACCTGATGGGGTAAGATCCTGCTTCGCCTGAATATAAATCAAATGCACTCGTTTTCTTCGCATTTTTAATTGCTTTATCGTTTCCTGTAATGATTCATCAAGAGTTGTCGTTAAAATAATAATCAGATGTTGATTGTTCCATCGCATGAGCCCTTCTTTTAAAAGAAGGGGGAAAGCCTTGCTTCCAGAAGGTTGAATAGTTGTTAAATGACGTTCTATTGCTTCTTTTTGAACAAAGCGTTTCGCTGGAAAAAAATTCATTTCTTCACCAATCGTTAATACATTTGCAGAGGTTCCATTTTTCTTAAATAGGTCAATAAATGACAAACTTAGCTCTACCGTTGCTTCAAAAGCCAATTCATTCAAATCAGGATAATAGGTACTATCCAACACAAGAAGTGTGTCGGTACTTTTTTCCTGTTCAAATTCTTTTGTCATGACTTCGTTCTTTCGAGCCGTTTGTTTCCAGTCAATCCAGGAAAAACGGTCCCCTGGCATATATTCCCGAATACCTGAGACGACATTTGTATTTTTAAAATGGATGGACGGGGAAGAAATCATACCTTGTTCCAAATTGCTTGCCTTCTCTTCCATAAATAGCTTTCTTCGAGAAGGCAAAACCGTTAGATGGCAAACTGTCTGAAAGGTATGGTCTTTTTTAATAAGACCAAATATATCTCCAGTCCGAATTCGCACCTCACTTAAAATATGCTCTCCACGCGGCAAATGAGTTAATGGATAAGTAAGTGTAAACTCACGTTTGAACCATGGAAATAGAATACTTTTCTTTTGTCGAACGGTTTTGATTGAGTCGGGATTGTTCATTTGTTTATATTTATCTTGACGAAGATCTATCTTATTTAAGGATTCAGGGAATATTTCTTCAAATATACAATAATAAAGTGGGAAAGGTATTTTCCTACGAATAGAGATCTTTACAATTACTTGGTCTCCCGCTTCAATCCTTTGTTTCGATAACTCCCTTGTTACTTGCCACATTTTAATCGAATAAAACATGAGAGCCATCTGGTAAAGAAAAATAGGCAGGAAACTAAAAAATAGAAACCAAGAAGTAAATCCACCTTGAAACATAGCAAATGAAAAAAGAACAAGGATTAAAAGGATAATGAAAATAAAATTCATTATGAAGCGAAATTTCATCAATTTAATTCCTTTCGTATCGGTATATATGCTTGTTCCACAATGGAATGGATAACGGTCTCATTTGTTTTACCCGCATATTGAGCTTCAGCCTTTAAAATAATACGATGGCCTAAAACATATGGGCTCATATATTTTACATCATCAGGTATGACATAATCACGCCCATGAATATAAGCATATGCCTTAGCTATTTTCATTAAGGCTATGGAACCTCTTGGACTAACACCGAGAAAAATATCTTCATGTTCACGAGTAGCCCTGACTAAACGAATAATATATTCGTAAATCGTCTGATCCATATACACGTCTTTCACTTCTTCCTGGATAGTAATTAAGTTTTCTTTCGTCATGACAGCTTCAATGGTATCGATTGGATGGCCTTTAGATGTCCTTTCTAACATATTAAGTTCTTCTTCCTTCGAGGGATAGCCCATTTTTAATTTTATAAGGAATCGATCGAGTTGTGCTTCAGGCAGTGGATAAGTTCCCTCATATTCAATCGGATTTTGTGTTGCCATAACAAAGAAAGGTTGCTTCAGTTGTACCGTATTTCCATCAACCGTTACACTTTTTTCTTCCATTCCTTGAAGAAGTGATGATTGTGTTTTTGGGGAAGTTCTATTAATTTCATCCGCTAAGACGATATTTCCTAAGATAGGACCACCACGAAATTCAAATTCTAGCGTTTTTGGATTATAAATGGAAACACCGGTTACATCGGAAGGAAGTAAGTCAGGGGTAAATTGAATTCTTCTAAAATCACAATCTAAGGATTTAGCCAGGGTGCGGACGAGCATTGTTTTTCCAACTCCTGGGACGTCTTCTAGTAAAACGTGCCCTTCAGCCAAAAGTGCTGCTAAACTCAAAACTGCGACATCTTCTTTTCCAATCATTACTTTATTTATATTTTCAATAACATTCGTTATTTTTTCATTATACAGCGCAATATTTTCCATTCCCACCATCCTCATTTAAGTTTCTATCATTTATACCCTAACTATACTAGAAATACTGTTTAAGATAAAGTGGCTAAAAACGGTAATCACTACCTATTTTTAGCAAAAAGGATGTTTATTATACTAGTATTAGGGAATTAAAATAAGTGGACGATAGATTGTAAGAAAATAGATTATTAAAACGTAAAAAAGTACACCATCTTTACGTAGATAGTGTACTTTCAAAATTGCTTAATTGTATAAAATTGGTCCACCTGGCCCAAGGTCGATACCAAATAGCATCCAGACAACGAGCATTAGTGTCCAAGAGATTAAGAAGAAGATAGAATAGGGAAGCATAACAGAGACCATCGTTCCAATCCCCATTTTCTTATCATATTTTTGTGCGAAGGCAATAATAATCGCAAAATACGTCATTAATGGCGTAATTATATTTGTAGACGAATCCGCTACACGGTAAGCCATTTGCGTTAACTCAGGTGAATAGCCAAGCTGCATCATGATTGGCACAAACACAGGAGCCATCATCGCCCATTTTGCCGAAGCACTTCCAATAAATAAATTAATAAACGCAGCAATGACGATAAACAGAAGAATCAATGGAATTCCTGTTAAACTTACCGAGTCAAGGAAGTTCGCACCATAAACACCTAAGACAATTCCCAAATTAGATTCATTAAAAAATGCGACAAATTGTCCAGCTGTGAAGGCTAGTACAATAAACATCCCCATCGACGCCATCGTATCAGACATTTGTTTTGCAACATCTTTATCATTTCGGATTGATTTAGTCACTTTCCCATAAACGAATCCCGGAATGAAGAATAGGATTGCTATAATCGGTACAAGGGAACTCATAAATGGTGACTGAATGATCGGCTGACTTCCTTCTTCACCACGCATTGGCGCACCTTCTGGAAAGACAAGAAATACTGCTAGCAAGCCTGCAACTACCATTGCAATAACAGCCCAAAGAATCCCTTTTTTCTCAATAGATGTTAGTTCTTCAAGTTTTTCGCGATAATCCCCTTTATATTCTCCTAGACGAGGTTCAACAATTTTCTCCGTCACCCATGCACCGACAAGGGTCAATAGAAATACGGATACAATAATGAACCACCAATTCATCGCAATGTTCATTCCTTCTGCATAGGCAGGATCGATGATAGCAGCTGCATCAATCGTCATTTCCCCTAACATTGCATCTGTTCCTGATAAAAACAAGTTTGCACTAAATCCACCAGATACCCCTGCAAAAGCTGCAGCAATCCCTGCTAAAGGATGCCTGCCAAGTGCAGCGAAGATCACAGCACCAAGTGGTGGCAAGACTACATAACCAGCATCTGAAGCAACACTGGACATCACCCCTGCAAAAACAAGTCCTAATGTAATTAACCGTTTAGGTACGGATAAAACAAACCCGCGAAGGACCGCACTAATCAAACCAGAACGTTCCGCCACTCCAATTCCTAACATCGTAAGTAAGACAACGCCAAGCGGAGCAAACCCGATGAAGTTATCGGTCATACTCGTTAAGATATAATTTATTCCTTCTCCGCTAAACAGATTTTTTACTTCTACCATTTCCCCTGGTTCACCAGGGTGTTCTACACTGATATTAAAGGCAGAAATAACGCCTGATAGGATAACTACAAGCAATGCCAACAAGGCAAACAATGTAACAGGGTGTGGGAGCTTATTTCCCACTATTTCAACACCATCGAGAAAGCGCTGAAATAAGCCCTTTTTCTTCTTTTCCATTTAAATCCCCTTCCTAACTTTTTTAAGAAATATTCTAACAATTTACGCATAATAACAGAAATATGATTTCTATTATAGTAGCGTTATGTAAAAAAAGAAATAGAAAATCGACAAGAAAAAATAATGGTATTATTCAGAAATCAAATTAAAGCTGTTACAAAACGCATAAACATGCTACTTAATTGATTTTTTATTTTTTAATATTTTTTAAAAAAGAAAGATGAAATAATCTTAAAATGGATAACAGGATTTAGTTTTATCCCTCACTAACAGGATGGCCGATAAGAGCAGGTACCCCGCAAGAAACGTTAAGGAAGGCCGACTAAAAACGGGCTTTGCGCCCAACTCACGGCTCCCCTTGCCGGGGCATGGAGGCTGAGGCCGTGCCCATGGAAAGCGAAGTATTCTGCCGGAGCGTTAGGCTAACCACTCATCAACACCAGGATGGGAGGAGCAGACTAGGCTATGTCGTATTTTTCAACAAATGCGCAATGATAAAGGATGGTTTGGGTATTTGATATTCCAGTTTTATTAGAAGGAGTTCATAATAAGTCAACAGTCAGCTTGTACATTGTATGTCTATCTTCCCCAATGCTTCCAAGGATTTTTTGTCAAATTTACTCTAGTTGATGGAATGGAAAAAACCGCATATCAACATTCGATATGCGGCCTGTTCATTTCAAAAAGGGATTAGCTCAGTTTTTTGTGTGTTATTTATTTTACAGATATTGTATTTTTAAAGTAAGGATTTTCTTTTGTACCTACCCATAAATTGGTTGCTTCCAGTTGATGAGCAAGTTTTAATAATTCATGTTCTTTATTTTTAGATGCCATGACTTGGACACCAAGTGGCAATCCTTCATCTGATACATAAACAGGTAAGGACATAGCAGGCTGCCCTGTTAAATTAGCCAGCTGTGTAAATGGCGTATAAGTTAGACTTGGTAAAAACATCTCATAAATCAATTCTTGTTGTCTAGTTGGATTACTGCTTTGGATTTGTTCCCTGTACTTTTCTTGTTCTTCTTTTGTAGGAGTTAACTCACCTATTTTTGGTGCTGTATAAGCACTTGCAGGTGTAATATAAAAATCGTACGTCTCATGGAGAAAAGCCATTTGTTCAGCCGCTGTATCCCATGCAGCGAGACTAGCAGAAAATTCTGCAGCGGAAACTGATTTACCAGCTACATTTAAGGCCCATGTTTCGATTTCAACATCATCTGCCGTAATGGCGCGTCCCATCGCTTGCTCCATCTGAGCGATTACCATCGAAACTTCGCCACTATTCATTAAGAAGTAATTTCTCATTAATTGAATACCATCTACCCCATTTTCTTTTTCTTCCACATGATGCCCTTGCTCCTCTAACCACTTCACTGTTTTTTCTACCGCTTGTTTTGCATCTTCAGATACTGGTGTGCCTACAGGTGACTTCGTTGTATATGCAATTCTGAGTGGTTTATCAAACTTCTGTTTCATCTCTTCTGTATATTTACTAGCAAACAACGGTGCTTGAAATGCTGCGGAAGGTTGAACAACTTGCAGTAAGTCAAGCATGGCCGCACTATCTCTTACACTGCGACTAAGAACAAAATCTATGGAAGCACCTTGCCACTGACGTCCTACTCCTGGTCCAACAGGTGTTTTACCACGGGTAGGTTTTAAACCAAATATTCCTGAGAAAGATGCAGGAATACGAATCGAACCACCACCATCACTTGCTCCTGCTAAAGGAACGACACCTGAAGCAATTGCAGCAGCTGATCCACCACTTGATCCACCAGGGGAATGGTTGCTGTTCCATGGGTTACGAGTTGGTCCGTGAAGTTCTGCTTCTGTAATATTCTTCAATGCGAATTCAGGTGTGGTTGTATGCCCCCCAACGACAAATCCAGCTTCTCGAATTTTCTTAACTAGGTTTGAATCATGATCCGAGATGACGTCTTTTAATAGTTTCGAACCTGAGGTCAGATGTTCTCCTTTAAGTGACTGTGAAATATCTTTTAGTAATATTGGTACCCCTGCAAAAGGACTATCTTCTTTTATGTTCTCTGCCTCTGCCAACGCTTTCTCTTTTCTAGTATGTGCCGTCAGATTTAAAGAAGGATTTACCTTTTCCAGTTGACGGAAACTTAACTCTAGCAATTCTTTAGGACTTACTTCTTTCTTGTTTACTAATTCTGCTAAAGCGGTTGCGTCTAACGTTAAATATGTATTTAAATCCATGCGATTCACTCCTATATCTATTTCCTATTATTTTAGCACTAGACCTAAAATTAGCCAAATTTCTTAAAAATTAAATGAATAATCAAAGAGACCTTGTCATAAGGTTAGGACAAATAAGGTGTTTTAGTACAAAGTATCTGGTGAGGGGGGTTGTTATGAATCAGGAGCCAGTGCTTGAAATGAAACAATTAAAAACATACTTCTACCTGGAAGATAACAAAATTGCTAAAGCTGTAGACGATGTTTCTTTTTCAATTTATCCAGGAGAAACAGTCGCTCTTGTTGGGGAATCTGGAAGTGGAAAAAGTATGACTGCTCTGTCGATGATGCAATTAATTGACAAACCAGGTCAAATTGAAAATGGAACAGTTCTTTTAAACGGTATCGATACGTTAAAGTTATCGCAAAAGCAAATGGCAAACTTGCGTGGTAATGACATTGCAATGATTTTTCAAGAACCGATGACAGCATTAAATCCTGTGTTTACCATCGGCAATCAAATCACTGAAATTTTAAGGAAACATAAAAAATGGAATAAAAAAAGAGCACACCAAGAAGCGGTTAAACTATTGAAAATGGTCGGGATTCCAAGAGCAGAACATATTATTGACGAATATCCACATCAGTTATCAGGTGGAATGAGGCAGCGCGTTATGATTGCAATGGCTATTTCATGTGAACCTCAATTACTTATTGCGGATGAGCCAACAACAGCTTTAGATGTGACGATTCAAGCGCAAATCTTAGATCTCATGATTGAAATGAAAGAAAAGCTTCAAATGGCTTTATTATTAATTACACACGACCTTGGGGTTGTTTCTGAATATGCGGATAGAGTACTCGTCATGTATGGAGGACAAATTGTAGAACAGGCAAGGGCAGACCAGCTTCTCCACCATCCAGAACATCCATATACAAAGGGATTATTAGCAAGTTTACCAAGTATGGAAATAGAAACAGAGCGACTTGGAACGATTAAGGGAACAGTCCCCCCAGCCTACCACTTTCCACATGGTTGCCGTTTTTCCACAAGATGTCCATATGTGATGGAAAAATGCAAAGGGAAAAATCCTGAGCTTCTTAAAACAGATTCAGAACACTTTGTTCGTTGTTACTTAGCGGAAAGTCAAGATAAGAGGTGAAGATATGGAGCAAGTCGAAGCTCAAGTTGAAACAAAAGATAAAAACATACTCCTTGACGTAAGAAATATAAAAAAGTATTTCCCAATTAAAGGAGGTATTCTAAAACGTACTGTTGGCCATGTAAAGGCTGTCGATGATGTTTCATTCCATGTTAGCAAAGGAGAAACACTTGGCATTGTAGGAGAATCAGGTTCAGGAAAATCAACCCTTGGGCAAGTCATTCTTCGCTTAACAAATCCAACGGAAGGAAAAGTCATTTTTGAAGGGGATGATATTTCCACCTTAAAGCAAAAACAAGTACGACCTTATCGAAGGAATATGCAAATTGTCTTTCAAGATCCATTTGCCTCCCTCAATTCAAAAATGAGTGTCGGTGAACTTATTGAAGAACCACTACTTGTACAAACGAATTTATCTAAAAAAGAACGCAAAGAAAAAGCGATACAAATGATTGAAAAAGTTGGTTTGCGAGCAGATGACAGACAAAAGTATCCACATGAATTTTCAGGTGGGCAAAGGCAGCGAATTAGTCTTGCACGGGCATTGATAATTGAACCAAAACTCGTTATTTGTGATGAACCTGTTTCAGCTCTCGATGTATCCATCCAAGCTCAAGTTTTAAATTTGATGCAAGATTTACAAGATGATTTTGGACTAACCTACTTATTTATTGCTCATGATTTAAGTGTTGTAAAACATATTAGTGACCGGGTAGCAGTCATGTATTTAGGAAGAATTGCTGAGTTGGCATCAAAAGAAACATTATATAATAATCCACTTCATCCCTATACCAAAGGTCTCTTATCCGCTATTCCAACGGTAGAGAAAAAAAAAGATTCCAAGCAAAATAAACAAAAACGAAAAAGTACCATGTTAACTGGTGATATACCAAGCCCAGCTAACCCACCTTCAGGTTGTCCTTTTCGAACGAGATGTCCAAAAGCTTACGGCCGATGTTCTATTGAACGTCCAGAATTAACAGAAGTGGAAAAAGATCATTTTGTAGCCTGCCACCTCTATACAGACAAAACTTAAATTTTATTAGGAGGTGATGTGAACTCTTTCGTCATGAAATGTATATTTTTAAATAAAAAGGGGGAATGACGCAATGAAACGTTATTTGCGAGGTTTTATTTTTTTCGGGTTTCTGATTCTCATTGTCTTTGCTCTTGCTGCCTGCAGTGAAGATAATGTAGCTGAAGAACCAGAAGAAGATCCAGAAGACGACAATGGAGAAGTTGTGGAGGATGAGGAAGGAGACGGGGAACCACAGGCAGGAGGAACAATTACGGGAGCGATGTATTCAGCACCTTCTGGAATGTTTAATCCTATCTTTTATGAAGAATCCTATGAGGCAAACATTATTGATTTTACCCATGAGGGACTTTTCTTTCAAAATGAAAGTCTTGAATTTGAACCAAATCTGGCAAAAGAATGGGAGCTAAATGAAGATCAGACAGAATTAACGGTATATCTTGAAGAAGGTGTGACATGGCATGACGGAGAAGAGTTTACTGCAGAAGATGTTGTCTTTACGTATCAATCCATCGCTGATCCGGATTATGTTAAAGCAGGTGGTGTTCGTTCCAATTATGTCACCCCACTTCTCGGTTATGAAGCGTATGTAGAAGGGGAAACAGATGAATTCGAAGGCGTTGTCGCAGAAGATGATTATACGGTTGTTTTCCATTTTGCAGAATCAAATGTAACACCAGAATATATGGCAAGTTTTCCTATCATACCAAAGCATGTTTTTGAAGATATTCCAGTAATCGATATGCCTGAAGCAGAGGAGTCTCGCGAGCCTGGTGCCGTTATTGGTACAGGACCATTTAAATTTACAGAGATGGTCGAGCGTGAACAATATGTTCTTGAAAAACATGAAAACTACTGGCAAGCAGAACCTTATCTTGACAAAATCGTTTGGAAAGTGATTGAGCAATCTGTCATGACTGGATTACTTGAAACAGGAGAAATTGATTTTGTTGCAGATCCAGGTGGTATCCCACCAGCCGATTATGATATCGTTGATAGTTTTGGCAATATTAAAATTATTGAACAAGCTGACTTTGGTTATCAGTTGCTTGGCTTTAAACACAACCACCGGACAACAGAAGATGTAGAAGAAGGAGTTATTGATCCGGATAATTGGGTACCAAATGAAAAATTACCTAAAGAAGTTAGGCAAGCCATTGCGTATGCTGTTGATCGTCAAGGACTCATCGGTGAACAACATGGAGAAGGACTCCTTCATGGAAGAGGACAAATCATTAATTCGCCAATTGCTACACAGTTCTGGGCATATGATGATGACGCAGCTATTAATTATACGTATGATCCGGATAAGGCGGAAGAAATTTTAGATGAAGCAGGATATGAACTTGGAGATGACGGTTTCCGTACAGATCCAGACGGAAATGAATGGGTTTTAAATATGGATTATCCAACTGGAAATGAATTACGCGAGCGAGCAGCTCCATTAATCCAGGACTATTTGGAGGATGTAGGTATTAAAGTTAATCTCAGACAGCCAAAAGAAATGTCTGCTTATGTTCCAGAATTAACGGATGATGATACAGACTGGGATCTATACTTGATTGGCTGGAGTCTTGGAAGTGGAGATCCTGATCCACTTGGACTATGGGGAATTAAAGATGCCTATAACTTTTCACGCTGGAACAATCCAGAATCAGATGAGCTTTTGTACAAAGCAATTGAAGCACCAGATGCTTTTGAACAAGACTTTCGTGCGGAAACATATACAGAGTGGCAGCAGCTATTCTCAGAAGATTTACCTGCCTTACTTCTTTTCGCACAAAACAGTCTATGGGCACATAATGAACGCCTGCATGGTATAGAACCACTCCCACACACCATGTATGAAGGGTCGCACTTATGGTGGGTCGATGACGCTGAATGATTGCATTTACTATAAAGTAAGAAAAGGCAGATGAAATAGTTTATGAGTTTCTAACAAAATAGTTGAGGCTGGGACATAAATCCTTTTATCAAAATATAACCGAACAATGGTGCTGATATACCCGCTTTGGAAACATGCTTTGCTAAAGGTGTATAGTGTTCGTCTTAATATGTCCCAGCCTCCTCCTTCATAGGGGGGGCATATGATGTACCAATATATTATTAGAAGAATATTAGTTTTTATTCCTATGTTAATCGCCTTATCCATTATTGTCTTTGGATTGGCTAAAGCAGCCCCAGGTGACCCTTTTACAGGTAAAATTTTAGACCCTGAAGTGGATCCTGAAGTTTTTGAACAACAACGAGAAGAACTGGGGCTAAATAAACCTTTACCTGTTCAATATCTAAATTGGGTAAAGTCCTTTTCTAAAGGTGATTTTGGAATGTCAATGCTCTATAAAGGACGAACAGTTCAAAGTCTAATTGTAGAGCGTTTTTCCAACACATTGTATCTCGGTTTATTTGCTCTTATCATTACGTTGATCGTTTCGATTCCTATTGGCATTTATTCCGCACGTCATCCTTACTCACTTTTAGATTATAGTGCTACAACATTTGGCTTTTTAGGTCTAGCCATTCCAAATTTCTTTTTCGGCCTTGTTGCAATCTATCTTCTATCAATCAATCTTGGCTGGTTTCCTGCTCAAGGCACTGTTTCCAGTACAAATCTTTCAGGGATGGATGCGTTTTGGGACAGACTTCACCATATGGTCTTACCCGGTATTACTTTAGGACTTGCTGGGACTGCTTCTTATATGCGTTATATGCGTTCAGAAGTACTTGATACACTTGGCAGTGATTACATTCGTACAGCAAGGGCAAAGGGGATGAGTGAAACCATTGTCTTATACAAGCACACCCTCAGAAATGCCCTCATTCCAATTATCACACTCATGGGGTTTGAGTTTGGCGCATTATTAAGTGGTGCAGTTATTACGGAGCAGGTTTTTAATTATCCTGGACTTGGGACATTATTTATTGATGGTGTATTAAATCGTGATTATCCAGTTGTAATGGCGATATGTCTGCTCTTAGGGGTAACGATTCTTATAGGGAATTTACTGGCAGATATTTTTTACAGTATTGTTGATCCAAGGATTCGCTATGATTGAGGTGGTGATACAAAATGCAAAAGACCAGTCCTGTTAAAGCGAAGGATGATTATCTGAATCCACAGTTAAAACCAAGGACCCCTTTTCAGCTTGCATTAAAACGCTTTTTAAAAAATAAACTAGCTATTTCAGGTGTGATTGTTTTATTTTTTATCGTGCTGGCAGCTATCTTTGCTCCCTTGTTAACAGATCATGATCCAACAAAAGGAGATTTATTAATTGTTGAGCAAAGTCCAAGCAGTGAACATATCCTTGGTACTGACGCTTCAGGCAGGGACAACTTTTCAAGGCTTTTATATGGGGCAAGAGTTTCCTTAATGATCGGGTTTAGTGCAATGTTATTTACACTCACGATTGGATTAATTTTAGGGTCAGTCAGTGGATATTACGGTGGAAAAATTGACAATATTATTATGCGACTTGCCGATTTAGTATTAGCATTGCCCTTCCTTGTCTTGGCATTAACGATTATTGCACTGATTGAAGAAGTTACCATCACCGTTCTTGTTGCTGTGATTGCTATTACAACTTGGCCAACCTTAACCCGTATTGTACGAGGAACATTCCTCTCATTAAGAGAGCAGGAATTTGTCCTTGGTGCAAGAGCCATTGGAGCTAGTGACTGGCGGATTATTTTTAAGCATTTTATCCCTAATGCCATCGGTCCCATTATTGTCAATGCCACCTTAATGATGGCTACCATGATTATTCTTGAATCAGGCTTGAGTTTTATCGGAATGGGGATACCACAGCCGACTCCTACTTGGGGAAATATGATTTCAGAAGCACAAAATATCCGTATTTTACGATATCATCCCGAAGCATGGATTCCGCCTGGAGTTGGGATATTAATAACTGTCCTGGCGATTAATTTTATTGGAGATGGATTAAGAGATGCATTTGATCCGAAGAGTGATCGAAGATAGTAGAGTGTACAGCAAAGAAATGTATTGTGGTGAACTTGTTGATATTAAAATAAGAAGCCTCCCATACCTTAAATATGTTAGGGAGGCTCTATGTTTTCTGAGTGTTTAATTTATACGTTCATCCATATTAATCTAACTCTACGTTTAAAACGTCTCCCGTGTTAGTGTCAACTTCTACTTCATATTTCACACCATTTTGTGTCATAATTTCCACTTCATAAATAAGCATGCCATGTTCTCGTTCTAATTCTACCTTAACAATTTCTCCTTGGACTTGTTGTTGTGCTATTTCCATCGCTTCGTAAATGTTAATTCTTCTCATCCAATTTTGCGGTTGGTTCGGCTGATTCCATTGTTGTTGCGGGTATACTTGTTGTGGATTATTCTGCCACCCAGGGCGCCAGTTCGGATGTTGCCATTGCCAGTTTAGATTCATTTTTTACATTCTCCTTTTCAATAAGTTCTTCGCAATTATATTATGTTTTTGCCTGTTTCCTGTGTCTTATTTACCTAAAAATAGGTTATAACCTAGTAACTTGAATAATGAAAAGTGGCTTATAAAACATATCTGGTGAATGGGCGTTTTATCTCTAGTATAATAAGTATAGAATTTAAAAAGGAGTGGATAGAAATGATGGATACAATTGATATGTTTAAATATTCACGTGCGGCGACCATTATTGCTCTTGGAAATGCAGACGAAAAGGATTTAGATGTGCAGCCAGAGGGATATCCTAATACGCTGCGCTGGAATGCGGGACATATTTATTCCACCGCTGAAGAATTTTTGCATAAAGCAGATCATTCCTATGAAATTTCTAACCCAAAATGGTTTGATTACTTTATTGATGGAACCCGTCCCTCAGAATGGCCGGAAGAAGGCGTTCCATCCATAGAAGAAATTATCGAAGCTTTAAAAGAACAAGAAAAGAAAATCGAAAACCACTTCAAAGGGAAACTAGATCAACCTGCATCTGAAGATCATGTCATCCGTACTATCAATCTTGATTCAGCAGATGCTGCGCTACAATTTTGCCTGTGGCATGAAGGAATACACCTTGGTGTCATTAAATCATTGTTAATTGCTGTGAAGCAGGACTAGATTTTAGAAAAAATGCTATCTCCAGCATGACACGACCGAGACAACAATTTATAGAAATAAACTGACCGCATATCCGATATGGTATATGCGGCTTTTTCATTCATCCCAATCCTCGGTCACTGGCCCGCATCTCCTCTCGATTAAAACTTGCTCAAAATGCAGAAAACTAATCGTGAGAAAGTCTACTGTTAACTTCTGGTACACTAATCATTTCAACTTTTAAAATTATCCCTTGACTATGATTCATTTAAATTTGACTAATATCATTGTCAACTTGATAAAGATAATGTACAATAAAATGGAAAGGAGGATTTCCTTTGAAAAGCAGATTGAAAGAATTAAGAGCACGAGAAGGTTTAAATCAAACACAGCTAGCAAAGATGGCTAACATTTCGAGACAAACCGTTAGCTTAATTGAACGCGAAGAATATATGCCTTCCTTATTAATCGCCGTTCGTATTGCACGCATATTCAAGGAACCCGTTGAAAATATTTTTATTTTTGAGGAGGATGAATTGTGAACAAATTACAAAAAGCGGTTAATATTATTATTACTTTAATCGTTATTGGTCTTGTTGTTGACCTGTGGAGGGGCAGTCTTATTTTAAATAAACTAATCGATTCCTATGAGAGCTTCGTTTTCATCATGGCCATCATTGGAGGCCTTCTGTTCTTATACGGAATCATTCTTTCTCGTCGTTTGAAAAAATTAAGTGAAAAATCTGTCTCCTTTGATGAAGAAGATAAAATAAATGAAAAGATAGATAAAATGTATGCAGATGTTACTCTTTTTCATAGTATCTCCATGACTATTTTTCTGTTTCTTGTCGCTACTGGATTCATCATTTTAAGAGATACCTATCCAGGTTTGATTTTAATAGTCTTCGGTTTATTAGTTGCCGCATTTTTAGCTAATTTAAATACATATTATTTAGCTAAGGAAATTTATCCTGAACGAAACTACCCGGAAACAGATGATGAACAGTTTCAAGAAAAATTATTTGAAGTGATGGATGATGGAGAAAAATTTATTACACTTCAAGCCTACTACAAAGTATTTCAAATCATTAATCCATTATTAGCTGCAGTAATTATGTTAGCATCCATTTATTCCGCCTTTACTGGGGAATCGCAAATTTTCTCAATCGTATTTATGACTATCATGCTAATCGTTATTAATACAACATATATACTAACTATACGTGATAAGTAACTTTGTAAAATTAATAACCATATAAAAGGGGGAGAGCAATCTTAATGAAGAGAATAGGAAGTATTTTAAGTTTTTTATTGTTTGGCTTTGTAGCCGGATATATTTTATCTTCTATTTTAAATAACCACGGTTTTAAAACAGATACCATTTTAAGTGCCGCAATCATTATTTTATTTATTGTTATCGTTACTGTATTTTTTAATAAATTATCCACCAAGATAAAAAGACGCTCAGATTAAAGAGCGTTTTTTTATTGGTTAGGCTGTTTTAATTAAATCCATACCTTGTTTAAGAAACCTCATAATATAGTTACATCGATAACATCTTGCAGTGGTATGTCTTCGAGTGTATCACTTTCTATCTTTAAAGAACCATTCAATGCGTCAATCATGAGCAATTTTCCTTTTATTGATTGATAATCATAATCTGCATAATATTTAATTTCCACTGTGGAATCATTGTTTAAAGCAACTTGCAGCAAAAGATCAATTTCCATTTTCTTTTGTTCATCAAGTAACGGTTTTTCTTTCCGTTCTTCTTCTGCAAACATTTGTTTTAGAGCTTCCACATGCTCTGGCAGCATAAGTGATGTCCACTTCTTTGTTCCTCTATCATTAATATTATCGTTCATTATTAAATCACCACAATTCCTTTCGTATAAACGGGTTCCAGTGCGAGAATATTGCTTATTTTAAATGATCGTTTGGCTTGCCTGAGAAAACAAAAAGCATACATGTATTCATCTTCTATTTTAAAAACTTTTACCCTTCTCTTGGTAATTTGCCCTTTTTCAGACAGATAAACCATGTCAAGCAAATGACCATATTGGACAGCTTTTTTAATTGTATCACGCACGTATGTTCCCCTCCTTACATTCTTATTATAACGAACACACGTTTCATTTTCAAGGGAAACTTTTTTTAAAAAACGGGTATATATTTTAATAAAAATGGAAAAAGTGTATAGTAGGTCTTGTTCTCCAACTCCCAGACCTACATAGGGCTGTTTCTCGCTAGAGGAGAAACAGCTTCTTTTTGTTAAATGCAGAAGGCTTCTTTGAAAAAGGGAGACGAAAAAGAGGGCTGACACGTGATGGCCAGCCCTCTCCTTATGATTATTTATTTCGTATATTCTCTGACATAAGTTGGATTTGCGGTGATATACAATCCGCTTTTAATTT
This sequence comes from Candidatus Avamphibacillus sp., assembly GCA_035301745.1. Classification (GTDB taxonomy): domain Bacteria; phylum Bacillota; class Bacilli; order Bacillales; family Amphibacillaceae; genus MSJ-26. Next base: position 28,819 of record DATGTS010000075.1, read on the forward strand.
GATACATATGCCCTCCATCTACTGGGAACTTGTCCCGTACAACAGTAAAGACTTCTCCTTTATTTACGATAACTGCCCTGTCATCCCAGTCAGCCGTATGATACGTCCAGAGGGAATTAGCAAGAATTTCAATATACTTTTGGGACCCTCCCCCTCCTCCACCATTTTTATTTAAACCAAGCGCTTTTTCTAATCCATTCACGTGACCACGTGCTACATTATCCAGCCATGAACTTTTTTTCATTTTATCGGCATCCGCTTTCGTATCGATAAATCCATTTTCTGATAACATAGCAGGCATCGAACTTTCACGAAGCACATGAAAATTTGCTTTCTTTTTTCCTCGGTTTCTCATATTGTTTAATTTATTGATTTCTGCATGAATCGTACTTCGTAAATTAGCTGTGCGAGAAGAATCTGAAAGAGAGCTGTGAATATAATCTTCATATCCTGTCCCACCACCTGCATTAATGTGAATCGATAAAAAGTAATCTGCTCCCCAAGAATTTGCATCATTCGTTCGTTGCATTAAACTCACTGTTTGATCACCTGTACGGCTCATTTTTACAGTTGCATTCGAATATTCATTTATTAACATATCTCTAACTCGTGTTGCAATCGATAACGTTACATTTTTCTCCTGCAATCCATTTCCCGTTGCACCTGAGTCTGTTCCGCCATGACCTGGATCGATAAAAATTTTAACCATCTTGTCCTTCCTCCTTAGATCTTTTAAACATATGCTTACTTCCTGAATACAATCCGCTTGCAGATAAACCAAGCATGATTCCGACAATAATTCCGCCTTTAGGATCATCTGGATAGATATATACTACGCCTCCAGCTATTCCTAAAATTAAAGAAGCAAGAGAACACCACTTTTTTGGTAGACCCGCACCTTTCATCAACTCTACTAATGCTATAATTAACGGAATTAAAGCTACGTCATAGGCTGCAAGCATCATCATCACCTCCATATGATAGTTTATGGTGTGCTCGTCTTCTCCGTTACGGCATTGTCCCCCTGTTTCACATCTATAATCGAAAAAAACGACTGCCGAGTGGCAGCCGTTTTCTAGTAAAAATAGAAGAAGTCTCCCTTAACTACTAATTAAGGAAGACTTCTTCTTTTTGCACGATGATTTACTTTTTTCAAAAACTATGGATGATTATCTTTTTGAATCAAAACATGGTGTGGATAAGGAATTTCGATATTCTTCTCATCAAAAGCTTCTTTGATACGTTTTCTCATATCACGTTCACATTCCCATTGTAATCCATTTTCTGTTTGACCAATCACTCGCAGTACGACTTCTGTTGTATCAAGACTTTGAACACCTACCGCATTTGGTCCATCTTTAAATCGATCATCTTTTTGAAATTCCGCACAAACTTTCTCTAAAACAGCAATTGCTTCATCAATATTGTCTTCGTGACTAATAGAGATATCTACAAGAGCACGCATATTACCACGTGTATGGTTCGCAACTCCTTCGATATAGCGGTTAGGAACATAGTTTAGCGTTCCATCGAAGCTGCGGATTTTTGTCGTCCTGAGTCCTATTTCTTCCACGATGCCACCATATCCAGCAGTCGTTACATAATCATCAATTTCAAGTTGTTGCTCCAGGATGATAAAGAAACCCGTCACAATATCGCTAACAAGCCCTTGCGCACCGAACGCAACTGCTAGTCCGATGACACCTGCTCCAGCAATGATCGGGCCAATCTCTATACCAAGCGTTGCAAAAAACATCACAATAAAAATAAATAGCATAACGTAAGAAAATATATTTACAAGTAATTTTTCAAGTGTTTTCATACGAGCTTCTGAAACTTTTTTAGATTTGATCGTTTTGGCAAGTGCTTTTTCGATTACTTTTTTACCAATAGGAACAACGATTAAAAAGGCTATAATTAATAACACTAGTTGCAGCACAACCCTTAAAATTGCTGCTACATCAATATTCATTCCAAATACTTCCATTTACTGTTCTCTCCCTTTTTTATGTATCTTATGTATATTTTCCCACTTCATCGGTTTTTTAAACTTTTTATAAAAAAGGGGGAATTTCTTTCTATTCGACGGAATGATATCGAGTAAAACCTATTTATCTTCTATTGTTACTTGTGTATGCAGGTAAGGATTTTATGAGTGGGGAAAACAACCCTCTGTTCACATCTGGGCTAATATAAAAACCACCATCACCTCTAAAAACTACATTCTAAGTGACCTTTTATGGGCTACTTTGACGATAAAGGGAACGTTGGACTGTTCTAAGTGACCTTTTATGGATTTCTTTGATGAAAAGGGAACGTTGGATCGTTCTAAGTGACCTTCTACGGATTTCTTTGACGAAAAGGGAACGTTGGACTGTCCTAAGTGACCTTTTATGGATTTCTTTGACGAAAAGGGAACGTTGAATTTAATACTATCTCTCTTTTTATCAAAAGAAAGAGCTGACACAAAAATCCGCCCTCCTCTTGGGGTGCTTTTATGTCAGCCCTGCTCTAACTATATCGCACTCTTCACTTGTTTAATATAAATAAAACGAACAATGATAAAATAAATAACCTGAATAACAAAGAAACTTCCAAGTACCATACCCGATTCTCTCGCAAGGTTGTAATCGAAGAAATGCGATAGAGCCGTTAGTGCCACTGCACCATGAATTAAAGCGACGACAATCGGTGCAAAAAATAGAAT
>DATGTS010000076.1:0-25617 GCA_035301745.1 Candidatus Avamphibacillus sp.
GAAAGTCCAGCAATCATACCTAGACGTTTCCAAGTAAATTTAGACATATAAATAATTTCTCCCCTTCTATAAATATTATAATATATGGAAACTTTTCATACGGTTTAGCATCATCCTTTTCTATTTATTTAAAACAACAGATGCAAACCGTATAGAAAAGATATACCAACTAGTTTATTGATCTTGCTTTGAACCCATGTTTTGAGTAATTCGGTCAATAATAATTGCTAAAATAACAATTCCGATACCCGCAACAAATCCTGTACCTACATTCGCACGCTGCAAGGCAGACAGTACTTCTCTTCCAAGTCCTGGTGCACCAATCATTGATGCAATAACAACCATAGATAGTGCAAGCATTACGGTCTGGTTAATTCCAGCCATAATTGTATCTTTTGCCATCGGCAGCTCCACTTTGAAAAGTTTTTGTGGACCTGTACTTCCAAACGCATCAGATGCTTCCACCAGCTCTTCAGAAACTTGACGGATACCTAAGTTGGTAAAGCGAACCGTCGGTGGAGTTGCAAAAATTAAAGAAGCAAAAACACCTGGCACCATTCCAATTCCAAAGAAAGCAACTGCGGGGATCAAATACACGAATGCTGGCATTGTCTGCATAAAATCCAGAATTGGAGTAATAATGGCTGCTGCAATCTTACTTTTCGACATTAATATACCTATTGGAACACCAACAATAACGGAAAGTAAACTTGCGATTAACACAAGTGTAAACGTGCTGATTAAATGATCCCAGTAGCCTTGGTTATAAATAAGCCATAATCCAATAATTGAGAAGATGGCTAAGCCAACTCGTTTTCCAGTAATGAAAAAGAAAATTAAGGCCACAATCAGAATAATAAATACAGGTGGCACTTTCAATAGTAATTCAGACGTAAATTCCATCAGACTTCCAAAGTGCTCTTTGATGGGATCAAATAAAAACGAAAATGTAGCAGTTATCCAATCAGTAAATCGTGATGTCCAATCCGCAATTGGAATTTCAGGTACAAAATCCAACAGTTTATCAAACATTTAAATTCACCTCGCCATCTCTAGCAAGTCCCGCAATAACAGCTCCACGCACAATAATCCCTTCTAAGCGATTGTCATCCACGACAGCAACTGGAATTGGGGAATCATAAATAATATTAAAGATATCATTCATCGGTTTATCTTTTTCCACTTTTTGAATATCTTTTTTCAGGATATCATGTAAGTCCCGAATCTCCTTCTTCGTTGCTTCGAGTGCATCTTCAGCCATTACATATCCTTGTAATTGACGTTTATTATCAACAACAAGAATACTTGAAAGTCCTTCTTCTCTCATTCGCTCTAATGCCACTCTCGGGCCATGACGTTCGATATTAATCGTTTCTGGACGTTTCATAATATTTTCAGCAGTTAATATTTTTGATCTGTCCACATCTTCAACGAATTTTTCTACATAATCATTTGCAGGATGTACTAAAATATCTTCAGGTGTTCCAACTTGAACAATCGATCCATCCCTCATTAACGCAATACGATCTCCAAGTCTCAATGCCTCATCTAAATCGTGGGTAATGAACAGAATCGTTTTCTTCATTTTTGCTTGTAAATCAATCAATTCATCCTGCATATCTTTACGAATGAGTGGATCTAATGCAGAAAATGCCTCATCCATCAATAATATTTCTGGATCATTTGCAAGTGCTCTCGCTAGTCCAACGCGTTGCTGCATTCCACCTGATAATTGGCCTGGTTTTTGGTTTAGATAGCCACCAAGCCCTACCATTTCTAAGGCTTCTTTCGCTTTTTTCTGTCTTTCTTCTTTTGGAACATTTTGAATTTCTAGTCCAAATTCAGCATTTTCCAAGATTGTTCGATGTGGGAACAAAGCAAAGCGCTGGAAAACCATTCCTAGCTTTTCCCTTCTTGTTTGACGCAATGCCTTCTTATCCATCTTAGACAAATCTTTACCATTAATCAAAATATTTCCTTCTGTCGGCTCTATTAACCTATTAATTAACCGAATTAACGTAGACTTTCCACTACCAGAAAGTCCCATTATAACAAAGATTTCTCCTTCTTTAACCGAAAATGTAGCACGATTCACACCGACAGTATTTCCAGTTTTCTTTAAAATTTCTTGTTTTGTTAAACCTTGGTCTAATAATTTTAAAGTTTGTTTCGTATTTTTACCAAAAATCTTTGATAAATTCTTAACTTCTATTAAAGACACAACCTCACCTCGTTTTCTTTTATTTTAAATTGCCGTTACTAATGCTTTCTAATATGATAAAAGACTTAAAGACTATTTTAATCAATTTTTTATGCAACATTAGAACCGAGCGAATTTCCTACCTTATCACTATATAAGTTTAGGACTTACAATTCAAACCCAACAAACAGTTATTTTGGTTTATATTTTTTGTACAGTTTAAACTGTACAGACTTTAACTTACTTTTTCTTTTAAATCCTTCAATTTCCTTCGAAATGCTCAATAAGTATGAATTTCCAAATATTAGTCTTTTATAGTAACATTGATTTTAAGCAAGAGATTTTAGGAGGTTTTTATCATTACTTTGAGCATAGATCAATCAAAAAAAGTTATTATAGAATTTGCTAAAACCTTGGAAATGTTCGATTTATCCCAATTAGATGCTCGCTTATTTGTTTATTTATACTTAGCCGATGAGCCACTTACACTTGATGAAATGAGTGCAGCTTTAGGAAAAAGTAAAACATCAATGAGTACAAGTGCCAGGAACTTATCAGACGCTAATTTAATTTCTCGTGTATGGAAAAAAGGGGTCAGAAAAGATTTGTATGAGGCTAATAGTAATTTATTCAGGCTATTTATGAATTCCCATATTAATCAATGGATTGCCGTAACAAAGCACCAAAAAGAAATAATCAAAGATATAGAAGAATCTTTAAAACAAATGGATATACCAAACGACAAGGGGACTTTTCACCAAAAAGTTCAGCAAATCATTCATTTTCACGCTGAATTAGAAGATTTTTTTCAAGAAATAGCTACGGATCTCTAGGTATGAACAAAGGCGCGGGGCGCCTTGGTCAGCCCCGACAAGCTTAAGCAAAAAATCGTAGTGGCATCTTTTGCCACGTAGATTTATTGCTTAAGACCTCGAGGGGCTAGGCGCTGGAGCCGGACGCGGCTGTCCCTGCTACTCAGTTATCCACAGTCTTAAGACAGTTGTTTTCTAGACAAGAACAAAGGCGCGGGGCGCCCGTTAACTAATGCCATAGGATTCATGGTTTTATAGTACGTTAAACAATAAAAATAGAGATGTCGCTAAAACTTTGTGACATCTCTATTTTACATGGGGATCTTTATTTTGGATTATACTAATAAATTCGGACATTAAACTTTCAAATAGCCCTTCCTTTCGTAATGCTTTAATTGTCTCTGTAGGGGATAACTTTTCATTCAACATTCCTGCAAAATGTACTAATAAAGATGAAAAGTCAAGGAGGCCTTCTTTTTTCTGTACTTGATATGTTTGATCTAGTTCGTTTAACAGCTCAAATAATTGATTATATTCCTCATTCGATAAATTTTTCTCAATGACTAACTTCGTGAACGGATACTCCTCAATGTTAATAATGTTTAATAATAATTTCAGATGAAAAGAGGTCTTGTTATTGTTTTTTCTTTCTTTCATCAACAGCCCTCCTCAAGTAATTTACCCTATTGATACTTATTATACGCAAACGAGCTTCACAATGGAAGTTTCTATACTAGTTTTTCTTCTTCCGATGTGACCGGAAAGAAATCATATTAAATTATGTAGCAAATACAATAATCCATCAGAAAACAACCTATAGTTAACGTAAAGACACTTGTAAAATAATTAGATTCGATACTGTTCAGATACGTAATACTTTGGTAAAGTATTATGTATGGAAATTTTCTTTTATTAATTAGATAAGAATTTGTCAACTCGGAAGATTAAGGGGGGACTTCCATGAATTTTGTATTTGTTATTTATGCACTATTTATTCTTTTAATCTTTAATTCCATGACACAACGATTTTGTTTAAAGCTTGAAATGAACCAAAATAAACAAACGACCGTTTTCCGTTTTATCAATATTATGATCCTTATTCTGTTAGTATCTTCTTATGTGAAAGTATTAAACGCCATCAGTTAGGTAAATATATGATAAACGTACCATTTTATAAACAGGTTTAGATATGTAGAGTCTTAATTACTAGCCATAGGACTATAGGAACATTTAAACTAAATATTTTAAAATACTATTTCTTTTCAAATGAAATATGTTATATTTATCAGTAGCGTTTTAATTTGGTAAGAGATTAGGAGTGTACATGATGATAAAAAAATTAGTAGTAGCAGCCACTGTTTCAGCAAGCATATTTGGACTTGCAGCATGTTCCAACGGAGATTCTGAAGTCGTTGTTGAGACAGAATCCGGAGATATTACAAAAGAAGAATTTTATAATGCGTTAAAAGAACAGCAAGGTGAGAAGGTTCTCGATACGCTTGTTACAATGAAAGTACTAGAAGATAATTATGAAGTGTCTGAAGAAGATATTGATAAAGAAGTAGATACATTTAAAGATCAACTTGGCGACCAATTTGAAATGTGGATGCAACAACAAGGCTTTAGTGATGAAGATAGTTTTCGACAAATCATAAAATTAAGTTTATTACAGGAGAAAGCCGCATCCGAAGATGTTGAAGTAACTGAAGAAGAAATGAAAGAACGATATGATAGAATGAAAACAGAAATTGAAGCACAGCATATTTTAGTGGATGATGAAGAAACAGCCAATGAGGTAAAAGAGAAACTTGATGAAGGCGAATCATTTGAAGACTTGGCTAAAGAATATTCAAATGACGAAGAAAACGCTGAAGATGGTGGTAGTTTAGGCTACTTCTCAGTCGGTCAAATGGTTCCTGAATTTGAAGATGCTGCCTATTCCCTAGAGGTTGATGAAATAAGTGAACCAGTTATGTCAGAATTTGGCTTTCACATTATTAAAGTAACGGACAAGCGTGAAGTGGAAGAAGATATCGGTTCTTTTGAAGATAATAAAGACACGATTCGCCGTGAATTACTAAACGAAAAAATTGATCCAGTTGAAGCGCAAGAGAAAATAAATAAATTAATGAAAGATTCCAACATTGATGTAAAAATTGATGAATACAAAGATCTTTATAAAGACCTAGAAGAATCTGATGAAAAAGATAATGATAAAGGTGAAAGCAAAGACGAAAATAAAGATGATAATGAAGATCAAGAATAAGTTAAATTGCTAAACCTAACGTCACATATTATCTAACAATGATAAAAAACTGGTAGAGGTAGCCAATAATGGGCCCACCTTCTACCAGTTTTTTTTAAGTATGTTGACGCTTTTTCTCTTCTCTGTTCTTTCGCTCTATTTCTATTCGTTCCATATACTTATTGCCTTCTTCTTCTATAAATTTTTGTTCTAATTTTTGCTCTGCACGTATAGCTCGAAATGCCATAAATCCACTAAGAAAAATTAACAAAATCGTAATAAAAACCCACCAAGGAACGCCTAAAATCACAATCTTACCCCCTTGTCCATCATCTATCTTATCTATATGACAAGGTAGGTAAAAAAATAACTATCCTTTTAATTTTCTTCAAACGTTGGTTTATAAAAGGCGCGATTATCCATTACAAATAATCTTGGGGTAAATTCACCCGGATTCACTTTATCAAGCGCACGATTCAACATATTCATTTTTGCATCGATTAAATCGATAAGATGTAATAATTCTGCTTCCCGAACCAAAGGAGGTTTAGGACTTCCCCATTCTGCTTTTCCATGATGGCTTAAAATAAGATGTTGAAGTATGACGACTTCTTCCCCTTCTATATTCAATTCTTTCGCCATATGGCCAATTTCTTCAACCATGATAGGGATATGACCTAATAATTTACCTTCTAACGTATAATTTGCTGTAACCACACCTGATAATTCTTTTAATTTACCTATATCATGTAAAATAACTCCGGCATATAATAAATCTTTATTTACCTCTGGATAGAGCTTATGTATTTTTTTTGCTAAGGAAAGCATGCCTACGATATGATGTGCCAATCCCGATACATACTCATGATGATTTCGTGATGCTGCTGGATATATAAGTAAATCCTCTTGATATTTTTTTATAAATGCTCGAACGATTCGCTGTAAAGATGGATTGTTCATTTCAAAAATAGCTGAAGTGATTTTTTCCATTAATAACGCGCGTTCCACCGGAGCTTTTTCCACAAAATCTGATACTTGAACACCATCTGTTGGTTGAGCGGGTCGTATTGTTCCAATTCTCATTTGTGGTTTTCCTCTAAACTCATTTAAATTCCCCGTAATTCGAATAATTTTTTCAGGAGCGAATACCGCTTCATCTTCCTTCGTAGCATCCCATAACTTTGCTTCGATTTCTCCTGTAGCATCTCTTAAAATTAGTGTCAAAAAAGGTTTTCCGTTACTTGCGACTCCTTTTGTTGCTTCTTTAATAAGGACAAAATCATCAAACGGATCACCTATTTGATGATTTGCGATTCCCTTTTTCATTTTGTTCTCCTCCCAATTAGTAGCATTTCCAATAAATCTTAATTTCTAATTTTTCATCAAGCTATTTTTCCCCGTCATCCTCTATTTTAGGTATATAATCAAATATTTCCCCAGACTCTATAACATGAATTAACCTCATTAACCACGTATAATAATTCTTCGCATAATGAAGCAATTCAATATCTTTGTCAATTTTCTTTTTTAAGCTTTCATCTTTCGTGGTTGATCCTAATTTTGCTAGTTTGTCTATCGCCTGGTTTGCCTGTCCTATATTTGTCTCTGTATGCTTACGCCACCGGTTTCCAAACAATGACGTAAAGGATTTATACCAATCTTCATCGGATTGGTATAAATCTTTGCGTACTCCTTTTTTGAAAGTGGATTCAACCATTTTCATTTCTGATAATGTCCGAACCCCTGTTGACATGCTTGTTTTACTCATTTCTAATGCATCCCGCATGTCGTCTAATGTCATCGGTTTTTCTGAAAAATAAAGTACACCATATAACCTGCCTGTTGATGGAGTTACGCCATACAATGACATATTTTTTGCAATAACTTGGATAAAGCGCTCAATCGTCTCTTCATGTTGTTTCCACTCTTCTATGTATTCTTCTTTTGACAGTGGAGACACCTCCAAAAAACCACTCATTTTATCCAATAACCTCCAATGTTCTTGTTATTTAAACATTGGAAACCATTTTCTTTAATTCTATGACATTCTCACTATTAAAACAATCCAGAATTTCTTGCTTACATGTAAAAAGAATAATCTGCTGACGTGACGACTGTTTTTGTAAAATTTTCAGTATCCTGCTTGTTCTTACTGAATCAAAATGGACAAATGCATCATCAATAATAAACGGAAAATGCTTCTCTTCATTCATTACCTCGCTAATGGCTAAACGCAAGGAAACATATAACTGATTGATTGTCCCTTGAGATAGTTCGTTTACCCTATATCGAATGTGATCAGTTGTTTCTACAAGAAAAGGCATGTTTTCTTCTGGAATGTAAACATGCATATACCTACCTCCAGTTAATTCTTTAAAATAAACCGTTGTTCGATCAATCACTCGATTTAAATATTTATTACGATAACACCGCTTTGTTTCATTCAAGGTTTCTTTAGCTGTTTTAAGGACCGCCCACTCTCTTGCCATATCATTTAACTTATTTTTTTCCAGATCAAATTGATACATCGCTCTTGAATAATCTTCTGATGTTTCCATTCTTAGTAAGTCCGCATGAAAATCTGCTATTTGTTGGCGTATGTTCTCTATCTTATTTTCTATTTTCTCTATATCTGCTTTATTATTTTGTATTTCCATTTCAAGTACACTCTCTTTTGGAATAGAATGTATAAGATGATTCCACTCCTCACTCTTAAATATACTTAAAAATTGGGCATTTATCTTATTGATTGAAATTTGTAATTGCTCAAACCGCTCTAAATCATTTGCTTTTTTGTAAAATGATTCTTCATCATTCACATTTGCCATATGATAAAGTTGCTTTATTTTATTTTGATAGGTATTTATATTTTCAACTAAGTGCTGCTGTCTCTCTTTATTCTCATGTAGCAAATCACTCAATTGGGATAACCTTGTCTGTTTATCCTTCATAGCTTTTACTTTTTGTTGAAGAAAGTGAAGTTGTTGCTCAGTCGATTGATTTTTTTCTGTTTCGTTTATCAACCGTGATACCTTTTGGGAAAATTGATTTTGTTTTTCAGTTAAAGACGCTGCATCAGATTTCCTATCCTCTCTGTCGTGATGAAGAGCAAGTAGATTTTTTAATGTATGAAATAGCTCAGGCCAAAAGGTAATTTCTACTTCTCTTAAGAAAGGATACAATTGATACTGTTCCTCAATCTGTTCTTGAAGACGATTTTTTTTATAACTCCAGGATTCCTTTTTTTCATGAAACTGAAGTAATTGAATATCAATATTTCTAAGTTGATCAATAATTAGACGCTCATTGTTTTTCAAATCATCATCTTTAGATATGAAATAATTAGCTTCCTCTATTTCCGCGTCGGTAAACGAAAATGACTTTAATCCTTCATTTGTTTCACGAATTAACTCGTCTATATTTTTAATTAAAATTTTTCCCCTGCTCCAATAAATAATACCAATTACAAAAATTAAAATAGCAACGTAAATTAAATTGTTCGTGTTCGCTATAAAATGAATAGCCAGGAAAATAGCCATTAAAACAAAGCTTGTTAGCAATACATTCTGACTTCTTTTTTCAATTGTAACTTGCTTCTTTTTCCATTTACCTCTTTTTTGTTTTGTATCTTGGTCCAGTTTTGTTAAAAATGCTGTTTCATGATGCTTTTTTATTTTTTCATCAAAATCGGATCTTTCCTTAACAGATAAGCGATTTTCCTTGCATTTATTTAATTCATCTTGCAGGTAGGCTTTCTTGCTTTTCATTTCCTGTTCTTCTTCCGCTAGTTGTTCTAATTCCATGTCAAGCTTCACTTGGTTATTTTTTAAATCATTCCATTTCTTTTCGATGTGGAATGGCAATTGTAGTGTTTCTATTTGAGCATTTGTTAAACCAATATTAATATTATTTAACTGGTTCTTGATTTTTAAATCATGTTGTTTAATTTCCTCATTTAATTTATTTAATTGATGTTTTTGGTTTAAAAAAGTTTGCTTCTGTGCAAGTAGCTTTTGAGCATCCTTCCCATCAGAATCAGATATTAATTCAGATTCAATCTGAGTTCTTTCATTTACGTACTTTTCGTCATCTTGTTTTAAAATAGCCATTTCACTTTGTAATGGTAGAATTTTTTCATTAAGAGATGCTAAACGACTTAAACCATTTTCAGGAAAAGATCTGTCACTTGGCAAATCTTTTATTTGTTCTGAGTAACTATTGAGTTCACGAAGGTATGGTATAGCTTGGAGTTTCTTTTCTAGTTGTAATATTATTTCCTTCTTTTCTCTTAGCGTTGTTTGTAATTGTTCTTTTTCACTTTTTAAGGTAGCAAGGTGTTCTGTTTTTTCAACATATGTACTCTCCTCTTGCTTATATTTTTGTATATCTTTGGCTAGTTCGTCTAATTGCTTTAATTGCACATTCATCTTTGGTTTCGTGCCAAATGGTTTAAATAATTCCCCTATTTTAGTATCTAATTGTTTTTCAACTGTATGGATATGGGTTGAACCAGTTAAACCGATGCCAAGTAATACTTCTCCAATGTCATCTTGTTTCATCATTTGAATCGCAGACAAATCTGCCGCATCAAATGAGTAAATGGATTCATAAATGGAAGCTGACATCCCGTTCAATCTTTTTTTAAGCCAATTTTCATCATGCTCTAATCCGTCTTGGGTATAACAAATCGCTGCTCCATTTCGATTTCCATCTATCCTCTCCACCACATATTCTCCAATTTCAGCATCAATGATGGTTATCCTTCCACCCATTTTACTACTTGTTTTTGGCACATAATAGTTACGTTGTTTTGGTGGCAATCCAAATAAAACAAATGATATAAAACGTTGCAATGTAGATTTTCCCGATTCATTTTCTCCGTAAACACACACAAACGAATCATTGGAAAAATCGATTGTATAATCCACCCATTTCCCAAACCCGTAAATTTTTGCTTCTTTTAATTTCATTAAATGAAACCACCTTTAATCATCTGGTAAGTTATCAGTCATCACTCTTGAATTTTAAGGAAGTAATGTTTCCATCAATAATTGGTATGCGTCTTGTTTTACTTTTTCCTGTTCTTCATCTGAAAGCGCCTCTAAATATTTTCGTGCTTGTCGATGCTGATATAAATCACTTAGCTGAGAAGAAATTGATTCCCCATTAATTTGTTTTGTTAATTCATCTAAAAAAATGTCATTGTTAAAAAATTTGTTTTCATTATGTATATATTGTTTATCTATATTAATTTTATAAATGTAGAGCCAATTTTTTTGCTTTGTATAATGGTCGTTCACTATATCAATTAAGTCCTCTATTAAAAAATCATTTTGCATTATTAAATGTTCTTCCTTACTTTGTAATGTTAAATCAATTAGTTGTGGAGAATTTTTCAGATGTTCATTTATATGTTTTTTAAGCAAGTTCTCTAGTTGATCAACACTTTTATAATTTGAAACATCCAATATGATATTGTTAAATATAATCGATTGTAATGGTAGAAAAGTGAGGGTAGAACCAGTCTCTGTTAAGACAACATGATAACAACCTTTTTCCCCCAATTCTTTTCGATGACGCCCCTGAATATTTCCTGGATAGACAATAGGGGGATCTTCCTTTAAGATACTCCGTTTATGAATATGTCCCAGTGCCCAGTAGTCCATTTTTTTATTTGCTAAATCATTAAGCTGAAATGGTGCATATGTATCATGTTCTGTATTGCTCGATAAACTTCCATGTAACATTGCGATATGAAAGGGAATAGATGGATCTCCCACTTCGTATTCATAAGATTTATTTGTCAATACTGCTTGATTTTCATAACTAAAACCATAAATAGCCGCTTTCGGTTGACCATTTTTTTGAAATATAAAAGATCTCACTTGTTCATCCGGAAAAGAATACACATTATCAGGGTATTTTACCGGGTGAATGTTGCAATTTATATTATCATGGTTCCCGTACGATAAATAAACATGAATCCCATGATCTTTCAATTTTTCGAATGCATTTCTTAAAGCTATCTGGGCTTTCAGACTTCGCCTTTCATTATCAAATAAATCCCCAGCTAGTAAAACAAAATCTACCTTCTTATCAATTGCTGCTTGTACTAAGCGATCTAATGCTCCGTAAATACTTTCCAATACATCTGAAAAAATATGTTCAGGAATATTAGCAAGCCCTTTAAATGGACTATCCAAATGCAAATCCGCCGCATGAATAAAGGTAAGTTTATTAGTCATAAGCAAATGCCCTCCAATCAACCATCTTTCTCCTATATTGTACCAAAACCAAACAACGAATGCACGTTCGTTAAAGTACTTTATCGAACTTATTTGAAGGTTAAATATTTTCGCGACAATTTTAATGGAATTTTTTTGATTATTCGATTAGAATAAATAATAAGGATGATTATTTTAGGGGGAAAACAATGAAGACCTACTATTTAACTGCTTATGATCCATCAGGTGAAAAATTACTTGATGAGACATTTGAAGCAGAAAGTGAAGAAAAAGCAAAAGAAGTTGGTGCGTCTAGACTTGAAGAAGAAGGTTACAGTGAACATACACATCGCTGTGTATCACCAGATGCAAAACTCGTTTTATTTCATCGTTAATATGTTAAAAAATCGACTAGCTATACCCGGTGTATAACTAGTCGATTTTTTATTCGCCTTTAAATACTGGTTTTCTTTTTTCCAAAAAGGCAGATACACCTTCTTTATGATCTTCTGTATTTTTCAATTCCCACTGTGCTTGCTTTTCTTCAGCTAAATATTGTTTCAATACTTCTTCCCGTTTAGAACGATAAATGCACTTCGTATGTAACATCGACTGAAGTGGTGATACAAGTAATTGCTGCCCCAATTCTGTCGCACGCATAAGCACATCACCTTTTGTAAACACATCTACAAGTCCTAACCTTAGAGCCTCTTCACCTTGAACTTGTTTCATGCTCCAAATAAATTGTTTAGCTTGATGTCTTCCCATGCGTTCTTCTAGCCAGAAGTGACCACCGCCATCTGGTACCAATCCTACCCCTAGAAAAAGCATACCAAGCTTAGCCTCTTTACTCGCAACGACATAATCGGCAGTTAAAGCCATGCTTAGACCTAAGCCTGCAGCAGATCCATTCACAGCTGAAATAATCATTTTCGGCATTTGATATAAACGTAAAACAATGGACTCAATCGTATCCATCACACTGTCAAAAGTTTCTTTTTCAATAAAGTCTTCATTTAGCATCTTCATATCTCCGCCTGCACTAAATGCTTTTCCTTTACCACTTAAAACAACCACTTTATCGTTATTCTCTGCGACATTTTTTACTGTTTTCTCTAATTGATTAAGCATCTCTGAATTTAAAGCATTATAGCTTTCAGGACGATTAAAATAAATATAAGATATCCCCTGTTTGCTTTCATGTAAAACATATCCCATAAAAATCCCCCCATTATTAATATGTACATTTATAATATTCTGATAAAAATCTTAGAAAAAACCCACAGTTCTACTGTGAGTTCCTCTATTCTATCAATTAATGAGTTGACTCTTCATCGAAGCCATATAATTCTTCAAGAGGCTTTGTAATAATACGACTCACATCATTAATAACTAAATTCAAACGTTGCTCTTCTTCCATTAATTTAGCAATTTGCTCATGCTGCTGAACATCTTCAACGACTTTTCGAGCCTGTTCTACCTCTTCTTCAGTAATGTCTTGACCTGTCATCTGTTTTTCTTGTAGTTCCATCTGTGTATCACGGAATTTTTCAAACAGTTTTTTAGAAATTTCATTTTCCATGACAGCTTCATATGCTTCCTTTAAAGCTTTAAATTCATTACTCTCTCGAATTGCTTTTTCTAAACCATATGCATTGTCATAAATATTTGACACGGTTTAGCCTCCTTCTATCATTTACTAAAACAACTATATCAAACGAATTGCGCATTGTATACCTAAAAAAAATTTAGTAATAAATAAGAATCTATTTAATAAGACCCATTTTCATTGTTATAATGTAAAAAAGGACCAATAGAAAATGAGGTTTTTATGATGTTAAGTAAATTGAAAAAATTTTTTCCATCTTTAATACATTATTCAACAGAAAGTCATGTAATAAATCCAGATTTTCAATGGTTCATGACACCTGAAAAACAAATTATTGGTATTGAAAAAAGTGAATTGACACAAAAAGAAATTGCGATATTGACTACATTACTTGAGCCTTATTCCCCCTCCTTTCCAATTAAAACGGATAAGGAACAAAAATGGCTAGAGATCATTCATGAAACAAAAACTCCGAGTAAAAAAATAGCTGCATCCTATCGATTTGTTTATTTTCATATTTCTTCAAAGCAAATAGACCCAATTACATTTAAAGAAGCGCTTAATGAACTTTTCGCTCAGGAAGTGGTCATATTATGGGAAAATGAAAAAGAGGGAATGATTATTGAAGAGTATGAAAAAGTGGAAGAAATCATTTCTTTCGAACAAATCATTGATATTCTTATGAGTGATATCAATGTCAACATTCATTTTTTAGTTGGCCCCTTCCAGCATAATTTACAAGCCGCAAACTCCCATTATAAGAATATGATGAAGGGGGGTCACGTCACTTTCAAATATAGTGATAAAAATGTGCTCACCTTTCCAGAAGCAGTTCCTTTTATATTAATGGATCAAGCTGATCCAGAATTCAAGGAACATTTAACAACACAAATTTTGCAAGAGTTTAAGACAGATAAAGAATTTTTTAAAACGTTGGATATGTTTCTTCAATGTAATTTAAATATTTCTAATACAGCAAAAAAATTATACATGCACCGAAACACCTTACAATATAGACTTGACCGCTTTAAAGAGCGTACAGGTATTGATGTAAGAAATTTTCACCAGGCATTAACGGTCTACTTAGTTTTAATAGCACATCGAAATTTGTAAAAGTGACCAAATCATTTTATAATCTTTATGCATTATTGCCATTTATCCTTCAATCGACTTCTTGTATACTAAAGGTAGTTAAACGTTTACATATATGGAGGGGATAAAATGGCTGAATTAGAAATGAAAAATATTCAAAAAGTATTTGATAAAGATGTCGTCGCAGTAGATGACTTTAATCTGGATATTAAGGACGAAGAATTTATCGTCTTTGTTGGTCCATCAGGTTGTGGTAAATCTACGACATTACGTATGATTGCAGGGCTTGAAGAAATTACAAATGGAGAACTTTATATTGATGGTAAAAAAATGAATGATGTAGCCCCTAAAGACAGGGACATTGCAATGGTTTTCCAAAATTATGCATTATATCCTCATATGACTGTTTATGATAATATGGCTTTTGGTTTAAAGTTACGTAAATTTAAAAAAGATATTATTGAACAAAAGGTCAATGATGCCGCAAAAATTTTAGGTTTGGAAGCTTATCTAGACCGTAAGCCAAAAGCATTATCAGGTGGACAGCGGCAACGTGTAGCTTTAGGACGGGCAATTGTAAGAGATGCTAAGGTATTCTTAATGGATGAACCACTTTCTAACCTTGATGCAAAGCTACGCGTTCAGATGCGTGCAGAAATTTCAAAACTACATAACCGTCTAAAAACAACGACGATTTATGTCACACATGACCAAACAGAAGCTATGACAATGGCAACACGCCTTGTTGTTATGAAAGATGGTATTATCCAACAAGTTGGAGAGCCTAAACATGTTTATGATTATCCTGACAATGTTTTTGTAGGTGGATTTATTGGTTCACCATCCATGAATTTCTTTACTGGGCATTTAGAGGAAAATTATTTTGTGATGGGAGATACTAAAATTAAAGTTCCAGAAGGTAAAATGAAGACCCTTCGAAATGAAGGTTACTTAAACAAGGATTTAATTCTTGGAATTCGACCAGAAGACATTCACGATGAACCTTTATTTTTGGAGTCATCACCTGAAACTAAAATAAACGCCCATATTGATGTTGCCGAATTAATGGGATCTGAGTCCTTCCTCTACTCTAAAATAAATGACCAAGATTTTGTTGCTCGTGTTGATTCTCGAACAGATATTCATAGTGGAGAAAGCATTGAATTAGCATTAAATTTGAACCATGCACACTTTTTCGATGCAGAGAGTGAACTGCGTATCAAATAAGAGATAAAGGTTATTAACATTTAAAATTTTAAAAGGGAAGGCCAATTCTGACCTTCCCTTACTTATAATAGAAGAGGGTTCCTCTTCATCAGCCATTTTTATTGTTTTTGTTATTGTTGTCCACCTTGTAACTGTTGTTGTGCAGTAGCTACTAGACGCTTTGTGATTTCTCCACCAACAGATCCGTTAGCACGAGAAGTTGTATCTGCACCAAGATTAACACCAAACTCCTGAGCAATCTCAGTTTTCATTTGGTTAAGAGCTTGTTCAACACCAGGTACAACTAATTGGTTTGAGTTGTTTGAGTTGTTGTTTGCCATGTCTATCACCTCCTGTACTATCTATTGTGAGCAAATCAGGAGAACTTATGACAAATAAACATTGGTAATTTGTGCTTGTTTTGCTATATTTTTTTAGCATGCACTTCACTTTCCAACTCTGAACTAAAAATCGATCATCGGACTTCCTTCTATTGGGCATTCTTCGTCTGTTAACTCTTAATAATCGAATTAAAAATAGCAGGGAAAGTTTCGTTTTCCCTGCTCATTTTTTTCTTTATTTTATTTAGGATAAGTCATTTCTTTTGGATTTACGTACTTATCAAATTCTTCCTCTGTCAGTAAGCCAAGTTTCACAGCTGTTTCTTTTAGTGTTGCTTTCTCCTCAAAAGCCGTTTTAGCAATTTTGGCTGCGTTTTCATATCCGATATGAGGGTTTAATGCTGTTACGAGCATCAATGAATTCTTCAGATGTTTTTCAATTTCTTCATAATTTGGCTCAATACCTCTGACACAACGCTCTTCAAATGAAAGCATACTATCCGCTAATAAATTACATGACTGCAAGAAATTATAGGCCATTACTGGTTTAAATACATTTAATTCAAAGTTTCCTTGGCTTGCTGAAAAACCAATTGTTGCGTCATTGCCTATAACTTGAGCAACAACCATCGTAACAGCTTCACTTTGTGTTGGATTCACTTTTCCAGGCATAATCGAGCTCCCTGGTTCATTAGACGGTATCGTAATTTCCCCAATTCCTGAACGTGGTCCACTTGCCAGCCAGCGTACATCATTCGCTATTTTCATTAAATCTGCTGCAAGAGCTTTTAATGCACCATGTGTATAAACGAGCTCGTCATAGCTTGTTAATGAATGGAATTTATTTGCTGCTGAAATAAAGCTTTTATCAGTTACTTCATTAATTGCTTCACAAACTCGCTCAGAAAATTCTGGATGTGCATTCAATCCGGTTCCAACTGCTGTTCCACCAATTGCAAGTTCTTTTAACTGCTGGACACTTTCCGTTAACATTGATTCCGTTTTTTCTAAACTACGATGCCAGCCACTGATTTCTTGTCCTAAAGTGAGTGGAGTCGCATCTTGTAAATGTGTACGTCCGATTTTAACTACATCTTGAAATGCATCCATTTTAGCTTTAATGGAATTCTTCAGCGTCTTGATAGCTGGTAACACTTTATCTTCTACTTTTAAAACAGCCGCAACATGTAGGGCCGTTGGATATGTATCATTGGAACTTTGTGATTTATTTACGTCATCATTTGGATGGAGTTTTAAATCACTTCCTTGCTCTTGTAACCATTGATTTCCTACATAAGCAAGTACTTCATTCATATTCATATTGGATTGTGTGCCACTTCCCGTCTGCCATACAACTAATGGAAAATGATCATCCAATTTACCTTCTATAACTTGGTCAGCTGCATATTTAATCGCTTCCGCTTTTTTTTCTTCTAATAAACCTAAATCACTATTCGCTTTTGCAGTACTTTTCTTCAAGATGGCAAATGCTTCGATGATTTCTTTTGGCATTCTTTCATTGCCAATTGGAAAGTTCTGCTTACTCCTTTCAGTTTGTGCTCCCCAATATTTATCTGCTTGTACTTTAACTTCTCCTAGCGTATCATGTTCTACGCGATAATCCATATGTATTTCCTCCCCATATGCATACTTCTTTTATGAATCTTTTTCTATTATACCAAATTTATTAAACATTTCCTATATCCCATCTTTAATCAAAAATTTTTCCGTAATATATGGGTAAAGACGTAAATGTCATAAATCTGTAGATATATATTACCCAAATTTTCAACATATCATATATACTATTTACTGAGCTAATCCATAATAATTGATTTTTCTAACATTATTAATTAGTTTATTTTTAAAGGGAGGGGATTTTTATGCCAAACGTGTGGACACATATTTGTTTTTGTGAATCGATTGCAGATACAACAAGGAATCCTGACCCTTTTGCCAAACAAGAAGCCTTAATGAAACTTGGTGCTCAAGGACCTGATCCTTTCTTTTATTATAACTTTTGGCCATGGCTTAAAAATAATCCACTTAAGTGGATTGGCACTTTAATGCACACAGAAAAATGTGGGCCATTTTTAATGGATTTAATTGAATCTGCAAAAAGTAAACGAAAAGAAATTAGAGCATATGTGTTTGGTTTTGTTACACATCATATTTTGGACCGTCACACCCATCCATTTATTCATTATCATGCTGGATATGACGAAGCTAAACATCATAAACTAGAGATTAATATTGATACATTAATCATGAAAAAATATCATAATTTGGAAACATGGAAAATTCCGGTCTATAAAGAAATTGATGTTGGTTTTTCGTTAGATAAAGATATTGCAAAACTTCTTCATCAAACGATTAAAAAACATTTTCCAGAGGTTAGCTATTCCACACCTAAATATATTCAAAATGCATATAAACATATGAAATTAGCATTGAAATTATTAGCAGACCCTTATGGCTGGAAAAATACCATGCTCGGACAAATCATATCTCCATACTGTTATCGCCCACTTGAGAAAAATGTGGATTTTTTAAATACAAATAAAAAAGTTTGGCACCATTCAGCAACAAATGAAAAACGGACAGAAAGTTTTGATGAATTATATAAACAAGCAAAAATGATAGGTACAGAAATTATGAATGAAGTATTAACATACTGGTATCAGGGAAGTGAAGAAGCAAAAGAGAGACTACGTAATTTAATAGGTAATATCTCATATGACACGGGGATGGCAGTGAATTTAAAACTTGAAAATAAATATAGCAACCCAATTATTTAAAAACTAAGACACAAAATTAGGAGCACTTTTCATTTGCTCCTAATTTTTTATTGCGACACCAAAATCACGGAAAGTCCCACTAATAGAGCGACTTCAACTTTATAGGATTATTCCCAAACGTATTGCTTATATTCCTCGCTAATACGTAAAAATTTCTCTTTATTTCCTTCTTCAAATGCACAATCGATTTTCTCCAGAAGCCTGTTCTTGTTCCAATTAAAACAGAGTTCATCTAACATCAATCGTGCCACAAGCTGGATTTCATATGATATTTCTCTTCTAGCATAAATCTTTTTTCCACTATACCGGCTAAAACGATAAATAACTTTTTCTTTTTCCATAGAACATGCCTCCCAGCTCCTTTTTTCTATTATCCTAAACTTTTAGATAAATTGCAATAAAAATATATTTTTGAGCAAAAGACAAGTGCTCTTACAAGCTAAGAAGCAACTTCACGAGAGCACCACCTGTGACTGCACATTGCTCAACCATTTGTACTAGTACATCCTATATGTCGGAGCTAGACGTGGCTGTTTCATTTATGCCACCTTATCCACAGGTATAAAATTTAAATAATACCCTTTTCATCATATTAAAAAAAGAAAAACAGTAAAAATGGCTCCAACTACAACTAAAATAACATTCAAACCGAGAGCAGAAAGTGCTATGGCTACCACTCCCCCAATAACTCCAATATGTGGCTCATCTGGTTTAACCGACATAATCCCTGGAAAAATAAGCGCACCTAAAGCTGCATAAGGGATTGCATTCAACCATCGATCGATCCAACTTTTGAATTCAAGTTTTCCAACAAGAAAAGCAGGGATTAACCTGGGAATCATTGTCACAATAGACATGCCTATAATAATAAGTAACATAGTCATTGCTCTTCTTCTCCTTTCAATAAAAACACTCCAGAAAAACCGCCGATAATCGTTCCGAATACAATAGACCAGCCTTGACTTAAGTGAAATACATAACTACATAGCACGTGTATGAGCATGGCAATAATCGCGATAAGACCAACCTTTAACTCTTTTTTAACGGATGGAATAAGCAACCCAATAAACATCGCATACAGGGCTATTCCCATACTTTGACCAAGCTTTTCAGGGATAATTTCTCCTAATACCCCACCTAAAAATGAGCCAGCTACCCATGATAAGTAGGCTGTTAAAAATAATGTTACATAAAAAAGTGCACCCTTGTCCTCTTTCGCTTCTTTGGTATGTAAGGAAGATACGGCAAATGTTTCATCTGTAAGACCTAGAGTTAATGGTGCTCTAAAGCGCAGGGAAATATTTCTTAATCGGTTCATAAAAGAAAGACTCATTACAAAATGCCGAAAATTAAGTACAAATGTAGCGATAATTATTTCTATTGCACCAGCACCTACCGCTATCATGTTCGCCCCCATAAACTGACTCGCGCCAGCAAAGACGAAAGCACTCATCAATGTTAATTCTAGCAATGACATTCCTGATTGTTTAGCCAAAACTCCATATGTAATGGCAATCGGTATATACCCCAACATAATTGGAAAACCAACAACAAAGCCTTTTTTAATCATTTCAATCGATTGGTTCGTATTTTGTGTAGTGGCTTGTGATTGTCCTATCAAAGCACTTCCCCCTTTTTGTGTTGAAAAATTTAAACTATTATATCATATTACAAAGATGAATAATAGATGGAAGATATAAGTGTGGATACTTCATTGTTATTAAGAAAAGAAATTAGTCATTCACCTATTGACATGTGGTTAAAAACAAGTTATATTCATTGATATTAAAAGTTTAAATTTAACGAGTCTAGAAATGCGAAGTACATATTTCCAAGCAGTAATTAGAGACAAAGCGGGTGGTGAAAGCTTTGGCAGGGAATGTGGAAATTACACATTTCGTTTGTAGGGACTTATTTTTATAAGTGGATGATTGTATTTTCAGGTCATCAACTAGGGTGGTAACGCGGAGATAAGCTTCGTCCCTTTTATTAGGGATGAAGCTTTTTTTTATTTAAAAAATAATCATTTTAAAACGAAAGGAGGAAAAGTAATGTTTCCAATTCAACCAAAGCACCATCCATCTTTACTTGGATCTATTCTTATTTTTCTGTTTATTGTGGGGTTGATCAGTTATTTTATTATTGGTTTAGAAACGGTTCCTCATATCCCAATCTTAATCGGTATATTTTTTCTTATTGCTTATGGTCTAATGAACAAAGTCACATTTACTGATTTACAAACAGGGATGGTTGAGGGTGCTAAAACTGGAATGGGTGCTGTTTTTCTATTTTTTCTTATCGGAATTTTAATTAGTAGTTGGATGATAAGTGGAACAATTCCAACGTTAATCTATACAGGCTTTACTTTTATCGGAGGGACATGGTTTTATGCGATTGTTTTTGCTGTAACAGCGATCATTGGTGTATCCATGGGGAGTTCATTAACAACAACCGCAACAATTGGTGTAGCTTTTATTGGTATGGCAGGTGCAATGGATGTTTCTTTAGCTATTACTGCTGGCGCCATTGTTTCAGGGGCTTTTTTCGGTGATAAAATGTCTCCATTGTCAGATACAACCAATCTTGCCTCAACAATTGTTGAAGTTGACTTATTCGACCATATTAAACATATTAGCCTAACGACGATTCCTGCTTTTATTATATCGTTTATTTTATTTGTCCTGCTATCACCTGATCAAACGGCGGCGTCACTTCAGGAAACAAAAATGTACAAACAAACCTTAACTGAAACTGGATTAATGCACTGGACCTCATGGATTCCTTTAATCATCTTAATAATATGTACGGCATTTAGGGTTCCTGCTTTTATTTCCATAGGAATTAGTGGGGTTACAGCAACAGGGATTGCTCTATTTACAAGTGGGCTTAGCTTAAGTGAAATTTGGGGTATCTGGTTTGAAGGCTATACAGCTACAACAAATTTCGAACCAATCAACGAGCTATTGACAAGAGGTGGAGTGGAAAGTATGTTATTTACTATTTCACTCGTTATATTGGCACTTGGATTTGGTGGTTTACTCTTTGTCACGGGGGTTATTCCTTCGATTTTAAATCAAATTCAGGAAAAATTAAAAAGAGCTCGTTCGATTATTATATCAACAGCTGCGACTGCCGTTGGGATTAATTTATTCATTGGGGAACAGTACTTGTCGATTATGCTAACAGGAGAAACGTTTAAACCAATCTATAAGAAAGCAGGCATTATAAACAAGGCTTTATCAAGAACCTTAGAAGATGCTGGAACTGTAATTAATCCCCTAGTTCCCTGGAGTGTATGTGGTGTATTTATCGCCGATGTATTAAGCGTTCCAGTGCTCACCTATTTACCATTTGCGTTTTTCTGTCTATTAAGTCCGATCATAACGGTTATTTTTAGTGGAAGAAAGATAATTACTAAGAATTAAGCCAAATTACTTGATGACTTTTCCTCTATAGGGACCCTCTTTTAAAAAAGGGTAAGTGACATTATAGTGGGTATTCCTACTCATAAGGTAATCTTGGAGCGCTCTACGTAACATTATAGTGAAAGTTCATACTCGTAAGGTAATCTTGGAGCGCTCTACGTGACATTATAGTGGAAATTCATACTCGTAAGGTAATCTTGGAACGCTCTACGTGACATTATAGTGAAAGTTCATACTCGTAAGGTAATCTTGGAGCGCTCTACGTAACATTATAGTGAAAGTTCATACTCGTAAGGTAATCTTGGAGAGGCAAATTAATCTTAAAACAGCAATTGCCCCCATACGGGAGCAATTGCTGTTGCATTGTTCTATGAACAACGGTCATTAGCCAGTTTCACCTTAACCTTTTACCGCTCTTCGCCCTGATCTGTTAAAATAATCGGATCGCCTTTTGTAATAATAAGCGTATGTTCATATTGGGCAGAACGCCCCTTATCGGTGGTTCTTGCGGTCCAACCATTATCATCCATTTGACTCTTCCAAGTTCCTTCGTTAATCATTGGCTCAATCGTAATTGCCATTCCCTCTTTTAGGCGCAAACCTTTATTTGGTGATCCAAAATGTGGTATATGTGGTGGTTCATGCATCGTTGGACCAATGCCATGTCCTGTGAATTCTCTAACAACGGAAAATCCTTCACCCTCCGCATATGTTTGAATAGCATGACCAATATCGCCGATACGATTTCCTGCTTTTGCTTGTTCAATCCCTTTATATAGTGATTTTTTTGTGACTTCCATTAGATGCTGACCCTTTTCGTCAACGTCACCAACCGCATAAGTCCATGCGGAATCAGCTAATGCCCCTTTAAAGTTTACAACCATATCAATGGTCACGATATCTCCGTCTTTTAACTTCTCATTACGGGGAAATCCGTGACAAATTTCATCATTGATGGAGGCACATGTTGCATATTCATATCCATTAAAACCTATTTGTTCAGGAATTGCATCGTGTTTTCTTATAAATGATTCTGCGAATGTATCGATTTCCATGGTTGTTATGCCAGGCTTTATCATTTGCGCAATTTCTTTATGACAAGCAACTAAAATATCAGCTGCTTTTTGCATTTGTTCAACTTCACGCTTACTTTTTCGTGTAATCATACTTAATTCACTTCCAATCTACTCCTAATTATAGAAACACACCTTTTTTCCTTTTAAAAGTTTACCATATCTTTATGTAAACTTCAGATTTAGTGTTTTCGTCGTGAAATTATAAATAATTCCCTACATTGTATATATGACCATTTATTAAGTTCTCATCCTTTGTTAAGATGGGAAAAATAACTTCAGCAACCTTCTCGGGACTTCTTAACATTTGATTTGTTTTATATGCTTTAAATCGTTCAATATCGATAAACTCTTCGTGTGAATGTTTTCGTATATCGGATTGCATATCTGTATCCATAATACCTGGATTAAATGCAATTATTTTATGTTTTGTAGCTAGTTCCTCTTGCTCAAGTGCTACTGTTTTTGTATACATATTGAGACCTGCTTTTGAGCTGCAGTAAGCACTCCAGCCATAGATTGGACGCTCAGCTGCCCCTGAAGTAATCATCAACCCTATAAATTCTGCTTCTAGTTCATTTGCACTTTGCAACAGTGAATTTGTTACCATCATTGGGACCGTTAGATTAAGCTGTATATGGTTAGCTAGTTCCCTATTGCTAATCCGACTTGCTTGATGAACAGGATTCACCACTGCTGCATTGTTCACTAAATAAATCGTTGTTGGCTTTATTTCATCAAGCTTTTCTGATATTTTGTCAATGATTTGTTCCGCTTCTTGTAATTCTGTCAGATTTCCCGTGTAATGTTCATATAAAATATTATTTTCTTCGGCCAACTGATTTAGTTTTTTATTTTCAGCGCGAGAAATTCCGATTACGGAAATGTTCGACTTCAAAAATAGTTTTGCAACTGCTTCACCTAGTCCCCTCGAGGCACCTGTTATAACCGCTATTTTCACTTGTCTCCACTCCCCTTGCAACTATATTTTTAAATATCTCCTTCTGTTACGGAATTCCAATAATATACTAATGTTTCCATCCCTTTATCATAACTATCCAGTGGAAAGCTTTCATTTGGTGAATGAAGCCGGTCCTCTGGCGTTCCAAAACCAAGCAACACGATTGGGATGTTATAAATTTCATCAATCCATTCCACGACTGGAATTGATCCACCCATACGTACATATACCGTTTCCTTCTCAAACGCTTTTGTATAACTATCTGCAGCTTTTTTAATAAGTGGGTGATTCGGTTCCACTTTATATGCTTTAGATGAAAGTTTTTCTTTTTTTACTTCTACGGTTACACCTGTTGGAGCGACCCTTTTAACGTGATCCTCGAGTAGCTGCTGTATTTTATCTGGTTCTTGACCAGGTACAAGACGGCAAGTGATTTTTGCTGTTGCGGATGATGGGATAATCGTTTTTGTTCCTTCTCCTTGATAGCCTCCATAAATACCATTAATTTCAAACGTCGGACGTGCCATCGTATGCTCTTCAGGTGTATATCCTTTTTCCGATACAGTCGATGGTGAACCTGTTGACTCTACAAAATCCTCACCAGGAGCTTGCTCAATTAATTTCCGTTCTTCATCTGAAAGGGGTTCAACACCATCATAAAACTGATCAACAGTTATTACTTCATCCTCATTTTTCATGGAACCTAAAATATGTGATAAAGCCATAATCGGATTTCTTACTGCGCCACCATACATACCGGAATGCAGGTCATGATCTGGTCCTGTAACCGTTATTTCAATTCCAGTAAATCCTTTTAAGCCATATAAAATCGTTGGCTGATTTTTAGCAACCATACCTGAGTCGGAAATAACAGCAAAATCTGCCTCAAATAAATCTTTTCTATCATGGAGAATGTCATATAAATTCTCACTGCCGATTTCCTCTTCGCCTTCAATGCAAATCTTAACATTTAAAGGAAGCTCTCCATCCGTTTTCATCAATGCTTCAAAAACAGCCAAATTCATGAAAACTTGTCCCTTATCATCACTGGAACCCCTAGCATAAATTCGATCGTTTCGAATTTCAGGTTTAAAAGGATCACTTTCCCATTCATCAATCGGATCCACTGGTTGAACATCATAGTGACCATAGAAAAGCACCGTTGGCTTGTCTGCACCTGCTCCATTATACTCTGCATAAACTAATGGATGTCCGCCAGTATCCTTTTGCTCAATGTTTTCAAATCCAATTTCCTGTAAGTACGATTCTAAAAAATCTGCCGCTTTTTTTATATCGTTTTTGAAGTTTGAATCTGTACTTACACTTGGAATAGACAAGAATTCATCTAATTTTTTTAAAAGACGCTCTCTATTTTCCGCTAAATATGTAATTGCTTTATCAGACATGATCATCCCTCCAGAAATATTATGTATCATCAGTTTATCATATCGGTTATTAATTTCGTATGTAAAACTTTATCTGTTCAAATTATAAAAAGAGCGCCAGCCTAGGCGCTCTTTCTAAAAGTTACCGCTTATTCTGAGGGAAAAGTCGTTCAATCATGTTACCAAACTGATCGAAGAAACCTCTAACAGGTTTGCCATTATTCATATCATCCACATAATTGTTCG
>DATGTS010000077.1:0-26506 GCA_035301745.1 Candidatus Avamphibacillus sp.
TTCTTGTCAACATACCTTAAAACTCCCCCAAAATATACTGATTTAGTGTGTTTTATGTAACTATATTATTCCATATTTAGTATACTTTGGGGGATATTTTATAGAAAATTATCGCGAAGAATTTTTACTCTTCAAAGCTGACGAATGTAGTTTTATAAATAGGCGTTCTTTTATCATTATAGGCTATTATCATAGCCCAAACCTATCATAACCATAGGAAATCTGTAATTGATAAAGTGCCAAAAGCATTTTAAACTATAGTTAAGTCACTATTGAAAGGGGATTTAAAAATGAAAAAAGCTACTTTTTACCATGCAGGTTGTCCTGTATGTATGGACGCAGAAAAAATGGTTTTAGGATATTTAGATGATTCCAAAGTGGACCTTGAAATTGTTCATTTTGAGGAAGATGCTTCAAGAATTGGTGAAGCAGAAAACCTTGGTGTGAAATCAGTTCCAGCTCTTGTTGTAGATAAGCAAGTTTATCATATTAACCATGGAGCAAGTATGGAAGAAGTTAAAAACGGTTAAATTATAACATGAGAGGCCTCTCAACGAAGCCTCTCCTTTTTTATGCCTTCATTAAGATGCTTCATCCAACATATGGTTTGTTTCTTGTTCAAATACAAGATTTGACAGAGCGGAAGAGATAATATCACCAACCATTTGTATTTTTTCTGGACTAACATTCTCAATTGTATCTTGAGGTGTGTGATAGTACGGTTCCAGCGCTGCTGTTCCAGGCTCCATCCAGATAAACAAAGCGGAATCAATTCCAGCATTATGAAATGGAACATGATCAGACCTTCCAAACTGATACAAATTCAATAAATCATCGTCATGTCCAAGCTCATCTGAGGCAGACTCCACGGAATCCCACACGAGATTAGCTTCTCCGTCAACCGTGTTCACGTAAAGCTGTGAAGCTGGCTCCCAAGCTGTTCCAACCATATCTAAATTAAAATTGGCAACGCTTCTGTCCATTTCATCACCAGATAGCTGACTGACATAATGCGTGGAACCTACTAAGCCAATTTCTTCTGCACCAAATGCAATGAAGCGAATTTCTTTGTCTGTCGGATAATCTTTTAACATTCTAGCCATTTCAAGCACTGTTGATGTACCCGATCCATTATCATTTGCTCCTGGTGAGCCAGGAACACTGTCATAATGAGCAGTTACATAAACAATCTCAGGATTCTTCACACCTTCAGGTTCTTTCACTGCAATGACGTTTTGTGATTTTTCTCCACCACTAATATCGAACTCCTGGGTGGAAACATCATACCCTAGGCTAGTAAATTCGTTTTGAATATATTCTGCTGCTTCCCTTTCTTCTTCTGTTCCGGTTACTCTTGGGCCTATATCAACGCTTAAATGTTGCAAGTGTTCCATTGCTTTGTTCGCATCAAATGAAACCTCCCACTTCTCCAGTAAAAATTCCGTATAAGTGGAGAGATTCTCGTATGCCGCTTCAGATAGCAGCTCATTTTCAAATTGATGATCAAGCAATGGTTCCAAGCTGGTCAAATGTTTTATTACTTTTTCAACATCATATTGATCCTCAAATCGATCCACAGCAACTAAATGTGTTTTTAAGGCACGGGCCGCTACCTCGCTAGCGAATTCCCCTTGATTTTCAAAATGTTCTACTTGTTTTTTCATATTTTCCGCACTGCCCGGGTTTGTGTCATGATACAATGCTAAACCTTCTGCTTCATGATACTGGGCATCTTGGTCAACAAGAAGTGGAATAACAGTCATCATTGGCTGTGCCATCGGAATATATACACCATTGTTACCGATATTTTCTGTCTCAAGAGAGAACAATTGAATATGTCTGTTTACATCTGCAACTTGATTTTTATGAAGTAAATAACCGCTTGGTGCCGGATCTTTTGCAACCCAATCTGCTTCATCCCAGCCATGGGTTCCATCCAAATAATAAGGTTCCTGGTTTTCCCCGTCAGCTGCCTTACGATCAGGAGCTTCTGTAACAACGTTCACAACATCTTCATAACGTTCCTGATAAAAATTCAACACAGATTCCACTGTTACCATATGCATGTCCACACGATCATTTGGCTCAGCCATTCCTGGGGTTTCAATCAATAAAGAAAGTCCATGACGCAGACCACCCATATTTCGCAAAATGCGTTCGGATCCGCTTCCAGATCCAGGTGGTGTACCGTATAGCCCCGTGCTAAAACCTGCATCTTCTATATCGGGAAATAAATAGTCCTCAACCATTTCAATATTTAGTTCACGCAAGTTCTCATCCACATTTAGATTCCGTGGCCATAACAATTCTACATCTGGATCACCATAAGATCGTGGGCGCTCATGAGCATCGACCGTAATATCTGGCTTAAATGTATTCAATACATTAGCAATCGCTTGAATTTCTGGTGTTTCAAGTTTTAAATGATCCCGGTTATTATCTAGTCCCCATGCATTTCCACGGGTATTCGCATATCTTCCATCTGGATTTGGCGTCGGAACAAACAAGAACGTCGTCTCACGTAGCATCTCGATTGTTTCAGGATCTTCACTAAATGCCAAGTTACGTAATGTTTTTAGAGTCATTTCACGTCCTGCTGGTTCATTTCCATGTGGTGTTCCCATAATCAATACATTTCTCCCATCTGCAATTTCTTCATCAGACGGCGGAGCAGGGTAACCTACCTTTGCCATATAAATT
Source organism: Candidatus Avamphibacillus sp. (assembly GCA_035301745.1). Classification (GTDB taxonomy): domain Bacteria; phylum Bacillota; class Bacilli; order Bacillales; family Amphibacillaceae; genus MSJ-26. The sequence continues at coordinate 2,701 of DATGTS010000077.1, forward strand.
GGTCGGTCTTCTACAGAAGTTCCAACTTGTGTATACGTAACACGTTCTGATAACTCAGAGACTTCCTCTAAAAAAGATGCTTCCTCTTCTAGTGTTGTCCAATTTTCACCATCTCTGTCCTCAAAACCAGTTGTAGGTGAATCTTCCGTCGACTGCACAATCTTATCTGCGTGTCCCGTTGGTGGATTCATTGCCATTAACAGAACGATAGCTAAAAACGGTATAATCTTTTTCCATATTTTTTTCATTATTTATCCTCCTCACAATTAAGGTGATAGTCTTTCATAGATTCATAGTTTAACTTGCTTCATACTTTTCCAGTTCGCCATAAACCACCTCCAGTTGTTATGACATGCTCATAGAGAGGTATTGCTATCTTTAGAAATAAAATTCGTAAAATGTTACTTCATAAGTAACTATATAAAGAATCACCATTATAATTTGTAGCGTCTTCAAAATTCCATGTCATAACTACCTTTTATCTACTAAACTCAATTCAAGTATAATAGATAATTAGGTAAAACACTGTCGAATTTAGTTGGATTAATTTGATTTTTCGAAATTGGTTAATTAATACCAGTAATCTCACGTCGTTTTTTTAGGTAATTAGTCGATAGATTTTGAAAAAAGAGGGAAGAATAGATTCATTTCGGAGGATATAAAACCTAAAAACTACCAACTATCATTTAGGTTATTTAATAAATGAATCAATAGTTTCATTAAAATTTATTTTGTTAAATACATTAGTCATTTTCGATATTTTTTATGATATAAGATCTATAAAATAAGGGAGAAAAGAACCATATTCGCTGAACTTTAATCCCTTTGAACGTATTGAATTAGGTAAGATATGGTAAATCATAGAAGGAATTTTTTATGTTATTTTATATAGCGTGAACTAAAATTTGACAGATTTCGACTGAATTTACAGTATGACTTTAAGAGACAATTAGTTTAAATCAAATAAAAAGACGAAACGCCAATCAGCATGCTTCGTCTTTAAAAATTTTATATCGTTATTTCCATGATAGAACAGTTTATTGTTTGCACAAACCAGAGAAAGAATTGTAATTTTCCTACAAAATCATATTGTACCCATTAATTAAAGGACATACTACTTACTTCATTTTTTTCAACAATTTTAAGCTGGGCCTTAAATACAATACGCCCATTTTTTTCATTGAAACCTTCCACGTAAATCAGATTTGAATTTAGTGCGGAAACATCTCGATATAACATAATTTCATCTCCAGGCAATGCTTCATTCATAAAGTTTACTTCAATCGAAGTTACATCATATTTCTTATGTTCCTCCAAATCAAAACAGTCCATAATATAGTCAACATACTTGGAGTTATTAAGGTGTCCATTAAAATCAATATCACTATAACCTATAACTTTTTTATAGGAAACATCTAGCTCTCCAGAATGTTTCAGCTTACCGAGTTTGCAATCAATTGCCCTTTCGGTTATGTTTTCCGGATAGGTTAAACCAATCGTTTTTGCCCGCTTTAACTTTCTCTCTTTTATATCCATAATTACCCAAGAAGAAACCGCGCGAATAATGATATTTCCATCCCTATCTCGGACGAGGTAATCTCTACCAAATTCTAATTTTTTAGGTTCCAATGGCCATGTTTCTATCGTTATTTCTTCATCTAAAACGGGATTTCGAATAATATCTACCCTCATACGCATAAGTACCCAGGCAACTCCATGCTCTTGTTCCAACGTATGAATACCAAAACCAAGATTAATTGAAGCTAAATTTGCTACATCCTGGAAATAACTAAATAACGCACTAAGCTTTAAAGATTCTTTAAAATCTACATCACTTAATTCAACATGATAATTTTCCTTAAACAATGTTACAGTTTCCATTTTATTTCTCTCCTATGAAAAAATATCCTCGTCTCATTTTATCACAGGTTAACTTAAAGGCTAATCCAAAACGATTCTATAGTATCCAATTTCCATTCACTTCACGGTAATACTTGACTAACTTCTGTAACAGACTTACTCGCATCTGTTACCTGAGAAATAAACGTCTTTGTCGCTTGACACATAAATTTTTCCTTTCGATAAATAAACCCAATTTCTCTTTGTGGAGTAGGATTGGCTAAATTGACCTTAACGATTTGATTATTTTTCAGAGAGTCGAGATAAGGAGAAGGAAGGATGGTTACACCAACACCTTCGGAAACCATTTGTATTAAAGATTCCATTGTTGTCATTTCAAGCGTCGGTTTCAAAGTTAAGCCAATTTCTAAACAATACGTATCTATCAATTTTCGTAAAAAATAGCTTTCTGGCAATAAAATCATCTGTGCGTCCTTGAGTTCTTCCATTTCCACTTCCTTCCTATTTGCAAAAGGATGGTTTAATGGAACAGCTAAAGAAAGCTCTTCCGTGAATAATGGTATCGACTCCAAGTCTTCATCTATTATTGGTAAAAATGCTATACCTAGATCTAATTCATTTTCATGTAATTTCTCATGAATTTCTGAGGCTTTCAGTCCCAAGACAGATAGTTCAATATTCGGATATAACTGCTTAAATTTTACAATCGCAGGTGGAAGTAAATAGTTCACACATGTAAGTAAAGCGCCGAGGGTCAAGTTGCCTCTTTCTAATCCGTTCAAGTCTCTAATCGCAGCCTCTGCTTGTTCTAATTCGTGAAAAATACGCTGACTATGAGCTAATAAAATTTTTCCAGCCTCTGTTAAGGCTGTCTTTTTACCAATTCGATCAAATAATGGTGTACCTACTTCAAATTCCAGCTTTTTTATTTGCTGGCTTAGTGATGGCTGTGATATATATAACTCTTCCGCTGCTTGAGTGAAATGAAGTGTTTTACAAACAGTCATAAAATATTCAAGTTGCCTCAATTCCATTATATCAGCCCCTATATAATAATTTGCACCTATAATTATGTAATAAATAATAGGATATATCAATGATTCTATTTTAATAAAAGCTTGATACACTTATTAAGCGCAACAAGCTTTTATTCTCTAACCTACGTTCTATTCCAAAAACGTTGTTTAGCAATCGCGGAGACAAACTCTTTCCCGAAGTTTGGATTATCTGCAGCAAAAACAACTCCAGCTAAATTATTTTTTTCTGAGGTTTGAATATAATTTTCTCCTGTCGTTGCTACTCCAATAGGTTTATAATGTTTATATGCTGAATTTACAAAATGCATAATGTCTTGATGGAGTTTAGCGTAAGCATCACCTCTTCCCCCTACTACATAAAGTGAGTCATACAGGACTGGGTATGTTGAAACAAATCCCTTATCAACTTTAATTTCTGTACCATCATCTCCTGTAACGGTACCAAGCTTTTCACTGATCACATCCATAAATACGCCATACTCTTTTAGTGTATTAATAACACTTTTTACCTCTTCCCCTTTAAATCCATTACCAATCAAAATCCCAACTTTTTGTGTATACGCATAATGCGGCTGATTGGCCAGACTAAGAGTAGGAGAACTTTTTGTAACAGGAACATTTCCTTTACTTGGGGGATTCACACCAATATTTTCAGCAATCACTGTTGCCATTTCCTTATCTACATTCGCAAACATATCAACAACTTGCTGCCTGACAGACTTACTTTTCACATATCCAAGGTGGTAGTTGAACGTTTCCACAGTGTGCTGTTTCTCAACAGGTGATAAGCTGTTCCAGTAAAGTCTTGGCTGCGAGAAGAAATCATAGAACGACTCACCTGGGCGTTCTCTCGTCTTATGTCCTTCTACTTTTTCTGGATAATGCGCATATCCGCCTTCTTCAGGAGGAGTCTCTGCCGGTGTATTTCCAGCTAATGAATTTTTATGGTAGTTTACGGAATCAACATCAATCCGGTGACGCGCAACGCCTTGCCGTTGATTAAAATTCCTTTCAACGATAGGTTGGTTGACCGGTATATAATTAATATTTGCCGTGCCAAGTCGATGATAATCCGTATCTCGATAAGCAAATGCTCTTCCCTGCAAGACCGGATCATCGGTGAAGTCAATTCCCGGAACAACCGTTGCTGGGTCAAATGAAGACTGTTCTTCTTCTGCAAAATGATTATCAACGAGTCGATTTAACGTCATTTTACCGATGATTTCAACAGGAATAACTTCTTCCGGCCACAGTTTTGTATCATCTAAAATGTCAAAGTCATATTTAAACTCATCTTCTTCAGCAATCAGCTGGACACCGAGTTCATATTCTGGATATGCCCCACGGTTAATGGCCTCATGTAAATCACGCCTGTGGAAGTCTGGATCTACCCCGCCAATAATGTTCGCTTCATCAAGCAACAAGGAATGGACACCTAGCACTGGCTTCCATACAAACCTGACATAAGTTGATTTACCCTGTTCATTCAGAAAACGGAATGTATTGACAGGCCAGCCTTCCATCATACGCCAGCTTTTTGGACGACCTCGACCGGACATCAACCACATAATAAAATGAGCAATTTCCTGGTTGTTGGCGATATAGTCCCAGGCATTATCGTGGGCGACAGTGGCTTGCGGAACGCCAGTACGTGGATTCGGTTTAACCGCATGGGTAAAATCTGCAAATTTCATGGCATCCATAATAGCGAAAACAGCAAATGAGAGTGCTAACATATCATAATTTCCTTCTTGGGTGTAAAACTTCGTTGCAAAACCACGTATATCGATTGCTGTATCCTTGGAACCTTTACTTCCGATAAAGTTGGAAAACCGAACAAACACAGGAGTTTTAGTACCAGGTTCTTGCAGAAAGTGAGCTCTCGTAACATGTTTCATCGATTTATATAATTCAAATTCTCCATATGCCCCGTCACCTCGTGCATGAACCACCTTTTCTGGTATGCGTTCTCTGCTAAAATGGGATTGTTTTCTATAAAAATGAAAGTCTTGAAATAATGTTGGTCCACGCTTTCCTGCTCTTAATGACCACCGATCATTTGAAATTTTAAACCCTGCATCATCTGTCATTTTCTCGCCTGGGCCAGTATTTTTAGCCCGGTACTTATCCAATTGCTCCTGTTTCTCGTTTTCATCATGCTTCTTATAGTGTCTTGAATTATCCTTATCCAATGTATCATCACCTTTTCCTTTCTTAAAAATTCATCCCATACATACATATGCAACTGCAATGAATTTAGACACTTTCATCATGGATAAAAGTCTATAATATTTTGAGAGAAGCGTTTCACCTAACATTGCATAAAATGAAGAATTTAGTTCATTTTATAAGGAAAAAGTGATTTTTTTGGTTTATTTCTTTTATCATATTGTTTTTAATCTATTGACAGCAACCCAATACTTACCATTTAAAAGGAGTAATTAACATTTACCTACTGCCTTAGCATACTACAGTACCCTTTTAAATTATTTAGTAAAGACTACAGTTAACGTCTCCACGATTATGGCATAAATAATAAAATCTTAAAATACAGTAATAATAGTTTGCTAAATTAGAAAGAGGTGAAATGTTATTAGTCTACATACCCGGTACCAAAATTATGTAGAGGCAAGCTTTAAGGCCCTGGTCGATGCCTTATTGCCATCTGAAAACAAGCAAGGATATGGACCCCCTTTTAGCGCACAGGACATAGGGGTTCATGAATATGTCATCTATGGTTTAAATCACAACATTTCAATTCAGAAACAGGTACATCATAAAGTTGTTCCTCTTGCTTATCCTACAGCAGTCATGTTAGATGTCGCCGCTATTCATCTCGTAAATGCTCATCAAGCACAAGCCTATTCACAAAGTCTATTTACTGAAGGAAAAATGTTTTCTTACCTTTCCAGGGAAGATCGTATTCGAACATTATCCCTACTAGAGAATCTTAATATCGATCTTTACTTATTGCCATCCCCTTTTCAAAATAATGCTGGAATGGTCAAATTTGTAACGGATGCATTAAATCGTTTTTCCATTTTTGGCTACTATTCAGAATGGCCAGCTTATGGATCTACACGGTTAAATCCACCAAGCAACCGCCGACTCGAATATTTTCCTCCAGGTTGGCAGCAAGTAACATATCCTGGGGTGTCTTTAGGTTATCGAGCATTTCGAGGCTTTTTATTAACACTGGAAGAAGTGGAGGGTGGCAAATGAAAACAGATCCTGATGTAATTGTGATTGGAGCTGGTGGTGGCGGAGCTGTTATTGCTAAAGAACTTGGAGAATTAGGAATCAACGTATTAGTCCTTGAAGCAGGTCCTTGGTATGGAAATAAAAAATGGTCTGAACCTAATGAAGAGCGAGGTGAGGTGAATGAAAGTTCTGATCCAGGAGACTTGGATGGTTCACTTTACCGAAGCCAATTAACAAGACTGGAAAATGATATGAATGATTTCATTAGTGGCAAATTTCGCTGGGGAGCGGCAGACCGGAGACGAACCCCTTGGTACAGAAATATTCCTGATCGGGCGATTTTATGGCAAAGTACAGGAATTGGGGGCTCAACATTTCATTACTATGCTAATTCCCCGCGTGCATTTCCTGATGCGATTAATAACGAATGGCCGATTCGTTATGATGAACTCATTCCTTATTATGAAAAAGTAGAAGCTACCTTACCAGTTGAATTTGCACCAACGACAACGAAAGATGCACTTTTTTATTTCGGTGCAGAAAAGGCAGGTTTTACCCTAAATAAAACATTAGATGCAACAACCATAGGTTACAGACCACAACCAAATGCCATTCTAGCTCCAAATAAGCATTTAATGGATCCTACCTATTCTATGGAAGAATTAAGCCATATGGAAGGATGTACACTAAGTGGTCATTGTGGTCAGGGATGTCCTTACGGGCCAACATATGAAAAAATGGCGAAGCGTTCTACAAATGTTAGCTATGTCCCACTAGCGATGAAAACAGGGAATGTGACATTTAGGCCAAATACTTTTGTTACAAAGGTATTAACAGAAAAAAAGCCCGATGGGAACCAATTAGCAGTTGGGGTTCAAATTCGGGATACATGGACAGGTGAAATCGAAGAATGTCGTGCAAAAGCAGTCGTGATGGCAGCTGGATGTATCGAAACACCTCGACTTTGGTTAAATTCTGATTTGCCTTATAATCCATGGGTTGGCCGTGGTTTGACAAATCATTATATGGATATGGTTACAGGAACATTTGATGAAGAAACATTAATGGATATTGTGGGCAGCCCATCAGTGAATCCATTTGTCGGTCATACTTCATCGGCCCGGCTTGATTATCCTGGTCTTGGTATGATTGAAATTATCGGAGAAAGTCCAGGTCTAACTGTTCAACCTCTATTTGGGTTTAGTCAATCTGGATATAATCGTCTTCATCATTCGAATTCAGATATGTGGGATCAACGAGGGAGACTTGTCAGTTCGGAGCTGGAAGAAGCGATGAATGGCTATCGAAAGTCACTCACCCTTTCTGTTATTACAGATGATGAAGTGCAATACCAAAATCGAGTTGAACTGGATCCCCATATTAAAGATGAGCATGGTGCGGTACCAAGGGTACACTATACACCGAGTGAAAAATCAAAACAAAGAAGAGAGAAATTAGCTAAAATCGCCACGGATATTTTACGAAAAGCAGGGGCAAAAAAAGTCCATCGAACAGATCTCCCACCGAATTACTTCATACACTTACAAAGTACCATGCGAATGGGTTTTGTTGTTGATACATCTTGCGAAGCGTATCAGGTGAAACGCCTTTATATTGCTGACAATAGCGCTGATTATAATAGCCTTGGAGGGCCGAATCCAACTGCTACTACCCAGGCACTTGCAACACGTACAGCAGAACTTTTAGCTGATAAATATTTTTAAAATAAAAAAAGAACTGATCTAAAGATATTTTCTAGGGTACCGACAAATTTGTTACGGTACCCTAGAAAAAACTCACGCAAGTCGTACTACGGAAGGATAAAAGCCTGGAAGTTCTATTTTCTGTTATCTTTCAGGCTTTTTTATTTTTAGAAATATTAAATCGAAGGTCTTATTTAGATAAATAAACACCGATTAAAGTATTTATCACCGGATTTTTAGAAGTTTTTAGGTGATTGGTTATTGGTTTAAATTCAATAACATAAAAAGCAGCTAACTTTATATGAAATAAACGAAAGTAAAGGAATAGGAAGCGCGCCCTACCCCCTCCTATGCTTTAACCTTGTGGAAAAAGATAATCTTTTCGAGAAAACATAAAGATTTACTGTCATCTTTCTTCTATCCTTTGGCCTTGTGTCTGTCTACCATATTTGACTTTGCTACATAAATTCTAAAAAGGAAATAAGCCAATAAGGATAAGATAATGCCAGAAATATAAGGTAAACCAATTGAAATAGAATATAAAAATCCTCCCAGCACAGGGCCATTTATTCTTCCTAGTGAATCAAATGAAGATAAGTATCCTGTCGCAGCCCCATGTCCTATTTTAGATGCCTTCGTTAACAGGGAAGATACACTCGGTCGGATAACCCCATTACCAACGCCAAAAATAGCTAGAAAAATTGCTGCTGTGGAAAAATTTTGCGTAAAAAGAATCAATCCGAAACCAATTGCCGAAACGAATATACCCACTTGAATAATAACTGTTTCTCCGAATTTTTTCGTCAATTTCCCCATCGATCCTTGTACAGCAGCACTGGCAAGTCCCATAATCATAAAAATATACCCCAATGTAACAGCATCAAGTCCTGCTTTTTCTGCTGCAAAATAGGCAAACGTTGCTTCTAGTCCCGCCAAAGACAAAGAAATGAAAAATTGTAGAAAATATAACATGGAAAGTGGTCCCCTGAAAACTTTTAACAATGACGATTTATTTTCGACTACAGGTTTTTGTTCTGATAAATGAATAGATTCCTTTAGAATAATCAATACCAAAATCATTGTAAGTAACGAAACAATCCCAGATATATAAAAAGGAGTATGTAAATTAATATTTGTAAAAACTCCACCAATTGCCGGTCCAAATATAAATCCAAGTCCAGTAGCCGCTCCTATGATCCCCATACCTTTTCCACGTTCTTCGTCTGTCGTGATATCCGCAACGTAAGCCATTACAGTTGGCATATTCGCAGCCGATAAAATCCCCCCTATAATGCGAGCAACAAAGAGCATCCATAACTGTGTTGACAGAGCCATCATGAAAAATGATAAAGAAAGCCCAAATATGCCAATGAGAATGACTGGCTTCCGGCCTATCCGATCAGAAATACGTCCCCACATCGGTGCAAATATAAATTGCATCAAAGAGTAGACAGCCATTAATAATCCAAGTTCTGTCGCTGAGGCTCCAAGTTCTTCTGCATAAAATGGAAGTACTGGAATAATAATCCCAAACCCTACCATGACTAAAAACATAATGATAAAAAGAATTGGTAGTATTTTATTTAATTTCATTGTCATCCCTTCCTTGTTGTCAATAGGTATCAACCTTAATTTTCAGCTAAGATTCATTTTCACCAACTCTAAGTTTATCATAGCAAAGAAAAGAAGAATAAAAATATAGGCATTCACACATGTTTTTCTTTCGCATAAAATGTGATGAAACAGAGTTGACAATGGATAGGGAAAGGAGAAGTATTATGAAAGCTTTAAAATATATTTCAGTATTTAGTTTACTTATTCTTCTCATTACCGCCTGTGGTGTAGATGATGAGGGAAAAACATCAATTAAACTAGCTGAAGTAACAAGATCGGTATTTTATGCGCCACAATATGTTGCCCTTGAAAAAGGATTTTTTGAAGAAGAAGGATTAGATGTTGAATTGCAAACTACTTGGGGAGGAGATAAAACAATGACTTCCTTATTATCTGATGGAGCAGATGTTGCTTTAGTTGGGGCAGAAACATCGATGTACGTTTACGGACAGGATTCGAAAGACATTGCAATCAATTTTGCTCAATTGACACAAACAGATGGAACGTTTCTAGTAGCAAAAGAGCCTAAACCTGATTTTGAATGGGAAGATGTAAAAGACAGTACCTTCTTGGGTCAACGTAAAGGTGGAATGCCACAAATGGTAGGAGAATTTGTTTTGAAAAAACATGGTATAGATCCACAAACTGATTTAAATCTCTTGCAAAATGTTGATTTTGAAAATATTCCTGGTGCATTTGTTTCAGGTGATTCTGAATACGTCCAGTTATTCGAACCGACCGCAAGTGTCTTTGAGAAAGAAGGTAAAGGGCATGTTATTGCTTCATTTGGAGAAGAATCTGGAAAAGTACCATATACTGTTTTCATGGCAAAAGATAGTTTTCTGGATGAAAACGAAGAAACAATTAAACAGTTCACACGTGCCGTTTATAAAGCACAGCAATGGGTGGAAGAACACAGTGCCGAAGAGATTGCCGAGGTAATTGCTCCTTATTTTGAAGATGCAGATTTAGATATTTTAACAGCTTCAATGAATCGTTATAAAGAGCAAGAATCCTTTGCAACAGACCCATTATTTGGTGAAGAAGAGTGGCTAAACCTACAAGAAATCATGGATGAAGCAGGAGAACTTCCTGGTGAAGTACCATATGAGGAATTAGTCAATACAGAAATTGCTGAAGACGTGATGAACGAATAAGGAGGGGGAGGCTAAACATGTCATTTCTCACTTTGGAAAATGTGTCTCACCATTATTTTTCAAAAAAAGGTTACACAAAGGCTTTAAGTAACGTGTCATTTTCATTGAATGAAGGTGAATTTATTTCTTTACTAGGACCAAGTGGCTGTGGAAAGTCAACCATCTTATCGATTGTCGCCGGCATTATGAAACATACTTCTGGTGATGTTCTTCTTAATGATAAACCTATTAGTGACAACGAATTAGAAATCGGTTATATGCTTCAACAAGATTATTTATTTCCTTGGAAAACAATTATGGAAAATATTTTAATCGGTCCCAAAATTAATAAAGAAAACTTGGAAAGTGTAAAACCGAGGGCACTAAATCTTTTAAGAGATGTTGGCCTACAACATGTTGCTGACGCTTATCCTGATTCTTTATCAGGGGGAATGAGACAGAGAGTTGCACTTGTAAGAACATTAATGACTGACCCTAAAATTCTCCTACTCGATGAACCCTTCTCAGCACTTGATTATCAAACAAAATTAAGATTGGAAAATTCCGTATTTAAATTACTAAAAGACTATAAAAAAACCGCAATCCTTGTAACACACGATATTGGAGAAGCAATTTCCATGAGCGATCGCATACTTTTAATGGGGCAAAATCCAGGAACGATTGAAAAAACATTTGAAGTACCTATTGAAATTCGTAATGAAATTCCATTTAGAGTAAGGAGACACCCTAAATATCAAGTCCTATTCGATAAAATATGGGAGGAATTAAATAAAAATGAAACAGTTTCTTAAATTTTTAGTGTTGCATTCCTCCCCAAAAATAAAAATTCAGAAAAATATTTATTCGCTAAATTATGCTATGATTTGGAAATCATTAGAAGTGAAGGGGTTGATAAGTAATGTCAAAGAATCAAGATCAACACCTTTTTAAAAATTATATTCATGAAGTAAAACGAGAAAAGAAAGTTGTCTACACATGGCAAGTTATCATTTTCATTGGATTTTTTACCCTGTGGGAAGTAGCTAGTCAATTATACTGGATCGATCCTCTTTTATTTAGCTCCCCTTCTAGAGTTATTCAATTAATCATTGGCCGATTGTCTGAAGGAACTCTTTTAGGTCATGTACAAATTACTCTGATTGAGACGATTATTGGATTTTTATTAGGAACAATTTTCGGGATTTTATTTGCTACTATTTTATGGTCTTCCAATCGAATTTCTAAAATTATGGACCCCTATCTGGTTGTTATGAATGCTATGCCTAAGGTAGCTCTTGGACCTATAATAATTGTTGCTTTTGGACCTGGCTATACAGCAATCATTACGATGGGTGCTCTTGTTTCTGTTATAATTACAACACTTGTTGTCTATTCAGCTTTTGTCGAGGTCGATCCTAATTATGAAAAGGTATTAAGAAGTTTTGGTGCCTCTAGATGGCAACGATTTAAGGAAGCTGTTTTTCCAGCAACATTGCCTGTAATGATTTCGACATTAAAGGTAAATGTTGGTCTGTCTTGGGTAGGTGTGATTGTCGGTGAATTTCTCGTTTCAAACAATGGATTAGGTTATTTAATTGTCTATGGATTCCAAGTATTTGATTTTACACTTGTAATGGCAAGCTTAATTTTGATTGCTGTTTTTGCAGCGATTATGTATAAAATAGTCGAGCAAATTGAAAAATGGCTGATCAAACATACGAGATAATTCGTTGCAGAATAATAAAGAAGGAATATCTTTCGAAAATAAGTCTTTAAAAAGTTCTTTTTATTTTTGTAAAAGATAGTTGTTGCAATGAGTTTAATAAAACTTCAATCCGTGGTAATCTTTTCCACGGATTGAAACGACTTAACCTTTTCTAATCTTTAATATGTAATCCAAACTTTGAGAAAGTACATCGTCTTTCATAATAAAACTATATTCCTTATTTATTTTTACATCTTTAGGTATTTCATCTAATAAAACTGGACCATTTGTTTCATAGTAAGTCGGTTGTTTTGTCAACTCATCAACCAAGGCATAGTATACATTTTTAATAATTGTACCACCTTTTCCTTCCACAAGATATTGACCAATATATGATAATCGCCCAACAATACCTCCCGTTTCTTCTTTTACTTCTCGAACAGCTGCTTCTTCTGCTGTTTCGCCTCTCTCTACTTTACCGCCTGGAAATTCCAATCCGCGGTCTTTATGACTCGTTAAAAGCCATTTATCCTCATAATGACAAATCACCCATACATGTTTTGGTTCTTTGGAAAATGGGTGATTTGAAAAAGAAAATTTTACTTTATTTTTATAATAATCCGTAAATATATACATCATTCAACAGCCTTTACTTTTAAAATTTAATTATGTTTAATTTGTGTAATTCTCCAACCTTCTTTACTATACGTGAATTCAATTTGTATCGAATACTTTCCATATAGTGGTGATTGGTTTATTTGTTTAATTGATATTTTATTATTACCTAATTGTACCACATCATAGCTATTATATGGAACAAACCATGGTGGAGTCTCCGTCGGAATTATATATAATCCATTTTCTCTCTCTTCAAAATAAAAATCTACGTATTCAACAGCTGCCTCACGTGTCGCTACTTTCTTAAATTCATTGAGTAGTTCATTTTTTGACGTATAATGAACTACCCTATAGTCTTCCTCAATATCTTGAACGATCAATTCCATAAATTTACTTGTTAATGTTACAATTTGTTCATGTGAGATCATTTTTCTTGGAGTCTCTGATTCTTTAGACAGTTTATCACTATCTTGATTATCAAATCCTGCAAATATAAGCACTGGTTGCATGCAAAAAATAATAAATAATAAACCTATAATACCGAAAGTTAATTTGTTTTTCATGACCCTCCTCCTTCGTATACCCTTGTCCTATGTATACTATTCCTTTAATTAAACCATGCTAAACATTTTTACCTATACTCTCCATAATAAAAAAGGATAAGAGCTATGCCTAACGTCTTATCCTTTACTGTCTTATAGAGGACTGTCACCTAAAATACCTATCTCATCAATATGTTTTTTTGTATTTTGATCACCTAAATCATAAATCATTTGAAAAGCTTCTGTTATCCCTGCATCATATTTATCATTGGATTCATCATTATGGTATGCAAGAATAGGTATGTGTGCTCGTCCGTAAGCTTCAAAATCAGCACGATCCATATCGTCTAATTTTGCACGCAACATTTGTACTTCATCCTCTGTTGCTTGTATAGTAAAAACGCTGTTATTTGCATATTGGATTTGAGAAATTTCTAAAGAACCCAAATTAACGTAGTATGTCTTCTTCTCCATCGTCCATCACCTCGGTTTCTATCGTTCCCCAAAAAGTAATAAATTACTACAACCATTCCACAAGTTTATGACGCATTATTTTATTAGAAGCATTCCGAGGCAAGTATTCAACAAAGTGAATCTCTTTTGGAACCTTATAAGATGCTAATTGTTCTGTTGCATATTTAACGATTTCTTCTTTAGATAAATCTTCTTCATTTTTCATTACAATAAAAGCGACTGGTACTTCTCCCCATATATCGTCCTTTTTTCCTGTCACTCCGATTTCTTTTATTTCATCCATTCCAGATAAGACACTTTCTATTTCAGATGGATAAATATTTTCACCACCAGATATAATTAAATCGCTTCTTCGATCTACCATATAAAGAAATCCTTCTTCATCTAAATAACCTAAATCACCTGTTTGAAGCCAGCCATCATCAAAAGATGCATCATTAGCGTTAGGATTTTTAAAATACCCCTTCGTAACCATCGGACCTTTTACATGTATTTCACCAACTTCCATCGGTGCCTTACCTTTAATTTTTAATTGAGCAGGGATTAAAGGTTTTCCGGCAGAACCTAATTTATCTAATGCATTCTTCGGACTTAATGTCGCAATTTGAGAAGAAGTTTCCGTTAATCCATAAGACTGAAAAACTGGGACTCCTAACTCCTTTGCTTCCTCAAGCATCGGTTTTGGTGCTGGTCCACCCCCTAATAGCATACAACGGAAAGTTTCAGGATATTTTTCTGTTCCTAGTTTCTCAAGAAGGCGCTGTACCATCACAGTGACAACCGAAATAATCGTCACTCCTTTATGCATAATGGCATCATGAACCATTTGTTCATCAAATTTTTCCATCAGATAAACTGGCATTCCATAAATAGCACTTTTAAGAAATGTCGATAATCCACTCACGTGGAAAAATGGCAAGACAGCGAGCCATTTATCCTGGTCTGATAAACCTAGATTAAGGGCTGAACCTATCGCACTCCACCAATGATTCCCATAAGTATGGATCACTCCTTTTGGAAAACCAGTGGTCCCAGATGTGAAAATGATGGTAAACGGATCATTTAATGTAAGTTCAGTTTGTAGAACTACTTCTTTTTCAGATTGATTTTGAATATCGGAAAACGTTTTTTTCTTCTTAACGTGTAACTCATTCATTTTCTCTTCTAAACTATTTGCAACTAGCAAGACAGAAACCTCTCCATGATCAATCTGGTATTGTAGTTCTCGTGTTGATAGTCGTGTATTTAGCAGCACCCCAACGGCACCTAGGTAACTTAATGCATGAATAGCTATAATCATCGTTACATGATTACCTGATAAAATGCCAACATGATCTCCTTTAGAAACACCTTCAAACGCCAATTGTCTTGCAAAACACTGACTTTGATCACTTAATTCTTTGAATGTGATTGTACTTCCATTAACAAATTCAATTGCTGTTTCATTTGGCTTTAAATCTGCTTGTTTTGTTAACCAATGTGGTATTGTTTCGCTCATAATTTGAAAACCTCGCTCTTTTAATAAATTTGAAATAAAAAACCTTTGCCAAAAAGTGAGCAAAGGTTTGTGTCTTTTTCTTGATTTTAAGGAAAACGAGGGAATTGATTGAAATCTGGTTTTCTCTTTTCCTTGAATGCATCGCGTCCTTCTTTCGCTTCATCTGTTGTATAATATAAAAGCGTTGCATCTCCACCCATTTGCTGAAGTCCAGCAAGTCCATCTGTTGCTGCATTAAAAGATGCTTTTAAGAACCTTAGTGCTGTAGGTGATTTTTCGAGAATTTCAGAACACCATTGTAATGTTTCTTCTTCTAATTTTTCTAGTGGGACAACTTTATTAACCATTCCCATTTCATAAGCTTCTTCAGCATTATATTGACGGCATAAATACCAAATTTCACGGGCACGTTTTTGTCCGATCATCTCTGCTAGTAATCCCGCACCATAACCTGCATCAAAACTTCCTACCTTTGGACCAGTTTGACCAAAAATAGCATTATCCGCTGCAATCGTTAAGTCACAGACAACGTGTAAGACGTGTCCACCACCAACTGCATAACCTGATACCATGGCAATTACTGGTTTTGGAATCGTGCGAATCAGACGTTGTAGATCAAGCACGTTCAAGCGAGGCACTTGGTCATCTCCAACATATCCGCCGTGACCGCGAACAGACTGGTCTCCTCCAGAACAGAATGCCTTCTCTCCTGCACCTGCTAGAACAATGACTCCAATGGATGAATCGTCACGTGCATCAGCGAATGCATCGATCATTTCATTTACGGTAAGTGGGGTAAATGCATTTCGCTTCTCAGGACGGTTAATCGTTACCTTGGCTATCCCATTATATTTTTCATAAATAATTTCCTTATAATCTCTTACCTTTTTCCATGTTACAGTCATGAAACTCCTCCTTATGTAATAAAATTTACTTTTCTTCTTGAGCTAAAATAAACTCTTTTATAATCTTACCAAAGTTTTCGTCTTGTTCCACATGAATTGCATGTCCAGTATCAACAAAGAGATGTAATACAAAATTGATAAACCGCTCAGACATTTCTTCATTGATATCAGCAAATTTTTCATCTAACATTCCGGCTAATAACAAAACAGGGAAGCTAACTTCTCCTAAATTATTCCACCAGCTTGGTTGTGACCCAGTCCCCATGTAACGCAATGAGGCAGCTAACCCCTCTTTCGTTTGAGCAAGACGTTCTTGGCGTATGGCCTGTTGTTTCTTCAGTGGTAATCCTTTTTGTGTATGGAAAAGAGGAATGTCTTCCCAAAAGTCAACAAATGCCTCCACACCTTTTCTTTCTATTCGACTTGCCAATTTTTCATCATGTTTCATGCGTTTCACTCGATCTGTCGCATTTTTCAGCCCTGGGGAGGAACTTTCTAAAATGAGTGATTGAATCATCTCAGGATAAAACATGGCAAATGATAAAGCAGTTCTTCCACCCATCGAATAACCGAGCAAGTTGATTGAAGTTAATCCAAGTTGCGTAAATATTTCCTTTAAGTCATCACAGCATTCTTTCATAGAAAAGGGCTGTCTCACCCCTGTTTTTCCATGTCCAGGCAAGTCGATTAAAATAAGTTGAAGCGAATCCTGCCATTCCTTGATGAAAGGATACCACGTGGCGGTACTTCCAGTAAATCCATGTAGCAAAACAAGTGGGATTCCCTTTCCATAAACTTCATAATGATAAGATGTTCCATTTATGGTTAATCTCATAATGTCTCCTCCTCCCCTTCTAATATTTCCTGCTGAATCTGACTCCATAAATTTTGATGCCACTTCGCATTTTCGGTTCGATCTGTTTTTACTTCAATAACGTTTAAACCTTTTTGATCATATGAATCTTTTAGTAAAGCTTTTACATCTTCTTCCGTTTCCGCAAGATGATAAGTACCACCATACATCTCAATTCCTTGTTTAAATTCAATACCAAGTGGTGTTCCAAACAATTCCTCAAAATATTTCCCGTTTTTAGCCTGTGGCAGAAATGAAAAAATTCCACCACCATCATTATTAATGAGTAGAACGGTAAGATTTAAATCATAATGTTTCGATGCAAGTAAGCCATTGAAATCGTGGAAGAAAGAAAGATCTCCTAACAGTAACGTAACTGGGTGTTCTGCATTTGCTGCAGCTCCAAGACCACTGGAAACCATCCCATCGATTCCATTTGCCCCTCTATTTGCTAATATGCGAATATCTTTATCCGTAGTAGTGAGAAAAGTATCCAAATCACGCACCGCCATACTATTGCCAACATAGATATAGCTTTGTTCTGGAATCACTTCTAATAATCCACGAACTGCTTCCCCTTCTGTAACTCGGTCCTCACTTTCAGCTTGCAAATATTTTTTTGTTGTTTTATTCATTTTCTGCCATTGAATTAGCCAATTTTCGTCGATGTTTGAACGCTTTGGTATGAATCTTAAAGCATCTTCACAGAACAATGTTGGATCAGCATAAATAAATTCGCTGTTTACTCCAGAATGATCACGATGTCTTTCCCCTGCTTCTACGATAAATTGGTCCACACCGCGATGTTCTTGAACATAAAAAAGATATGCTTTTGAAACAGGCATTGCTCCAAATCGGATGATAAAATCTGGTGCTAGTTTTTCTCTAATAGTTTCATCTCTTAAAAAAGTATCGTAACCTTCGATAATATTCTCTTTGTTATGGTAACCGGAGCGAATCTGTGAAAGCGGATCGGCGATGATTGGCAGTCCCCAAGCATGAGCTAGTTCCGTTACGGCATGAGCTAAACCGGTATCTATTTGTGGTCCACAAACAAGAAGTCCTCGTTTTTTCGAATGAATTTTCTCGAATAAGAATGAAAGCATATTTTCTGTTAACCTTTTTGCTCCATTATAGACTGGATGATATGCATAATTTTGTGTCGTTCCCCATAAATTTTCTAAACTAAAGTCAGGTGTAAGCGGTTCACGCAATGGAAAGTTCAAATGAACAGGTCCTGCATTTTCCATTTTCGAAAGACTAAATGCCCGGGAAGCTTTACTTCTTGCATATTGAAGAGATTCTTCTGTACTATCAGGTAACGCCATTTCATGGAACCATTTTGGATAATTGCCGTATAATTCAATTTGATCAATTGCTTGTGGGGCTCCTATCCCTCTTAATTCATGTGGTCGATCAGCTGTTAAAATAATCAGTGGTACTTGACTATAATACGCTTCTACCACTGCTGGAAAATAATTTGCTGCAGCAGTTCCCGAGGTACAAATCAAGGCAACCGGTCGATTCGTTTGTTTTGCCATTCCTAACGCAAAGAATGCTGCAGAACGTTCATCAATAAGAATCCATTCTTTTAAATCCGGATGTTCTAAAGCTGTCATAGCAAGTGGGGTTGAACGTGATCCAGGCGAGATAACGACATCTGTTAGTCCACTTTTTGCTAGTTCATCTATAAAGCCTGCAATATATCTAGTTAAATCTTCTGTATGTTTCACTTTTGTTCCCCCTGAACTGTCAAATATTATCTATGTTTCCTTCTAATACATGGAGCATTGGTGAAAATTTCACCTGTGTTTCTTTATACTCCGCTTCTATGTCTGAATCTGCAACAATTCCACAACCTGCAAATAATGAAGCTTCATCTCTATGAATCAAACCTGATCGAATCGCAACAGCAAACTCACCATAATCATTGCTATCGATCCATCCGACTGGAGCTCCGTACCATCCTCGATCAAGCAATTCATTTTCCCGAATAAAGGCTAAAGCTTCTCCTGTAGGTGTCCCTCCGAGTGCAGGTGTTGGATGAAGCTTCTCTGCAATATCAAAAATGCTTGCATTTTTATGAAGCACCGCTTCAACTGGAGTGTAAAGATGCTGTACATTTTTCAACTGTCGTACAATAGGCTTTTCTGGAATATCGATTTCTGTACAGTCACTCTCAATACTTTTCCGAATCATTTGCACAACGAAATCGTGTTCCTGCAAGTTTTTTTCATCATGCTGCAAGTGATGCTTTATATCATTATCTTCTTCCTCTGTTTTCCCTCTTGGTGCAGTACCTGCCAAACACATGGAGAGCATTTTTTCTTTTTCTACTTTTACCAATCGTTCTGGTGTTGCTCCTACGAAACAATCCTCACCATGTTCAAATCCAAACACATAACTGTTAGGTTGCGTAGTTAAAAGGTTCTCTAGTACTGTTGTTATATCTGCTTTTTTGGAAAGCTTTAAGCGTAATTCCCTAGCCATAACAATTTTCTTAAGTCTCTCGTTTCGAATTTCCTCCCGAGCTTGGTGTACCGCTTTTTTCCACTGCTCAGGTTCAATTTCTTTTTTATTTACAACTTTTAACCCCGATTGCTCCTCATGTTTAGCGGTTAATAAATATTGTTCTTTTTTTTGTATCTCTTCTGCTAGACTGCTTGGGGAGTCCTTGCTGGATAATATAAGGTTGGTTGTTAAATAAAAAGAGTTTTTATACTTGGTTAACGTAAATTCCGGAATGTAAAACTGACTGTCCAAGTAATTCTTCCATAAACTTGATTTAGGCTTTTTGGGATCAAATGACATCCCACCTAGAGCAACTAGCCCAGTTCCAGGAATAGAATAAGGATTGTGAATTTCTGCTTCCTCTTGAATGATTTTCCACTTTCTGTTCGTTTCTTCATAACGATTGTTCGTCACTCGAATTTCTTCGATATTTCCAACTCCAACAATTGAAAAGTCTTCCATTTTGTTTGTCCAAAAGGTACGTGTAGAAGCTATTTTCTTAGCTGCTGCAAAAAAACTTAGGACGTCCGTATTTTCTACTTGTTTTGTGACACTAATTAACTGTTTAAACTCATTTATTTTATGTTTTTCCATCAGTTGATTTAAAATTGATTCAAGCTGCCTATCTTCCACATCTAACATTTAAGAAGCCTCCATATCGAATAAATATGCTGTATAATAAATATCGATAAACTTATCACTTTGTTACACTTCTTCCATTTTTGTACTTATACCCCTATCTATTTTATTCTCTTTTACATTGTTTCTCAAGAAATGCCATTTCGAATGTTGTAAATTCAATTGACATGTTGAAGTTATTTCCATAAAATTAGTATGATATAGAGTTTTCGGGAGGAAAAGCACATGGATTCAACGAAAAATAATGTAAGACATGCTTTAAATGAAAAAGATGGGATGCAAGTTTGGTGGAGATTACTTCGACCTCATACGCTCACAGCTTCTTTCATACCAGTTTTTGTTGGTACAATGTTTGCATATATAGAAGATATCATTCATTTAGGTTTATTTTTAGCAATGCTAGTCGCTTCTATTTTAATACAAGCTGCAACAAATATGTTCAATGAATATTACGACTATGTTCGTGGGTTGGATAAAGAGGATTCGGTTGGCATTGGAGGAACAATTGTCAGAGATAATATTGCTCCAAAAACCGTATTAAATCTCGCGTTCATATTCTTTGGTATTGCCATTTTACTTGGTATATATATTTGTCTTGAATCAAGTTGGTGGATTGCTGTTATAGGCTCAGCCGGAATGTTAATTGGTTATTTATATACCGGTGGTCCATTGCCAATTGCCTATACGCCTTTTGGGGAACTTTTTTCAGGTTTTATTATGGGAACGGTAATTATTGGAATCAGTTATTATATACAAACTCTTGAATTAACAGCAGACGTCATTTTGATTTCGATTCCTATTGCAATTTTTATAGCAACTATTATGTTATCCAATAATATTCGAGATTTAGATAATGACAAAGAAGGCGGAAGAAAAACGATTGCTATTTTACTTGGAAGAAAGAATGCCGTTCGTTTTCAAGGACTATTATTTATCACTGCCTATGGTTTAACCGCAATCTATATCATTTTAGGTATGTTGCCAATTTGGTCAGTCATCACATTTATTGGCGTTTTCAAAGCGATGGATGTAATAAAGAAATTTAAAGGAAAAACGCGTCCACTTGAGATGATGCCTGCCATGGCTGCAACAGGAAAACATAATACAATTTACGGTTTTCTACTAGGTATTTCACTTTTAATTAGTACTTTCTTTTAAAATATAGCATATATTTAAAGGATTGAATAAGGGGGAATAAAAAGTGGAACATACATTAATGAGTGCACTTGGAATGGAATTGGTTTCTGTAGACAAGGAATCAGTTGTGATGACAATGCCTGTTGACGAGCGCACTCGCCAACCTGTTGGCTTCTTACATGGAGGTGCGAGTGTGGCACTTGCTGAAACAGCTGCAAGTGTAGGAGCTGCTTCCCTTGTAGACACAGAGAAAGAAGCTGTATTTGGTATGGAAATTAATGCTAACCACATCAAAAGCAAACGAGATGGCACCGTCACTGCAAAAGCAACGCCACTTCATCTTGGAAAACGTACAATGGTGTGGGAAGTTAATATAACGGACGAAAATGGAAATTTGATATGTGTTTCAAGATGTACCATTGGGGTAGTATCTAAAAGAGGTTAATTTATAATAGATATAGTTGGGGGATGGGGTCTTTATTAATAGTAAACCCTCAGGAAAGGAAATGTACTATGCCTAATACTCACTTAACACAGATCAATTAAATTATTTTAAAGGCCGTTTAGTGGATATGAACAAAAAGATAAAAACGGAACTTTCAAAAGAAAACTCAGACAATCCACAAGAGGCATTAAGTGAATTAGCTGATTCTTAAAAATCACCATGCAAATCAAGGAACATACGGATTTAATGAGAATTCTATAAAGAAAATTCCTATCGAGCGTCTTAAAGCTGAACCTACTGCCAGAAACCTTGTAGATGAAGAATAGTATAACAAAAGCCAACTTTTCAAAGTTGGCTTTTTTCATTATTAAACTATATTTGCTTGTTTTCGTTCAATCCAAGAACGCATTTTTATAAATAATGGTACAAATAGCATACCAACAATAATTCCCTTTATGATATTAAATGGGAGCACCCCATATAATACAGCTACTTGTTTCACACTTTCTATTTTCATCTCTTCCATACCCATAAACCATGCATAGATTGGTAATAAGACTAGATAATTTAGTACGCTCATCGCAATCGCCATAATAATTGTTCCAATAACAAGTCCTGAAACAATACTTTTTACACCTTTAAATTTATGATAGGCAATGGAAACTGGTAAAACGAATAAAATCCCAGCCAGAAAATTAGCCGCAACCCCCACGGGTTCTCCTCCACCAATAGCCAGATAGAGTATATTTTTTATAGCTATAACGATTACTCCTGCAATTGGTGAAAAAATAAGTGATGCTAAAAGTGCAGGAACCTCACTAAAATCAATTTTTAAATAGGGTGGTAAAAAAGGCAACGGAAAATTCAAAAACAATAATACTAGTGAAATAGCACCGAGTAAAGCTAAAATAATCATTTTTAATAGTTTTGATGATTGATTGTTTGATTGCATCATCAATTTCCCCCTTCATCTTAATTATCGATTTACATCTCGTGATGAAGGATAAGCCTATTTCTATGAAAAATAATAAAACCCTAAAGCCAGCATAGGGGGCTTTAGGGTATGTAAAATTAATTCATAGAAAATAAAGGTACATCTGCACCAATTTTTCAGCTTACATCTTCTCCCATCCAGACTTTAACTGTCGGTTCTGGCCTTTCACCAGATCAACCGCGCATACACGCGGGTCACGGACTTAGAACAAAAACTGCTCCTTACCGTCGGTCGGGATTTACACCCTGCCCCGAAGATGAAATCGATATGTTATTGTTAACTATATAATAACTTATATATAATAAAATCTCAAGCTTTTAAACTCGTAAAAAAATTATACTTAATTTGTTTTGATTTTAGGTCATCGTTGTAGATAAAGATCGGAGTCCAACATAAATCCTTGCTTATTGGCCTGGGAATGATGACTAGTACTAAATTAAATTGTCCCATTAGAGGTCTTCATCAAGGGGATGATAACCAGTACTAAATCAAAATTCCTCATTAGCGATCTTCATCAAAAAGATGATGACCAGTATCAAATTAGTTTTCCACATTAGAGGTCTTCATCGATAAAAAAGTTTCAACTTATAACGTACCTTAGTATGTATCTTAACTAAGATTAACCTACTTTATTTCAAATCATTAGCCCCCAATGCAGAATTAAATATCATTCATAATACGTCCACTGTCGAACACCCACATTATCAAAATTACTTCTTAAAACATTTCGAATTCTTCTTTTTGATTTTACTACTTTACACCAATCATGGATGATGTTAGTGGTGATTTTTTCATTGGGAAATAAAACTTTAAATTCCTTAATGCTTCTTAATACAGCTCTTGACATCAACTCAGCATATCCACATTTCTGGCAAACGCATTTTCTCTCATTTAAAATTACAGAGAGTGAATGGCATTTTAAACACTTAATCCC
>DATGTS010000078.1:0-7009 GCA_035301745.1 Candidatus Avamphibacillus sp.
TCAGCTCCAGGTGTTGTATACGTTACTTCAATCGCGGAAAAACCGCCTTTTAACGCTGCTTCTGAAATTGCTAATGCTTCCTTGTCATCGTCACCTCTAATGACAGCGACTATTTTCGCATTGGATAATTTATTTAACATATCCATTTTTGGTAACAAATCGATTCCTCCCTTATTCAAAACTAATAAGCGCTTTTCTAACCTTATCTGGATTATTTTCTACAAATGTAAAAGCTTCTTGAACATCTTGTAAAGGAAACTTCTGTGTAATTAATCCATTCGATTTTAATTGTTTGCTGTTTAACAAAGCAACAACTTCTTTAAATTGATATGTTTGCAAACGAGAACCAACAATTGTCAATTCCTTTTTCGTAATCGGTAATTGTGGAATTGCTGAAGGTTTTTCATCAAATCCTAAACAGACAATCGTACCTGCAGGTGAAGCTACTTTTGGACCTAATTCAAAAGTAAACGGAATACAAACAGCATCAATAACAACATTTATTCCTTCATCATTTGTAAACTCCATTACTGCTGCTTCAACATTTCCTTTTGCATTGAAAACTTCATCTGCACCATTTTCTTTAGCAAATGCTAAACGCTCTTCACTCAAATCTGTCATCATTACATGTGCTCCGCGTAACTTAGCTATTTTTAGTGCACAAATACCGATAGGTCCACATCCTTGAATAAGGACGGTATCGTCTTTTTCAACACCTCCGCGCCAAACTGCTTGTGCGCCAATTGTATATGGTTCTGCTAAAACAATCTCATCCCAATCCAATGACTTGTCTACTGCATGTAATTGGTTTTCGGGAAGGACAAAGTACTCTCTCATTCCCCCATCCTCGTGAACCCCAAAAACAGATAAATCTTCACATACATTCGGACGACCTTTACGACATGCGTAACATGTTCCGCAGTAGCTAATTGGCTCTACTACAATATGATCTCCAACTTGTAAAGTAGTAACATTTTCACCGATTTGAACTACTTCTCCAGCAACTTCATGCCCTATCACACGAGGATATGTTGCTAATGGGTTAGTACCATGGTAAATATGCATATCTGAGCCGCAAATACCTACCCGTTTCACTTTTACTAATACTTCATTTTCTTGTTTTATTTCAGGTATTTCTTCATCAGAAATGACCATATCAAACGGCTCTTTCACTTTTACTGCTTGCATATATATTCAACTCCTATTCAAATAAGCTTGGTAAATATAACGTTAATTGCGGGATAAACGCAACTAGTAATAATACCGTCACTGTCACAAATAAGAACGGAAGTAATTCCCTAGTAGCTGTTCCCATCGACACTCTTCCAATTTGTGAAGCAACGAACAAACAAACCCCAACTGGTGGCGTTACAACTCCAATAATCATCGCTAATACCATCGTCACACCAAAGTGAATTGGATCCATCCCAATTTGTGTTGCCACAGGTAATAACACAGGAAACAAAATAACCAACCCAGCAATAGTTTCCATAAAAGTACCTACAAATAACACAAGTGCTAAAATTAATAATATTACAATCACTTTGTTCGTTGAAATACCTAAAATAAGATCTGCCACCATTTGTGGAATCTGTTCACTAACTAAAATCCAACCAAATAAATTAGCAAATCCAACTAACAACATAATAGAAGCAGTTGTTGTCATCGTTGAAAGCATAATTTTTGGAATTTCTTTAATTGATAACTCTTTATAGACAAACAATCCAATAATTAACGCATAAATTACTGCAACAATCGATGCTTCAGTTGGAGTGAAAAATCCACCAAGAATTCCATACAAAATTATAACCGTTAATAACAATGCCCAAACGGCACCCATAAAACTTTTTCCAATTTCTCGTAACGTTTTTGCCTCACCTTTTGGATAATTTCTTTTAACTGAAATAAGGTAAGTCGGAATCATTAAACCAAAACCAATCAAAATACCTGGTACAATACCTGCAACGAATAAGTCACCGATAGATAAAGAGGCTAATGTTCCTACAATAATCATTGGTAATGAAGGAGGTATGATAGGACCTACTGTCGAAGATGAAGCTGTAACCGCAACGGAAAAACCTGCTCCATATCCTTCTCTTTTCATTGCTGGAATTAGAATCCCACCAATACTTGCTGTATCAGCTAAAGCTGTTCCAGAAATCCCACCAAATCCCATTGATGCACCAACGTTAGCTAAGCCAAGCCCTCCACGTACTCGACCTAATAAACTGTTAGCAAAATCAATTAATCTATTGGTTATTCCACCTGCGTTCATCAAATTTCCTGCTAAAATAAATCCAGGAATACAAAGTAATACAAATGAATTTAATCCTTCAAACATTTTTTGCGGAACAATACTTAAAGAAATATCTGCGGTGATTAAATATAATACAGATGCTAACCCCAAACTAAAAGCAATCGGAAAACCTAGAAAAATTAACACGAGAAAAGAAACAAACAATAACAGGGTCATCATATTTCATCACCACCACTCACATCATATTTATTTTTCTGATTTCTAAATAAAAACCATATTCTTACTAAACAAAAAACAGAAAGAAATAAAGCCATAATAAACATAGAAGCATGTATTAACGACATTTGAAAAGGCATTGTTGCAGACTTCTGTGTTTTCCCTAATTGTATGAAAGTGTACCCTTCCTTCGTCATAATAAGACTAAGCACTAAAACGATTGTATAAATCACGATCTCATAAATTCTTCTTACATTTTTAGAAAGTCTTCCAATAATTAGGTCAACATTAATATATTCATTCTTTAACAGTGCAAGCGGTGCTCCAAAACTTATTGCAAACAAGAAAAAATAACGTGTTAACTCTTCGGTCCAAACATAAGAAAATGGTAAGAAACGGGAAAGCACTTGCGTTGACACAACAATAATAATTCCTGCAAAACATATGATAGCAAGGAATCCAAGAATTCCAGTAACCCACTTTAAAAAGGTTTCCATACTATTCACTTCCTTTCTAATGACAAAAGGCACAGCTGATGTATTTATATTCAGCTGTGCTTTTATATAAAATTATTCTACATCAAGTATTTTTTCATATAATTCAAATTGTTCTTCGGATAATGATTCTTTAATCGCTGGAATCATTTCTTCACGGAATGAATCTTGATCTACATCAACAAACTCCATTCCTTCATCTTTCAATGCTTGTTCAATTTCTTCTATTTCATCTTCAAATAAATCCTCACCATAATCTTGTGCTTCTAAAGCCGCTTCTTTTACAGCTTCTTGTTGCTCATCATTAAGTGCTTCAAACTGATCATTTCCAACTAAAACATAAATCCAAGAATAAACATGTTCAGTACGATTCACATAATCTTGCACTTCATATAACGCACCACTTTGGATTAGGTCTGCCGGGTTTTCCTGGCCATCGATTACATTTTGTTGTAATCCAGTAAACACTTCATCAAAGTCCATAACCTGTGGCTTGGCACCAACAGCATCCCATGAATCTAAAAATAACGGTACGTTTGGAACTCGCATTTTAAATCCTTTAATATCTTCTACAGATTCGATCGGTTTATTTGATGTAAGATTACGTGGAGCACGTGTCATATAAAATAACGGTGTAAGCTCTGCTTTTTCAATAATCTCTTCCTCGATTTCATCTCCGATTTCACCTTCTACTACTTTTTGAACATGGTCTAAATCTCTAAATGCATAAGGAGTTGCTAATAACGCAGCTTTTGGTGCCCAATTTTCTAATGTTTCCCCTGAAATAACCATATCTGCTGTACCCGCATTTATTGCATTAATCGTGTCTGTTTCCCCACCAAGTGTATTACTTGGATATACTTTAATTTCAATTTGTCCATCTGTCTTTTCTTCGACTAATTCTGCAAATTTTAAAGAAGTATCATGCCATATATGATTTTCATCAGCTAAATGTCCTAACTTCCATGTAATAACATCGCCATCACTATCATCTGATCCTTTATCCTCACTATCTGAACCCGAACCACAAGCAGCTAACACTAATACAACCGCAAATAGCATTGCAAACAAGCTAAACTTTTTCATTAAATAAACCTCCTAAATTAGTCAATATTCTAATCATTTTGTTAAATATTCATACACTGACGTGGCAATAGAAACGCCATGCTCTCTATTATATTCCTCATTTTTTTGTTCGATTTCTCCTGGAACTAACACTTGTGACACTCCATCAGCAGGCGGTACGTTGTGTAGTTCATCCATCATTTGATCCATGCTTTGTAGAAAGTCTTCTGAATTTGTAAACATTGCTGGATCGATTGCACAGAAATAATGTCCTAGCTTTCTTTTACTCTCTAAGTCTTCATACATTTTGGCTACATGTGGTCCAAAGGCAGCCCCCGTTAATAGACCAGAAAAAATATCAACAATTAATGACAAACCATACCCTTTAGGTCCACCAAACGGAGAAAGATTGACAACTTCTTCTGGATTAGTTACTGATTCTCCGTCACGGTTCACCCCCCATCCATGTGGAATAGATTTACCTTCTTCTTTAAACTCCAGCACTTTTCCTAAAGCAACATTGGAAGTAGCCATATCTAAAATAAATGGTTTGTTCTCTTTAGCTGGAATGCCATATGCGATTGGATTGGTACCTAAAAATGATTCTTTCCCACCAAACGGAACGACAATTTTATCTGTATGAGTCATAGCAATACCTATTAAATTTTGTTGTGCCGCTTTTTCTACAAAATAACTAAGCGCACCACAATGACTACTATTTATTGCTGTTACCATTCCTACGCCATTTTCTTTCGCTATATCTATCGCATGGTTCATCGCAGAGTCAGCAATGACATGTCCCATTCCATCGTCTCCATCAACTACTCCTGTAACAATGCCTGATTGGTTAAAAGCAATGTTAGCATCTACATTAATACCACCAGCCTTAATTCGATTCACATAGTGCTCAGTTCGTAAAACACCGTGTGAATTAACATTTCTTAAATCTGCATGAACTAATATTTCTGCTACTTTCATCGCATGTTGTTGACTTAAACCTGCTTCACTTAATTTCTCTACTACTAACTGTTCAGCCTTATCATGTTTGATAATTACTTTCGACATGTACTTTTTCCACCTATTCTAAGTTTGAATGTGTATCTTTCATATTTTGGTCTGTTTTTTCTAAACTATCAATAACTGCTGCATCTAAAATAATATGGGCAGATTGATCAAATTGATTGCCTAATGGCTGAATCGTTTCTGGTTCGTTAGGCAAACGATGTTTTGTCGCAGCTGGGATATGCAATCCTTCCTTACACCAGTCTTGCATTAACGCTTGTTTATTTGTCGTTACTAAAAAAACATGTGCACCACATTCAGATGCTTGATTTCCTAAATAGACTATTTGATTCGTTTTACCAGATCCAGATAACAAAATTAAAACATCATCTGCTCCAATTGCTGGGGTGATTGTTTCCCCTACTACATACACTTTTTTCCCTGTATGCATTACTCTCATAGCAATCGCTTTAGCAATTAATCCTGAACGACCCTCTCCAGCAAAATAAAAGGTACAATCTTTTTTTAATAATGAAACGAGTGAACGATATTCTTCATTACTTATGTCATTGCATACAGATTGTAACTCTTCTAAAATAGTAGAAATAACTTTCAATGCATGACCACCCTTCATCTTTCGATTACATATTCATTATGAACAAATGCATTTACTTCATCCAAATATGGTAAACCCTCATTATCTCCCGAAACCGTCGTCACTAACGCTCCTACACCGTTAGCAAACGTAAGCAACTCAGATGGGGTATATCCATGTAAATAACCATAAATATAACCTGTATCAAATCCATCTCCTGCACCTACC
Source organism: Candidatus Avamphibacillus sp. (assembly GCA_035301745.1). GTDB lineage: Bacteria > Bacillota > Bacilli > Bacillales > Amphibacillaceae > MSJ-26. Next base: position 5,858 of record DATGTS010000078.1, read on the forward strand.
GTATCGACTACCTCAACAGAAAAAGCTTCCTCTTTAGTCCACACACCATTTCGATATAATCTAGAACCGTTTCCACCGTCTTTGATGACTAAATCTTGAATACGATAATCATTTGCAAACTTCATCATCGCTTCCTCTGAACTTTCTCCTATAATAAGTTCTATCTCTTCAAGCCCTGTAAGTAAAATATCAACATATGGAAAAATTTCGTAAAATGCCTTTCTAGCTTCTTCTATTGTCCATAGTTTCAAACGAATATTAGGATCAAAAGAAATGACAATCTCTTTTTTCTTCGCTATTTCAATAATTTTCTTAACAATATGACGATTTTTTTCATCTAGGGATAAGAAAACTCCTGTTAAATGAACGACATCAACATCTTGAAATATATCATCTGTAATATCCTCAGGTTCTAAAGTTGATATCGGTGAGTTATAACGGTAATAATAAGTGCTACCAGAGCCATCCTCTTTTATTTCTTTAAAATTTAGAGAGGTAGGATATTCTTTCACTAATTCAACATCTGAAACGTCTACCCCTTCACCTCGAGCAAAATTATAAATCACTTTCCCAAAATCATCATTTCCCAATCGACTAATCCATTTACTAGTTATTCCTAATCTAGCAATTCCAATAGCAAAATTTAATTCCGCCCCTCCAACTTTTCGCTCAAAATTTGTAACAAAACGTAGCGGGCCTTTCGTTGTTGGGTTCATAGTGATCAAGGCATCACCAATTGTTAATACATTAAACGGCTTCGACATAATTTTTATCTCCTAACTACTATACTGAATCTCGTTTAATTAGGATAGGAGCGTAACGTTCTACTTCGTACACTTCCTTAAGCTCCCTATCCGTAATTAATTCCAATATTTTTTTTGCTGCATCTTTACCAATGTCAAATGTAGGTTGTTTTACTACACTTGTTGGCGGGGTAGAGATTTCCAAAAATGGTGAATCATCAATCGAAATCACACTAATTTGTTCAGGTATCTGCAAATCTTTTGATTTTAAAAATTTCAACAATTCAATTAAAGAGAAATCATTAACTGCAAAAAATGCGTTTGGAAAATTACCAGACTCCCACAGTTTTTCTAATTCATTAATAATATTTGACCTCTTTGTCGCGACAATCCATTCCTCACACACTTT
>DATGTS010000079.1:0-26470 GCA_035301745.1 Candidatus Avamphibacillus sp.
CCTCTATTTAATCCGTAAATTTTAAAAGCAATACTTTTTATACATGAAACCCTTTGTTTAAACGTTTGAAAACGATTCATTTAACTTTATTATATCTAAAGTTCACAAATTTGTAAAATACATTTAACTTATTGGACATAAATTAGACTTTTATTAGCCATAACTTTCGGGATTAAATATTAATTTAACAGGAGTTGACAGAAAGAAGATGCTGGATTAGTATATTTGTATACAATTATGCAATGTGGGAAGGAGGAGAAATAATGACGCAAAACTTTACTTCTCCAAGGCGCTCATCAGCAATGGAATATGCTTATAGTAGTTTGAAAAAGCAGATTATTAATGGGACTCTTTTACCTAATCAATCTATTGTGGAACAAACCTTATCAAAAGAATTAGAGGTGAGTCGAACGCCTTTGAGAGAAGCGATTCAACGATTGGAATTTGAAGGTTTGCTTATACGAAGAGCGAATGGCCGTCTAAAAGTAGCTCCGTTAAGCATAAAAGAAGTTGAAGAAATTTTTATTGTCCGAGCAAAGTTAGAAGCGATTGCAGTTGAACGAGCAATTGATAATATGACAGAGGAAGATATGAAGAAATTATCACACCTCTCATTCATGATAGAAGAAATGCATAAACAGAAAATCATTGAAGAAGTTGTTCATTATGGTGAGGAGTTCCATCAATACATTTATCAATTAAGTGACAATCAAACAGTTATAAAAATTTTGTTGCAGCTGAAAGATCATGTTGATCGCTATAAACGATTGATACCAATTAAAAATTCTAATAAAAGTGATAAGTCATCCAATGACCACAAATTAATTTTAGAGTATATGAAAAATAAAAAAAAGCGGGAAGCTAGTGAAGCAATGGAAAATCATATTATGAACAGTATGTATTCCATTGTAGAAAAAATAAAAAATGATGAACGATTACAATAATGGGGGAAGTTTTTTAAAATCATGGAGGGGATTAGTATGACAAAAGATTGGCATTTTAGTACAAAAGCGATTCATTTAGAACAAGCACCTGATGAAAATTCACGTGTCGTGTCTGAGCCTATTGTGCCAGCTGTGGCTTATTCATTTTCAAATGCTGAAGAAGCTGCGAGAGTTGTTTCTGGGGAGGAGAAAGGAGTCTATTATGGCCGTTATGGTAATCCAACGACACGTACAGTAGAAAAGAAGGTTGCCGCTCTTGAAGGGTCAGAAGATGCCCTTGGAGTCAGCAGTGGCATGGCAGCGATATCGATTTCTTTATTATATTACTTAAAACAAGGGGATCATGTCATCGTTACAAGAGATGTTTACGGTGGAACTCATAAATTTTTAACGACATTTGCAGTAAGATATGGAATTGAAACAGATTTTATTGATTGTACAGACGTTAATAAAATTGAAGAAGCTATAAAATCGAATACACGAGCGATTTATATAGAAACTCCCTCTAATCCTGGATTATGTTTAATAGATATTGAAGCGGTTGCGCAAATTAGTCAAGCACACAACTTACCGCTTATCGTTGATAATACATTTATGACACCATGCTTACAAAATCCGCTTGAACTCGGGGCAGATGTGGTTATTCATAGTGCAACAAAATATTTAAATGGGCATGGAGATGCGATTGCAGGATTTATTTGTGCAGATGAACAAACAATTAAAGACATGCATAAAAACTTTATGGGAGATTTAGGACAGCCGCTGAATGCGTGGGAATCTTTTTTAATTTTACGAGGGATCAAGACACTCGGCATCCGTATGGAAAAACATTGTGATAATGCTCAAAAAGTAGCAGAATTTTTAGATAGCCATGATCTCGTTGAAAATGTCTACTACCCTGGATTACCATCACACCCTCAGCATGATTTAGCGAAGAGACAGATGAGAGGAACGGGTGGTATTGTTTCATTTGAAATTAATGGTGGATTGGAAGAAGGAAAGAAATTTATCAGCTTACTAGAATTAGCCATGATATCATTTAGTTTGGGTGATCCCGAAACTCTAGTGCAGCATCCTGGATCAATGACACATTCTTCTATACCGGAAGAGGAGTTAAAGTTTTTTGGGATTTCGAAAGGCTTAATCCGTTTATCTGTAGGATTAGAAGATGCCAGAGATATTATTGCTGATTTAAAGCAGGCTTTCGATAAAATGGCGGTGACATCTGAAAAAGTTTAATATAACTATAAAAAACGATAATCTCATCTAATTGAGGTATCGTTTTTTTATTTTCACTTCTTAAATATTACTTTTGGGCACATTGCAGCAACTTGAAAAGGTAATTTTGCCCTTTTGCTAGATTCTTAGACCTATAATAAAATAGAATGCGTTATAATAATTAATAGACTATCCATGACAACAATAAGAAAATAAACATAGATTACTTTTTATAGAGGAGGGGTTTTGATGAAATTTTTCCATACGGCGGATTGGCATTTGGGGAAATTGGTTCAAGGTGTATACATGACCGAGGATCAAGAATATATTTTACGCGAGTTTATTCAGGCGGTAAAAGAGGAGAAGCCGGATGCGGTGATTTTAGCAGGAGATGTGTATGATCGTGCGGTCCCGCCGACAGAGGCTGTCTATCTCTTAGACGAGGTTCTTGATGAGATTGTTCTTGATTTAAAAATACCAGTTCTAGCAATCGCTGGAAATCATGATAGTCCAGGACGACTGCATTTTGGAAGTAAAATGATGGGGGAAAATGGTTATCATATTGTCGGGAAGTTAACGAAAAAACTTGAGCCAGTAGTCCTTCATGATGAGCACGGGGAAGTGCATTTCCATCTTATCCCATATGCGGATCCTAGTACAGTAAGGAATATTTTTGACGATGACACAATCCGTACCCATCATCAGGCAATGGAAAAAGTTGTTCATCACATAGAGTCACAGATGGATCAAAAGGCACGTCACGTGTTTGTTGGACATGCTTTTGTGACGCCACATGGAGAGGAAGAGGAAAATACGAGTGATTCCGAGCGACCACTTTCGATTGGTGGCGCTGAATATGTTGGTGCAAATCTTTTTGAGCCGTTTCACTATACTGCTCTAGGTCACTTACATCAGGCCCATAAAGTTTTAAACGATACAGTAAGATATGCAGGATCAATTTTAAAATATTCCATTTCAGAAGAGCATCATAAGAAAGGATACTACGTTGTTGAATTAGATGCTGAAGGGAACGTGACGACGGAAAAGCGATGGCTCACACCAGTAAAAGATATGCGTACGGTTGAAGCGACGATGGAAGAATTACTTACTCATCCCGTGAATGAAGACTATGTATTTGTTCGTCTGCTAGATGAGACCCCAATCCTTTCCCCAATGGAGAAGGTGAGATCGATTTACCCGAATGCAATGCATGTAGAACGGAAAATGTATGCAGGAGGAAAAATCACTTCTAGCGAAAATACAGGTCAAAAGGCAAGACAGCAAATGAGTCATTTAGAACTTTTCAAATCATTTTATGAAGAAGTAAAAGGTTCTCCAGTTACAGAGAAAACAGAAAACTTATTTAAAGAAGTGTTAGAAGAACAGTTAAAAATAGAAAATGAAACATTTGATACAGATCAAAAGAAAGCTGAAAAAGTATAGGGACATGTAGTTGACGGTTTTGAATAGAGAAGGGAGTGTGGGGAGAAATGAAGCCACTTAAATTAACATTAACAGCTTTTGGACCATATAAAGATTCAGAGACAATCGATTTTAGCGAACTAGAAGATAATGATTTATACGTTATCTCGGGTAATACTGGAGCAGGGAAAACAACGATATTCGATGGAATATGTTTTGCTTTATATGGCACAGCAAGCGGGGAAGACCGGGAAAACTATGCGATACTGCGCAGTGATTTTGCAGATGACGATATTCATACAGCTGCTGAACTGGAATTTGAGCTAAAGGGACGCGTGTACCGTATCTTGCGTCAACTCGGCCACGTGAAACAAGGGAATAAGACAAAAACAGGAGAAAGATATGAGTTTTTTGAATATGTTGATGGTGTCGAGGTCCCTTGCGTTGATCGACAAATTGTATCCGAAATTAATACAAAAGTTGAAGAGCTAATAGGATTAACAGAAGATCAATTTAAGCAAATTGTCATGCTGCCACAGGGGGAGTTTCGTAAATTATTGACATCTGAAACGGAAAATAAGGAAGAAATTTTACGCAAGCTTTTTAAAACCGATGCTTATAAACAAATAAGTGAAAGACTCCGTCAAAAAAAGGCAGCAGCTGAAGAAGAATTGAACAAAGTTAGCCAAACGCGAGATACCTATATTAATCATATTAAAGCTGTCCTTCCTGAACGAGATGATTCGGAAATTTTCGAGGTTCTTGGAAATGAAAATTACAATGTAAATCAAGTGTTGGATGCCCTGGATAAAGAAATTCAATATTATATTGAAAAAATGAAACAAGATGAAAAGGCATATCAAGCGACAAATAAAAAATATGAAAAAATGCAGGAAACCGTTCAACAAGCAAAAGCGTGGAATGAACGCTTTGAGGAATTGGACCGTAAAGAAGAACAAATAAAATCATTAACGGAGCGAATTCCCGTTATAAAGGAAAAAGAGCTGCAGTTAGAAAACGCAGAGCGTGCCAGTAAAATAGAGCCTGAAGAAGAACGTGTACGTGAATGGCGCGAGGATCAATCAACGAAAGAAAAACAACTTGCGATTACAAATCAAGAGATGAAAACAGCAACGGAGAGACTTGAATTTGCTAAAAAGGCTTATGAACAAGAAGAAAACAACAAGGAAAAACGTGAAGAAATCACTAGAGAAGTGAATCGTTTAAAAGAATTTTATCCGACAGTTGAAAAGATTGATCAACATAAAAAAGAGCTCATCCAATTGAAGAAAACAGTTGGTCATGCTAAAACGGAGCTTGAGCAAATAAATGCATCGATAAAACAACATGAGGAAATATTGGAGAAAGATCAGGAAAAGATAAAGCTCCTTGAAGAAAGAGATAGTAAACGATTAGATAAACATAAACAATTTGAAAATCTTAAAACTAAAGTAAAATATGTTATGGCTTATATGAAGGCAAAGGAAAAAGAAGAAACTATTAAAAAGGAACTTGAAAAGAAGAAACAGGTATATGAACAGGAAAAAGAACGCTATAACCGATTGGAAGCGGCATGGTTAAATAATCAGGCAGCTGTCCTGGCAAGTCATCTTCATGAGGGGGAAGGTTGTCCTGTTTGTGGAAGTGTACACCATCCTGAAAAAGCATCACATCAGGAAGGGGAAGTGAGCCGAGAACAATTAGATGCTTTTAAGAAAAAAGTTGAGGAAAAAGAATCCGCATATCAAGATGCTGCCAAGAATCATAGTGGTGAATATGCACGATTAACAGATAGAAAAAAAGATTTACATGAATTGGGTGTTCCATTAGATGCAATTGTGTCAACGATGGAAGATTTAACAAAACAAGGTGCAGAACTGAAAGAAGAAGTTAAAACACTTGATGCAAATAAAGAGAAACTAGATGATTTAAAGAAAACAAATCAACGTTTACAAGAAGAATTAAAAGGTTTAAAAAAGAAAAAGGAAACAAAAGACAATTCCTATCAAAAGGTCAATAATCAGTTCACTAGTTTATCAGCAGCATATAAAGAACGTATTCGAACCATACCAGAAGAGCTTCGGGATATATCACATTTGAAACAAAAATTAACCAAGGTGGAACAAGAAAAACAAAAACTTGAACAACAATGGGAAAAAGTCCAAAAAGATCTTCAAGCCGCAAAAGAGACATATACCAAAGCAGAGACAAATGCAGGAAATGTTCAGGCTCAACTTTTAGAATCCAAGCAAAAACGTAAAGAAGCTGAAGAACGTTTTCAGACAGCACTTCAAAAGGCTAGGTTTGAAACAGAAGAAATCTATCGTAAAGCAAAACTAGAGTCAAACATGCAACAAGCATTAAGAGATGAGATTAAACAGTTTAATCAACAAATGACTACTTTGGAGGAACAAGTTCGTGAATTGAGAGAAAAGCTTAAAGATAAGGAAAAAGTAGATCTCCGCAATTTAGAAGCTGAACTAGCTAGTCTCAAAGTAGCGAATGAAGAAGCATTCAAACAATGGAATCAAACGATGGAATATGAAAAACAAGCTACAGCAATTAGGCAAAAAATCATAGAATCGAACGAACAAGTTCGAGAAGTCGAAAATCAATTTAATGTTACCCGAGATTTATATGACGTGATTCGGGGGCAGAATAGTAAGAAAGTGTCATTTGAACGCTATTTACAAATGGATTATTTGGATCAAATTATTGAAGCTGCAAATGAACGGCTTAAGGATTTATCGAATGGACAGTATTCCTTAATCCGCAGTGACCGACAAGAGGCCCGCGGAAAACAAAGCGGACTAGCACTTGACGTATATGATGAATATACCGGACAAAATAGGGACGTAAAGTCCTTATCCGGGGGAGAAAAATTCAATGCATCTCTCTGTCTTGCCCTTGGTATGTCAGATGTGATTCAAAGCTATCAAGGGAATATTTCCATTGATACGATGTTTATTGATGAAGGATTTGGCTCACTTGATGAAGAGGCCCTTAATAAATCCATAGATACATTAATTGACCTGCAGGAAACGGGCCGTATGATCGGCGTTATTTCCCATGTGAAAGAATTAAAGTCCATTTTCCCAGCAGTCTTAGAAGTAAATAAAACAAAAGAAGGCTATAGTAAGACACGATTTGTTGTGAAATAAGAGGGGATGTATGTCCTCTCTTATTTTTTTCGATTATTTACGATAAAAGTCAAATAGATATTGATTAATCTTGCTTTAGTGGAGGATTTTAGAGTGTATTAAGATATGAAGGCCGTTTTGATGTTGAACTGATTTTCTTCAGGTCGTCATGCTGTGGATGAAGACCTTTTCGCGAATGAATTCATTTCTATTCGTCCTTCATTCAGGTTATAAAGATTGGACTTTTAGATAATACACTAAGATATTATTACTCAAAAATGACAACTCCACCTTCAGACGGAGATTATTTCATCCGTTATATGGAAGCAAATTTCTCAAAAGATATGTATAATGAAAATATAATATTTTTAGAAAATAAAAAAACAGAGGGGGAACCTTATGCTTAATAAAGCGTTAATAGAAGATGTATTACAAGCTGCCCTGGTAACGGGTGGTGACTTTTCTGAAGTTTTTGTAGAAGACAGGTACACAAATCATTTGTCACTGCAGAATTCACGGCTGGAAAAGAATTTATCAGGTCGGGATTTTGGTGTAGGGATTAGAGTGTTTGATGGACTGCAGAGTGTCTATGCTTACACGAATGACTTTTCAAAAGAAGGTCTTTTGGACGCAGCTCATACTGCTGCAAAAGCAATCCAGGGAAAAACGGATGGAAAACCGAGTGTCATCCCGCTTGTTAAAGAAAAATTCCAGACATTGAATCCGATTAAAATCATGCCTCATGATGCAGAGAAATCTCGTAAACTTGCCGTGATGAAACAGGCGAATGATATTGCGAGAAGTTATGATTCAGAGATTTCCCAGGTGATTGTGAGATTACTTGATGAGGAGCAGAATATTCTCGTCGCCAATTCAGAAGGAAAATTTGTTGAGGATCAGCGGGTGCGAAGCAGGATGGGCATTGTGTCTGTTGCGTCAAACGGAACAGATATGCAAACTGGTCACTATGTTCCAGGCGCCCATCAGGGGTTTGAGTTTATCGAAAACCTCAATCTCGACCATTATGCGAAGGAGTCTGCTCGGATTGCAAAAACGATGCTTCATGCAGATCCAGCCCCGAGTGGAAAGTTCCCGGTCATTATCGATAATGAGTTTGGTGGAGTGATTTTTCACGAAGCATGCGGGCACGGACTGGAAGCAACAGCTGTCGCGAAAAATGCGTCTGTTTTTGCAAATAAATTAGGTGAAAAAGTCGCCTCAAATCTTGTTACATATATTGATGACGGGACGCTTCAAAACGAATGGGGTTCAATCAATATTGATGATGAAGGGAAAAAATCCCGGAAAAATGTGCTCATTGAAGATGGCATTTTAAAAGGTTACATGATTGATAAATTAAATGGCAGACGGATGGGCATGGGTGCGACGGGATCAAGTCGCAGGGAGTCGTATAAGTTTGCCCCAACGTCACGAATGACGAATACGTATATTGCACCTGGTGAGTCAACACCTGAAGAAATTATCTCTGATACAGAATACGGGATTTATGCCAAGTATATGGGTGGTGGCTCCGTTAATCCTGGTACAGGTGATTTTAATTTCGCTGTAGATGAAGCATATTTAGTTAAAAATGGGAAAATTGATAAACCACTAAGAGGAGCAACGTTGATAGGGAATGGTGCAACAACGATCCAGAATATTGATAAAGTTGGAAATAACTTGGGTCATGGTGCTGGAATGTGTGGCGCATCAAGTGGAATGTTACCAGTGAATGTAGGGCAGCCAATGGTACGTGTCAGCGAAATTACTGTTGGCGGAAAGGAGGCGTAAGCGGTGAATATAGAACAATTTAAACAACGACTGTTCGACGAAGGGGAAAAATTAGGCTTTACAGAATTAGAGTTATATTATGAGCAAAATGAAACTCTTTTAATTGAGTTATATGAAGGTGAAGTGGATGGATATGAATCTTCAACTGTTCAAGGCGCATCAGTGAGAGGTCTGTACAACGGGAAAACGGGCTATGCCTACACGGAAAAATTAGATGATGATTCGGTCCAATTTTTACTAAAAAATGCTGCAGAAAATGCAGAGTTAATAGAAAATGAACCTGAAGAATTATTCACAGGGAATGCAAGGTATGAAGATGTTGAGTTTTACACATCTAAATTAGATGAGGTTCAGCCACAAGAGATGATTCACTTTTTGCAAGAAGTGGAGAAGAAAGTGCTAGCTTACGATCCACGCGTGACTAAAGTAAATGCGAATCAAATCCAAAAACAGACGGTGGAAAAGGCGATCTATCATAATAAAGGGCTAGCATTAAGTAAACAAAATAACTTTTTATTTGTGATTATATCCCTTCTCGTCGAAGAAAATGGTGAATTAAAATCAGGGATGCATTTTGAAGTAACGAAAGATTTTACAACATTAACTCCTGATGAGGTTGCCCAAAAAGCGGTGGAAAAAGGATTAAGTATGTTAGGGGAAAGAAGTTATCCTAATAAAAACTATCCTGTTGTCTTAGAAAACCAAGCAGCTGCATCTCTTTTAGCAACGTTTACATCATCCTTTTCTGCTCAAGCTGTACAGGATGGGCAATCACGATTAAAAGGAAAACTAGGGGAGACGATTGGCTCTGAAAAGGTTACTTTAGTTGATCATCCACATCTTCTAGATGGGGTGTGTAGTTCGACATTTGATTCAGAAGGGGTTCCAACGAAAAAACAAGCAATCGTTGAAAAAGGAAAATTGCAAACGTACTTTCATAATTTAAAAACTGCAAAAAAGGATGGGGTAGAGACGACTGGACACGCACAAAGAGAGTCTTATAAAGATGCTATCGAAGTAAGCCCATCAAATTTTTATGTTAAACCATCAAATAGGTCATATGAACAGCTTTACGAAGGTATTGAGGAAGGAATCATCATTACTGACCTCGCCGGAATGCATTCAGGTGCTAATCCAATTTCAGGTGATTTTTCATTAGCTGCAGATGGTTATTATGTAAAGGATGGTAAAATTCTGGGCCCAACAAAACAGATGACTGTAGCTGGGAACTTTTTCGAAGTGCTACAAGATGTGGAAGAAGTTGGTCAAGATTTAGAGTTTTCACCAATGGTTTTTGATGGATATATTGGTTCACCATCATTGAAAATTAAGAGTTTGGCAATTACGGTGGATTAGGACAATGTAAAATGTAGTGAGGTGTAAAATAACGTGGGGTAGCGAGGTGGAATGATAAAAATAACCTCAAAAACTGAGGTTATTTTTATGGTTAATTTTCTATACCTTTATGTTATAGGAGTATAACAGACGAAACAATTCTAACAATATTTATTACAATTAGCATAAGAATAGTATCGACTGAATTATAGAGGAAGAATGTACAAAATAAAATCTTGGGGGGCAAAGTAATTGAAACAAAATATTTATGATAATCCTGCTTTCTTTAACAAATATATTTCTTTACGTGAAAGTGGAGTAACTTATAATGATTTTATTGAACAACCAGCAATAAAATCTGCCATTTCAACTTTCAAAGATAAATCTATATTAGATATAGGCTGTGGGACTGGTCAATTTGCAAAATATTGTATAGAGAATGGTGCCGCAAAGGTTATGGGGGTAGATATCTCAAAAAATATGATAGCACATGCTCAAAAAGAAAATGGGCATGAGAGAATAGATTATATTTGTACGCCAATAGAAGAGTTAGAATTACATAACCAAAAATTCGACTTAATTATAAGCTCTTTGGCAATACACTATATAAAAGATTACTCAAAACTAATTGTAAAGGTCGATAGTTTATTAAGTAAGAATGGAGAATTTATATTTTCAACCGAACATCCTATTGTAACTGCCCGAAATGAAATGAACAACTGGGTAAAGGACAATAATGGAAATAAGTTACATTGGGCATTGGATAATTATCAAGAAGAAGGTAAAAGAGAACAGCATTGGTATATTGATGGGATCATTAAGTACCATCGAACAATATCAACCTTAATGAACACCCTTATAGACAACGGATTTATATTGGAAAAGATTATTGAACCACAATCCATTCCAGCTGGTTTAGAACAAATGCCAAAGTTAACAAGCGAAGAAAGAAGACCATCCTTTATTGTTATTAAGTCAAGAAAGGGTTAATTTAACTAATTACTGTTTTCATTTAAATGTCCCTAATTTAATCAAGATAAATCGCCACAGTGATGACCCCATTGTAGTATAAAACTAAACAGGATTCCATATAAAGAGAGAAAGGATTGAAGTGAGGAAAGAGAGTAATAATTATAATTCCTTCCTCTTGTTTTCCTTATTAAAATATCCCTTCCTCACTAATCGGTTCTTTCGCATTGCCTTTTTTAAGGTTTTGATAAGCGACATAAAATGAAATACCTGACCCGATGAGAAAAAGAATGGCACCAAGAAAGGTCAGCTTTTCTAAGGGAATTTGTTCTAATGGATTTACAGGATTCTTTGCTTCGGTTCTTTGTGATAATGACATGATAACACCTCCAAAACGTTGCCCTTTCCAATTAAAATATTCAACACCAAAGATTTTTCTTGGACTAGGACCTATTATTTCGATTCTCTTAATGTTCATAAACGGTTACAATTGTGCACTAATAAACTTCAGAAAATATTGCCCTAATAAATGGCAAAAAAATTGAGACCTTACCATTTTAGTGTGGTCTCAAATCTTAATGAAACATTTAATCATACTGTTAGTTATTCTATTTCGGGTGGATTTGAAATTGCCCCTATGAATAAAATAACTCCTGTTTCATTATCTGTAATTGTTAAAAAGAACGGGCGGTCCACGACCATTTGGAAAGCATCCAAATTAGCAGATACTGTCTTCATTTCAACCGATGTTGCAGCGGCTGCTTCAGTTCCTTCTTCATTAACCTTGATATATGACTTTTGTTTTACTTTATCAATCCAAAGAAGGTCCTCGTCTTGAACCATTTTTGAAAAGTTTGCATGTTCTTCATCAAAAGCGGTATTCATTCCTAGATCGACTAAGACCTTATTAAGGATGACTTCATAATCTAATTTAAATTTTGGAAGTCTTAGAACACCCTCTGTTTCGTCAAACTCACTTTGCCACTCTTCCCATTTATCATAGGTTAAATCTTCTTTTAACTCTTCTAAACTATAATTTTCTTTAGGTAAGAATATATGCATACTCATTTCCTCATCATTGTAGGGAAGTTCAATGGCTTGCACCTGTTCGTTCTGCATAAATTTTAGTTCCTTCTCTAATGTCATAAAGGGGATATTTTTTCTTCCGTCTTGATTAAAATGGAAGGGGCGTGTTTCTGTTAATGCACGATCAAATTCGTATTTCCAGTCCCCATTAAAATAAATCGCATTGATCAACACTGCAACTAAATTTTCATCTAATGGAGAGTCAACGATATCTGTAATTTTATTATTTGTGGCCTCTTCCACCCATTGATTGATACGTTTAGGGGAGTCGGAATCTGTTATATTAATTTCTTCCACTTCTGCATTAAAATGGTCTTGTGTATTCTGCTGAAAGTCCTTATTTAGTGAAAATTCATCATTAACCCAAATAGAATTTGCGATATCAAGATCGATGGCTGAATGATTATGTAGTTTGGAAATAAGGGATGCATTTGCTTTATTTAAGTTTTCCACTTCGATTCCTGTAGCTTTCAATGCTTCGGCAATTTCTGCTTTCGTTTCACCATCTGCCCCGTTATAAACCATGGATAAGGCCATGAAAAGGCTAGTCGGGGAGATAAATAAATTTTGTTTATCATCAGGTTCCACTTGTGTTAATAGGTTAAATGCTAATTTATTATTCGGTTCTACAATTTGGTTAAAATCATCTTCATTATAGTCAACATGACTTGGTATAACTTCATCAGAATCATCAGAGCCACAACCAGTTAAAATGAGAGCCATAATAATAAGTCCCCCTCCCATGTTTTTAAACATATTTTTCACCGTCCTTTCTATTAGTATAGCCTTCCAAGATGGGTTATTATAAGTTTTATAATGGATTCTATTAAACGGAATGCCTGATACGAACAGAGATCAACAGAACTTGGAGAGGAATCGACTGAAATTAAATGGTGCAGTCCCACTCCAAGTTAGTCGTCAGCATAATCTTGATTATTTTATTTATGTCCCAACCTCGCTATTTTTAACTAAATTAGTATAATTTTTCTGTAAGAACTTTTGGATTTCGGATGTATTCATTACCCATTCGATATTCATCTGTATCAAGTGCAATGATTATTGAGTTGTCGTCAATCGATTGCTGGTATCTTTCTGTTTGGTCTTCAGACATATCTAAACTTTGAAGTGTCTCATGAAGGTGTTGATGTGGTTGATCATCTGTTCTATGATGAGCACTTATTACAGTTGCATCTACCTTGTCTTCAAGTTCTTTTGCAATATCTTCCTTAGCGATGATGTTGATATCGTCTGCCCGATAGCCTTTTAAACCTAATACTTCTACCTTAGAAACGGCTTTTTCCATGTTTGTAAAAGGGCCAATAACTTCATGTGGCATCATAAATTCTCCTTTGTTTATGATTATTATGGCTATACTTTTACAATTCCCATTTTATTAACGTATAAACCTAGCAGTCTAGTAAGTTTTTAATAATTAATTATGGATGGTGCGTGCTATAAAACTTCTGAAATATTCGACGGCTTTTAACATTCTCGCCCCATACCAAAACATTTCCCCATCAATATTAACGGGTTGAACATCTGGAAGAAAAGATAAAAATTCCTCGTGATGTTTGTCGCGAAAGGGATATGGTTCGCTGGATAAAAATATATAATCCAGTTTTGCATCTTGTAAGTTCTGCTCGGTTACAACGGGATATCTTTTGGGTGATTTTGCGAAAGGGTTGATGAACCCTAACTGTTCAAGCATATCGTTAATATATGTATCTCTACCAACGGCCATATAAGGTTTTTTCCAAATTATATAAGCAATGCGTTCGCCATTTGCTTTTGGTAGTTTATTCAATTTTGTTTCGACTTTTGTTTTCAAGTCCATCGCCTGTTGCTTGCGGTTTGTGATATTACCAAGTTCTTCTGTCATACGAATACCGTCATCGACTGTTTGGATTTCAAAAACATAAACAGGATAGTGTTCCGCAAGGGTCTCCACCATTTCTTTTGTGTTCTCTTCTTTTTCCATAATAATGAGATCTGGTTTTAAATCGTGAATTCGGTCTATTTTCATATCTTTTGTTCCACCAACATTGATTGCTTGGTTTACCTTTTCTTCAGGGTGTTTACAAAATCTTGTTCGGCCAACAATTTCTTTATCTAACCCTAAATAATACAATGTTTCGGTTATAGCTGGGTCAAAAGTGACGATTCGTTTTGGTGGGTAATTATAGGTAATTTCCCTCCCAAGAGCATCTTTTATTTTCTCCATTTGCTCTCCCCCTTTGTAATATGTTTCTTAAAACGTAATAATCCTTACCAAATCTAACCACCTTTATAAAATAGTATAACGTACAATCATCCAATTAAAAAAGATGTAAGGAGCCATGAGTTTTGCTTTTTGCTAAAAGTTCGTGAGGGAAAGTATAATGAAAGAAAGGGGGAGCGTTAGATGTGTTTAATTAATTTTCAGGTTGGAGCTCATCCGAATTATAAATTAATCGTTGCTGCCAACCGTGATGAATTTTACGGAAGGCCTACAGCAAGTGCTCACTTTTGGAAGGATGAGCCAAAACTCTTGGCTGGTCGGGACTTAAAAGGAATGGGGACTTGGCTTGGGGTTACAAAGGAAGGACGTTTTGCTGCGTTAACGAATATTCGTGACCCGGAAGAGGATATGTTGGATAAAAAGTCACGCGGTGAAATTTTAAGAAATTACTTAACAGGGGAAATGAGGCCTGAATTGTTTTTAGAGGATTTAAAAAAAGAAAAAGATCAATATGCAGGTTTTAATTTACTTGTTGGCAGTCCAGAGAAATTATTTTATTTTAATAATCGAAAAGCACAGACTGAAACTATTAAAGAAGGAGTGCACGGACTTAGTAATCATTATTTAAATACACCATGGCCAAAAGTTGTTAAGGGAAAGGATATGCTTAAGGAGTATACTACAGCACATGAGAAGTTAGAACCTGAAGTGCTTTTTGAGATTCTCGCCAATTCAGAAGAGGCACCTGACGAAAGTTTACCACAAACAGGTGTTGGAATTGATTTTGAAAGAAAACTCTCACCTCTTTTTATTCAAACTCCTGATTACGGAACGCGCGCATCTACTGTTTTACTCGTTGATATAAAAAATAATGTAACGTTTATCGAGCGTACGTATAATCAAGGAGAACTAGTAGGGGATGAGAAGTTTACTTTTAAAATAAAGTAAGAGAAGGCGGCGGCACTAACGCGACAAGCCGCCTACAAAACTGGTTTCTACCTTTTATAATACCATTTTCCCTTTTCTTTGCTTCTTTTAATCTCGCCTTTATGTCGCAAGTATTCAAGATGTGACAAGGTTTCACCGATAGCAAACCGTGTTTCATGAATGGTTAACTCTTTTGGAAAAAGACTTTGGCAAATGTCATATACTGTCTGGTCACCATCAACATAATCAAGGGTTTGTGCTAAGCGCTCGTTGTGGTGTATGATGATCTGATCAATTCGTTCATTCGCACCATGAAAAGGTTTTCCATGTGAGGGAATAACATATTCGGCGTCCAGTTTTTTTACCTTTTTAAGTGAGTCAATATAAGTAGCTAGTGGATTTGGGCCCCCATGAAACCAGTATGAGATATTTGGCGTAATTTTTGGCAAAATATGGTCGGTAGAAAAAAGCACGCGTTTATCTTTATTATAAAAACTAACTAAACCATCCGAATGACCTGGGGTAAAAATGACTTCATATTCCATCTTCCCGATAACTATTTTTTCCCCTTCTTGAAAATGGTGATTAACTTCTGGGTAAGGAGTCACCCTTGAGATAAACTCTCTTGTATTACCAGCCATTTGAGAAGCAATCTTTTCTGGAATACTAGCAATCGAATAATTATCTTCTAATGTACTCAGAAAATCTTCCTGCCATGCTTTTTTTCCGTTATTTTCATCCATCTCTGTCATGAACAGGCGAGCTCCCGTTTTTTCCTGTAATCGACCAGCATAGCCAAAATGATCAGGATGATAATGGGTAATATAAATATTTTTGACCTCTTTTCCCGTCAACTCTTTATCCCATCTGTCTACGGTTTCTTTATTATGTAGGCCAGCATCAATGACAGTCCATCCATTTTCTCCCTCAGCAAGAAAGCAATTCACATGATTTAATCGAAATGGCAGGTCAAGACGAATAAGTTTTACACCAAGTTTTTCTAGCAAATAATCCCTTCTTTCTTTGTTGTTATTGTTTCTATTATAACTTACTACTATTTAATGTAGAATTAAAATGATTCAGAATTTTAATAGTGAGAAATAATTGAAAAAATTATTTAACTCATATGTGACAGCATTTAGACGCTAAAAACATTGAGCAAGAGACATCTTTTTCTATGAATTTTTCATATAATTTGTTATTATTCATATTAATGAAAGAGTAAGAAAAGAGGAGAAAATATACATGGGGATATTTGAAGAAGATAACTTTTATGAAAAGTTAGTTGAGGATTATAATAAAGAGCTCGATTATGCTGGGGTGAGTGGCCAACGACTTGCGAGAAGGTTGTCCGTATTATCCCATATCGGTGCTACCGAAGAGGGTGGTGTAAATCGACCAGGCTATTCTCAAGAAGAAAAACAAGCGAAAGAATTTATCATGGATTGGATGAAAGAAGCTGGTTTAGAAGTGACTGAGGATGGGGCTGGTAATGTATTTGGTCGGTTAGAAGGAAAAAATAATTTACCGCCAATTGTTTCGGGGTCACATGTCGACAGTGTACCAAATGGGGGAAACTTTGACGGTGTTTTAGGTGTATTATCAGCACTTGAAGTCGTTGAAGCATGGAAACAAGAAGGATATGTACCGGAAAAACCTGTTGAAATTGCTATATTTTCGGATGAAGAAGGTTCACGATTTAAAAGTGGATTAACAGGAAGCCGCGCGTTCATGGGGCGTATCGATAATGATGAACTTGATAGTTTGGAAGATGATGAAGGAAAAACATTTAGCGAAGTAATTGAGGAGTATGGAAGTGATGTTGAACAATTCCTGGATCATGAATTTAAACGAAAAGCGATCGACATGTTTGTTGAATTACATATTGAACAGGGAAAAGTTCTTGAAAAAGAAAATGAACCGGTCGGAATTGTAAGTGGAATCGCAGGCCCAGCCTGGATGGAAGTTACATTTACAGGTGTGGCAGGTCATGCTGGGAATACCCCAATGGTCGGGCGAAAAGATCCAGTTATCGCAGCAGGACTTTTTGTGAAAAAAGTGGAAGAATTACCTGAAGAAGTAAGTGATACAGCTGTTGCGACGGTAGGACAAATCAATGTGAAGCCGAATGGTGTCAATGTTATCGCTGAAGAAGTAAATGTCACCGTAGATGTTCGCGATATTCATGAGGATACACGTAATGAATTAATCCGCTTGATTGAACAAGCAGCCAAGAATATTGCAAAAGAGCGGGAAATCGAGGCGAAAATGGACCACAATTCAACTGTCAAACCACTGCCAATAGAGGAAAAATTCCAGCAAGAACTGGCTGAATCACTTGAAAAATATGATATTAATCCAGTTTACATTCCAAGTGGTGCAGGACATGATGCCATGATTTTAGGAAGTGAAGTTCCAGTTGCCATGATTTTTGTACGAAGTAAAGACGGAATAAGTCATCATCCAGATGAATGGTCCTCTTTATCTGATTGTGTAAGTGGTGTGCACGTTTTGAAGGATTTTATTGAGAAAAAGATGGAAGAATAATATGTTGAATGTAAAAAACTTCAGTATTTCAAGCGCGAATTTTCACGCTTGAAATGCTGGAGTTTTTATTTTGCTCAATGATGGTGAGGCTGCGCGAGTGAACCGTCCTGCCGCGCGAGTGTAGCATGTTGCTGCGCGAGCGAGCCATCCTGCCGCGCGAGTTAGGGTGTTTATTGCGCGAGTGCCAATTTCCACTTGAGCGAAGAAGTAACTGTAAATATTTTCCGCAAAAGATGCTAGAATTTAAGGAATATTAAGGGTATTATAGATTTATTACGGCTCATAAATTAGAAGAAAGAGTTTGTATAATGAATCATCTATTAGTTGTACCGATTATTAACGGTGCGAGGAAGATTAATAGGGGGAAAATGATATGAAAAAGAAATTACTTATTATTTTAGGAAGTCTTATTGGGATTTTATTTATTGGGTTAATTATAGCAGGCAATTATTTTTATGGACAGGGAATTAAAAGGGGAACAGAGGTAGAACTTCACCGGGAAGCATCCACTGTTAATGCTTCGGCAGATACAGAAGATCAGACCCTTTTGGATGAGGCAAATGAGTGGTTTGATAAACAGGAAACAGAGCGAATTGAAATGACGTCTTATGATGATTTGGATTTAGTGGCACAATTTATTAATCATGAATCTGATAATGATAAAGCGGTAATTTTAGCCCATGGTTTTCGTAATACGAGTGACGATATGGGGAAACTAGCTAAAATGTATTATGATGAAGGGTTTGATATCCTTTTACCTGATGCACGTGGGCATGGGGAAAGTGAAGGAGATTACATCGGTTATGGATGGCATGATCGCTTGGACTATGTGGACTGGATTGATTTAATCATTGAAGAATATGATGCGAAAGAAATTATCCTACATGGAAACTCGATGGGAGCAGCAACCGTGTTGATGACGAGCGGGGAGGATTTGCCTGAAGAAGTGAAGGGAATTATCGCAGATAGTGGCTATAGTACGGTGAAAGATGAGCTGGCCCATCAATTAAAACATTTATATGGGCTGCCGGCTTTTCCACTGCTTGATGTCACAAGTGTCATTTCAAAAATTCGCGCAGGCTACATGCTTGGTGAGGCCTCATCCATTGATCAAGTAGAGAAAAACACCCTACCATTATTTATCATCCATGGTGAAGATGATGATCTGGTACCGACAGATATGGCGAATGAAATTTATGAAGCTGCAGGTGGTGAAAAGGAATTATGGCTTGTACCTGGAGCAGGGCATACAAAAGCATTTGATAACGTGACACAGGAATTTCAAGAGCGTGTGAGGGAGTTTATTCATAAGGTGCTGGAAGAATAGAATTTTTAATGTATGGAAGGTTTGTGGCTGCCTGAAATATGCAAGTTAACCGGTGGCCCCCTTTCCCCTAACAATTAATAACTTTGTAGAAAAAGAGATACATAGTAATTATTACCTAGGAAATAATCGAATTGTGCCAAAGTATCTACATACAATGGAAGTTAAATTTGTCACAATAGACGTTACATTTTATATTCTGGTAGATTGAAATACTTTCTTAATTGTACGTTATTATGAGAAGTGTTGCTATGGACCTTTTCCAAAAGTTAATTAGAAAAGAGGTGTATTTAATGAAAGAGTTATCGGATAAAGATAAACGGGAACTGATAATGAAAGAACTAAAAAAGCTTCATGAAGGTCACTATATTACAACTGAAATGTATAATAAAATGCTAAAGGCGCATAAGCGCTATTATGAAAATTCATATCCACAAGTCCACGAATCAACAACATTAGAAAATCATCAACCTGAAAAGTCACCAATCTCTAAAAAAATGGAAGAGAAATCCACCAATGACAAATCTCAACCAACGAACTTACAACAACAAAACCGAGAAAAAGGCGTACAAAAAGAGAAGTCGTCTTTACAAGATACTCTAGTCCAGGAAGCGCCTGTATCAAAACAACGTACAGCCCAAGAAATCCGCGAGCGAAATATTACATGGTCTTTAAGTATTGGAGTTATTTTGCTGTTGATTGGTGGGTCGGTGCTTGCGACGAGCACTTGGGAAATGATGTCAGCTTGGATGAAAACAGGAATGATTACGCTTGTTGCCATGTTATTTTTTGGAATTGCTGTCTTTACGGAACGTGTACTTCAAATTAGGAAGACAGCATTTGCTTTTCATGTTCTTGGAAGTTTGTTTTTGCCGATTGTTTATTTATCTATCGGATTTTATGAACAATTTGGATCTTATTTATCTATGCATGGGGAAGGACGTTATCTTTACGGAGCGATTGGCAGTATCATTCTTTTTCCTGTCTATCTATTTTTAGCTTTTAAATTAAACGCGCGGCTGTTTGTTTGGTTTTCCAATGTTAGCCTCACCTTATTTGCTGGATTTTTTATCGCATGGTTCAACCTTTCCATAGATGGATTTTATTTAGGAATCATGTTATTTAATAGCTTGCTAGTTCTTGTTTATCAATTCATTCGGAAAAATAAAAGATGGCAGCTGTTTGTTCGGGAATTTGCACTTTATATCCAAGGGAATTTAATTATATCTACCCTTTTAATGCTTGTTTTCTACCAAAGTGAAGTGTTTCATGGATTTAACCTGATTTTAACAGCGGGTATTTATTTAGCGATGATTTATACAACAAATCAGAAAGAGTATCATTTTGTGTTCAGCGCGATGCTTGTATATGGTGCTTATCAAGTGATTGAGTTTTCTGTTTTACATCATATAGGGGAAGTTGCATATGCCTTGATCGGCTTGTTCTATCTCGTTTTACCGACATTCATAAAAAATGAGCATGGATTAACCAAGATTTTTCGCTATACAAGTGCGGTTGTATCGGTCCTTGCGTTTATTTATATTAGCGTGCAAGGAATAATGGTTCGCTTTGATGATCCATCCGTCATTTTATTTTTAGCTTATAGTCTCATAGCGGTTAACTTTATTTGTTTATCTAATCTGTCAAATATAAAAAAACAATACTTTTATTATTTGAGTTCCGTTTTTTTAATGACTGCCTTGTTTGAAGCAGTTCGATTAGGTGAAGTTATTTTGCCATATGAATCACTTGCTTTACCGATGTTTATTGCAGCGTTTCTCTTTTATCTCACTTTTGGATGTTTCATGGAACTGGAGTATTTGAAAGTGATTAAATCAAGTGCCCGGGATGTGTCAGTCTTTGTGATGGGACTTTGTATGCTTGTCAATATTTCCTTCAACAACTGGTGGCAGCTTGCGGTAATGTTCCTATTTATAAGTCTCCTCGCTATCATAATGGAGCGTTTTGAGCCGAGAGTTACTGTTTTGCAAAAATGGATGCATCCTCTCGCTTTAGGACTTGCTGTTACAATGTTTTATACAGCATCTGAGTCAAATGGATTCCTGTATGATTATTTCGGACCTTTAGAGCCTATGGCGTTAATTTTAGCAAGCATAACCGTTCTTATTGCAAGCGGTATTTGGCGTTATTTTAAAAAGGAAAAATATCATGATTACTCGTTTTTCATGTCCCAAGGATTTTATTTATTAGGAATGTTAGGTACATTACATTTCATGAAAATAGATTTTGATCCGACACTACGTGCTGTCATATTCTTTGGTGGTATATTGATGGCATATCTTTTGTATCAAAAAACGAAGTCAACGATCGTTCCTTACGTAATGAGTAGTATATTCTTGGTCTTTTATTTAACAGTGTTATTTGCTATTCACATGAATTATACAATATCGTCAAGTTTATTTAGTTCCTTGCAGTTATCTGTTGGTGCATTTTTATTGTTAGGAGCTGGGTTCATTTTAAGGAAAATGGATGCAGGTATCACGCGTGCTTACTTTTGGATCGGTCATTTATACTATACATTTGCATTTCTTATTTCACTTTTTTATGGAAAAATTGCTGTATGGTCAACGATTTTAGCAGTATTAACATACGGGATAAGTGTTTTTTATGCGAGAAAAGAATGGAAAATTAAAACGTTTTTATATGCAGGATTCACTTCGCTTTGGATTATGATTACGTATATTATGATAGTCCTTGATATGACAAAAAGCCTGCATTACGCATGGCTTGCGACTAGTATAGTTCTAATGATTGGATGGTATATAAGCAGTAAAGTGTGGAAAAGAAGGATTACCTATTATGTACTTCCTTTTTCATTTATCGGTACAATGACTTTTACATCCATTCATCCATTTGACGTAACAATGCTTGTCGTGACACTTTTATACATAGGGATAATCATCGGATTATTACATGCTGTAAAGTGGGATGTTTTTAACGGTTTACATTTTCTTCTAGTTTTTGCGGCATTTCATAAATTCATGGATTATCATCCTGGTGTAGAATATCCGCTTGTGTTAATGGTTGCGGTTATTTTCGTAAGTATTGGTGTCTTCCTATATCCAAAGCTTATGGAAGAAAACAAACATAGCCTGCCACAGTTTGATTGGTATACCATCGCTGGATTTGTTGCTCTTGGATTTCTTTATGTCTACGCGGGAGAAATGCTTTGGGAAAAATTACTCCCAGGTATCCTTGTTGCTTTAGCCATTTACATTCAAAAAGATCGTATTCCTGCTATCAAAGGAAAATGGATTACAGTTCTTGCAACCGGCTACTTACTGGAGCCGTATTATACATTGCTCAGAAATCTTGAGCTTCCAAAATTGTTTGAACGTGAATTTTATGTGTTCCCATGGATTGCCTTAGCGATTTTCATCAAAAGTAAAGCGGGTAATGACTACCGAAAACAGTTGAATTATATGCAATGGGCTGTATTGGTTATTGCCGCCATTCTTCTCGTTCAGGACGGGTTGATGAGTAATACGGTTTACGATGCGATTATATTAGGATCATTGTCGCTTTCGTCCATGCTTGGTGGCATGTTTTTTAAGCAAAAATCATTCTTTGTTGTGGGAGCAGGTATCTTATTATTAAATTTACTTCTCCAAACAAAACCTTTCTGGGGTGCACTCCCATGGTGGGTCTACCTACTCATTGCCGGATCCATCCTCATTATGGTCGCTAGTTATAATGAGTGGCATAAACAAAAGACAGCGGAAGGCAAGGAGACATTGGTAACACTCTTTCATAGGAAAATTATTCAAAGGATTAGGAATTGGGAGTAGGAGAATGTTTCACTATTGGACACTTGGATTCAAACTTTGCAACAGGAAAAATATTCAGTGCTACTCCTACTACTTCCGTTCCGGTTTATTCAACTGATACTTTTTGCCTAATTACCCCTGCTACAATAGTTGTCTTCCAAAGGGATAAATGGTACTAAATACACTACAAACAGGGCGAAATATTCAGTATAATTAAATGCAATTGTTAATGAAACTTAATTATAAAATTAAGTTGATCGGATTAGGATATGTGGGGTGAGAAGATGGTATCTTTAGCCAGTATTAATACGCAATTGGCTAATGTAGAGGCGCAAATTGCAGAGGTCAAACTAAAGTTGGAGGAAAAGGAAGAAGAATTAAGAAGGATGAAAGAAGCTCAAGGTGATTTAATAAGTAACAAGAATGATTTCTTTGGCGAGGTAGAAATATGTTTAGAACCAGAGTTTTCCACGAAAACATTTCACGGACAAAATGCGGATGATTTTGATGCCTATAGGAGAATTATATTAAAAGAAAGTTTCCGGGAAATTCCTGTTAAGCAAATAGGGGATGCTATTGCTAAAATGCAGGAGAAAATAAATGAATTAATTGAAGAAATCGAGGCACTTGAAGCCGAAATTGAGGCTTTGGAAGCACGGCGTTCAGCTCTATTAGCTAGACGAACGGAAGCATCTACAAATAGCAGTGGAGGGAGTAAATAGTTATGATAACCAGGGTAATTAAACTTGAAGATGTAATAGTAAATCAAAATATAACAGAATTGCGTTCTTCTGCTCAAGCATTAGATACCACGTTTTCACAACTCATTGAGGGAGGAAACAAGCTTGAGTTGGTTGAAACTTACAATGAAATTAAACAGCAGTATGACGAATTACTTACCCAATATAAAGCGCTGCTTTTAAAAAACATACAGTCAACAGAAGAGTCTATAGATAAACTTATAGAGACAGATCAGATGGTGGCGAGTGATATTAGATTACACACTTAGAAAAACAATGGCATTTATTTGTCAAAAAATATTAGCTATATCACTAAAATGGTATGGAGGTGCTTTTGATGAAAACTCTAGAGGTTGAAAGTTTACAATCAGGAATTGATTATACTGTAAAAGATATCGAGAAGTTTTATGAACAAAAAGGTGAGATAGCAAAAGCGGTTAAGAACTTTCATTCGTTGGATGGTGCTTTAGATGGAAAAGGTGGGGAAGCGATTCGTGCATTCTATAGAGACTGCCACGAACCGTTTTTAGTTCTATTACATCAATCAATGATCGATTATCAGACTATACTCACTCAAATGAATAAAGCAATTGATTCTTTTGAGTCTAACGAAAGTGGATATATCAGTCAGGATTTTTTAGAAAATGATGTAGAGGATGCATTGGATATTGCTAAAGAAACCGCCATTGGGTATACAGACGAAGCCAACAGCATTATAGACCGCGTTTCAGATATCGTCTCAATCGACCTAATCGATGAATCAGACCTCGTTGATGATGTGCAAAAAGGACAAGAGAACGCCGAAGAGATTGTTGAGGAACTTTATGCGCTTGATGAAGAACAGGTTAAGGCGATGGAATCGGTGAAAGAAAATCTTAATGGTATGAGAAACTTTATTTCTGATCTCGAGACGTTGTTTAAAGATGGGGATTTGTCAGTGAGTAATTATGATGTAACAGCTGTACTTGGGCTTGAAAGTTTTCATTCAGTCTCTGAAGGTGTTTATGGTGAAGGTGGAATAATCGGATTTATACTTAATAAATATCAAAATGGAGAGGCTATAACAGCTATTGAAAGTGATACTTTATACAAGTATTTTCAAACTATAGTATTAGATGATAAAACAAAAAAAGAACTTGAAGAAGTAGCTGGTTTTATTAATAAAACAGATATAGATAAATTAACTGAACATCTTAATGAAAAGGTTGTTGTCTCTGATGATGCATTGGAAGAAGAAATGATGCTAGTGCAAGCTTATTTATTTCTTGGTAATAAAAGTCCAAGTGCAACAGATTTAGATGATAATATACGAGCCAAGATGGAAGCTTACATGATGTTGCTTAAAGATTATCATCTACATATAGTGGAAAGAAATGAAGTTATTATGGTTGGGCAGATTGATTATGAAATAAATCATAAAGGCGTCTCGGGTTACCATATAGAGTCGGTGATAAAATCATATAACTATGAAAACAATGACATGATGAATAAACAAGAATTTCGAGATTGGATGTTTTTTGATCCAGATAATTATATGATGCCTAAAATTCAATTTTCATCAGTAACGTATGCTACAGGAGGAAACGCATCTTCTAATATTTCTAAAAGTGAATTAAATAAACTGAAAGAAGAATATGCTTGGTATGATGTTGATTTTATTGTGACAGCCACTATA
Source organism: Candidatus Avamphibacillus sp. (assembly GCA_035301745.1). GTDB lineage: Bacteria > Bacillota > Bacilli > Bacillales > Amphibacillaceae > MSJ-26. Next base: position 25,125 of record DATGTS010000079.1, read on the forward strand.
AACAAAATCGTCTCTAAATTAGCAGAAAAGGCAAATCTAAGTAGTGTTGTAGATGTTATCAAAACAGCTGTAGGAGCTGATTCTGAAAAGAAGGAAATGGGAAGAGAGATAGAAATTGGAGAAGCATTAGATGTTGCAGAAAGGTTAGAATTGGAAGTATCCATTAGCGAAGAAAAACCTGGTGGAAGGTTGAATATTCAACTTTATCCTTTAGATGAAACATTTAAAAAAATAGAACGTTGGGAAGAAGTTCATGCATTAAATCCCGACATTGATTTCCCAAAAGAGGCTGTTAATTCGCATGATTGGTATAAGATTGGCGAGGAACTATATAAAATGGAATTAAAATTAGAAGAAGATGGTGCTAGAATTATTAATTATATTTCCAGCGGGAACAAAGGTAAAGCGGAATCTGTTGAGGATTTAGTAAATGAAATAGAATAAATTAGTGACAGATTAATGACTCATATAAGGAGTAGTTTAGCTGTGAGTAAAATGAAATATTCTTTGTTATTTTTATTGTTTTTAATATTGATTGGCTGTAGTTCTAAAATTACAGAAGAAGATTTAATTGGAGGGTACTGGATTGGTACTGCAGGATATCAAGACGGTAAGCCAGAGGGAGAGCCTTACTGCCTGTATTATGTTATAGCTGGGCTTGAATTTAAAGACGAAGAGACTGTTTACGTTGAAGGCTATGAAAAAAATTTTGAATATGTGTTGGAAGACGGTAAAAATGGGATGAAAATAATTTTTTCAGATGAAAATCATTATGATAGTTATTATATAGACAAAGTTAGTGAAAATGAAATTGGATTGGTTGGAGGAACTGAAATGAAGAAAGAAGAATCATGTTATTTAGAGCGGCAATGATAAAAGTCAAAAGTGAGCTTTTTTAGTTAATAATTGAATGCGACATAATAAAAGACACGACTAGTAGAAATTATTCTCTTAGTGTGTCTTTTATTATTTATCGATTCCAAAAATGCTAAAAAATGAGTGGGGTGATAAACATCTTTGAGTTTTATGGTCTGATAACCTAAATTAGGAGTTTTTTAGTAAATTATGTCATGGACGGATTAGACACTGTTAAAGATACTGCTATTAAATATACGGATGAAGCTAACAGCATCATAGACAGTGTTTCAGATATTGTGTCAATTACCCAAATTGATGAATCTAATCTCGTCAATGATGTAACCCGCGGGAAAGAAAATGCTGAAGATATCGTTGAGAAACTTCATGAGCTAGATAAATCCCAAGTTGATGCAATGGAATCGGTAAAAGAAGATCTCCATACAATGAAAAACTATGTTACGGAGCTTGAGACGATGTTTAAAGATGGG
>DATGTS010000080.1:0-3078 GCA_035301745.1 Candidatus Avamphibacillus sp.
CACAATGCGGTTGAATCATTTGAATCTAGCTCGAGTGGCATAGTCAAAGAAGAATATTTGGAAAGTGAAGTAAAAGACGGATTTGATAAAATAGAAAGCAAAACAATTAAACTCACCGATGATGCCAATAGTATCATAGAAAGTGTACACGATATTGTCCCTATTACTAAAATTGATGAATCAGAAGTCATTGAGAGTGTTCGCCAAGGGAAAGACAAAGTCAATGATGTTGTTGAAGAACTTCATGAATTAGATGATTCTCAAGTTCGTGCACTAGAACCTATATTAGGTCGCATTAAAACAATGAAACAGTATATTGCGGATCTTAATTCCAAGTTTAAAAGCGCTGATCTAACAGTATCATCTTATGATCCAGTGAAAATTGAAAAATATGACTGCTTATAATGAAATTCAAGCCTATTTAGATGAAAAAGATTTCGCAGAGAAACAGGAGATTTTGAAGCAAAGGAACGACCGCCCTACTACAGAACGTGTATCATTAGTGAGCGCCAAGAAAAAAGACAACTTTTTTATTTCCGGCTTAAAAACAACCGGCCGGACAATAAAGGGTGGTGCTTTGGGTGGATTTGATGTCCTCGTAGATACAGCAACGGGAGCTTACCAAATGGTGCGACACCCTATCCAAACGTATCAATCAATGGAACATATGGTGCTCCATCCAGTAGAAACTGGAAAATACATGGGAAATGCGATAGCTGAATCTTATACAAAAGGAGCAGGGAATGCAGTAAAATCAACTAAAGTTGGTGCCAGCGCTTCAAAAGCTGCCAAGGAAAGTGTCCAAGCTGTCACAAATAAAGCATCCAACATTCAAATGCCTAACTTGTTTCCTTATGGGCCACAACATCAATTGGCGACAGTCGGACCTGTTCCTTATAATGTAGTTGATGGGGTTAATCTGAGAGATCAGATGATGATGTCGGCGAAAAAGTTTGCTGATGGAGGAAATAAAACCCGTATCTATAATGATAATTCAATGGGACACATCTTTTTAGGTGAAGTAAATAAAAGGAAAAAGGCTGTGGGTTATCATCATCAGAGTATGATGGGGGGAAAAATTATTAAAGAAACCAAAACCCCACCAGATAAAAATGGTGTTTATGAAGCTAAAGTAATTATTGGTAATAAAGAAAAGAAATTCCCATCGAGCTTCTTCCCAGAACATTGGGATAGAACCGATGTTTTAAAAGCAGTTCGAGAAGCATTTGAAAATAAAAATCAAATTGGTAATAACAAGTTTGAAGGCACTCTCTCTAACGGAATGCGTATACAAATGTATTTAAATAAAGACGGTACAATTGCTACAGCCTTCCCTATTTATGAAAAATAATATTGGAGTGATCAACCAATGAAGTATTATTATTCTTTTACACGTACACCATCCGGTCGATTATTAATCAAACTTCCAAAAAAAGTGGAATTATTTTCTGACTTTATTGAAATAATTCCTACAGAAGAAAGAGCGGATGAATTTATCAAAATTATTGATGAAGTTCAAGAAGGAAAACATAAGGAATATGAAATTTTCTATAATGCACCAACCGTATTAATAAAACCTGACATTACTACTGTATCGCTTGCCGATATTTTAGACGACCCTCCACCAGATCAAACAATGGAGACAGAAGAATTTAGAAAGTTGATTCTGATCTGGAAAGAAAAACTACCTGAGCGATTTATTGATATAAATCTATAACTGTATTCTTGAAAAGGAAAGGAACAGGACAAGAACACTGACCTAGTTCTTTAAGCACCAAATAATTAAACAAAGCATCTAATTATAAGTATAACGTGTCATTGGATAGACAAAAGTCACCCATAAAAACTGGGGTAAATAATTTAACATTAATACACCAAAAATGCCAGGAGTTTAACCAGGACATGCCTACAGAAATAAAGCTTCATTACAATGTAAAAGAAAATAGTTTAAAAGCTAAATACAAGTATGAGTTGGTTTATTCAAATGATGAAACATTATTGCCTGATGATATTTCTGACCAATGGTTTAGTGAAATGAAAAAAGAATATAATAGTTAATCCTATTGCAACACCTTAGGTTATTCTATGGACCTAAGGTGTTTTTTCTTATTTACAACCCTGTTCAATACGGTACACATCCTATCCAAACGTATCAATCAATGAAACATATGGTGCTCCATCCAGTAGAAACTGAAAAATACATGGGAAATGCGATAGCTGAATCTTATAATCGCGACATGGTTAATGGGGATGCCGAGAGTCGTTCCCATTGGGTGACCTACACACTCGGAACCGTTTTAGGTACAAAAGGAGCAGGGAATGCAGTAAAATCAACTAAAGTTGGCGCCAGCGCTTCAAAAGCTGCCAAGGAAAGTGTCCAAGCTGTCACAAATAAAGCAGCAAACGTCCAAATGCCAAATCTATTTCCATATGCACCACAACATCAACTAGCACCTGTAGGCCCTGTTCCTTATAATGTAGTTGATGGGGTTAATCTGAGAGATCAGATGATGATGTCGGCGAAGAAATTCGTTGATGGTGGAAGTAAAACCCGTATCTATAATGATAATTCAATGGGACACATCTTTTTAGGTGAAGTAAATAAAAGGAAAAAGGCTGTGGGTTATCATCATCAGAGTATGATGGGGGGGAAAAATTATTAAAGAAACCAAAACCCCACCGGATAAAAATGGAGTGTATAGGGCAAAGGTGGTTATTAATGGAAAAGAAAAACGTTTGCCGTCTAGTTTTTTTCCCGAAAACTGGGATAGAACTGATGTTTTAAAAGCCATTCGTGAAGCTTATGAAAATAAACATCGAATTGGTAATAATAAATATGAAGGGACTCTATCTAATGGAATGCGTATACAAATGTATGTAAATAAAGACGGTACAATTGCTACAGCCTTCCCTATTTACGAAAAATAATTTTTTGGAGTGTTTAAATGAAATATTCATATTTTTTCACACGTACACCATCAGGGCGTTTATTAATTAAACTTCCTAAAGATGTAGAGTTGTTCTCTGACTTCATTGAATTAATCTCTACAGAGGAAGATGTTAAAAAAATAATAGAGA
>DATGTS010000081.1:0-5696 GCA_035301745.1 Candidatus Avamphibacillus sp.
CCGACAATTGTACATAACCATCAGATTGAACATGTGGTGATTGCCATTCCATCATTAAAACAAAGTGAATTACAAAAAATCGTGACACTTTGTAATGAAACAAAAGCAATGGTAAAAATGATCCCGAAAATCGAGGACCTCATGACAGGAAAGGTATCTGTCAGCAACTTGAAAAATGTCGAAGTGGAAGACTTACTTGGTCGAGAACCAGTTGTCCTTGACATTCATGCAATTAAAGAATATGTGACCGGAAATACCGTCATGGTAACAGGTGCAGGTGGTTCCATTGGTTCCGAAATCTGTAGACAGTTGATGACATTCCATCCAGGGAAAATCGTACTCGTTGGCCACGGTGAATACAGCATTTATAAAATTGATATGGAATTAAAAAAGAAATACGGCCAAGATGATACAGAAATTGTCCCAGTGATTGGCGATGTCCAAGACAGAAACCGGATGTTCGAAATCATGGACACACATCAACCAACACTTGTGTACCATGCAGCAGCACATAAACATGTTCCATTAATGGAATACAACCCACATGAAGCGGTGAAAAATAATGTCATCGGAACAAAAAACACCGCCGAAGCAGCAGCCACTTTCGGGGTTGAGACATTTGTCATGGTATCGACTGATAAGGCAGTTAACCCAACGAATGTGATGGGTGCAACAAAGCGTGTCGCAGAGATGGTTGTTCAGGATTTAGCACGTCAAAGCAAGACGAAATTTGTCGCTGTGCGATTCGGAAATGTTCTTGGCAGTCGTGGTAGTGTTATCCCATTGTTTAAAAAACAAATTGAACGGGGAGGCCCGGTTACCGTAACAGATCCGGAAATGACACGTTATTTCATGACGATACCAGAAGCATCAAGGCTTGTGATTCAGGCAGGGACATTAGCTCAAGGCGGAGAAATATTTGTCCTTGATATGGGTGAACCTGTAAAAATTGTCGATTTAGCTAGGAACCTTATTAAACTTTCAGGTTATACAGAAGATGAGATTCCGATTAAGTTCGCTGGGATTAGGCCTGGTGAGAAGATGTATGAGGAATTGCTTGGAGAAGGTGAAGTCCATCCGGATCAAGTGTATGAGAAGATTTATGTTGGGAAGACAAGTGAAGTGGATAGTAAAGTGTTGATAGAGTTGATTGATCACTTCGAACAATCTAATCCGGAACAGTTGAAAGAAGAATTGATGGGAATTGTATTTGGTGAAAAAATGTTATCAGCTGCAAAAGGCAGTTAATAACGGTCTAAAATATGAATGGAAATGGGGAATTGAATCAATGGCTAAAGTGAAAAAGGCAATTATTCCAGCAGCAGGACTAGGTACTCGTTTTTTACCAGCTACAAAAGCAATGCCGAAAGAAATGTTACCAATTGTAGATAAACCTACCATTCAATATATTGTAGAAGAAGCAATTGAATCAGGGATCGAGGATATTATTATTGTTACCGGTAAAGGTAAGCGTGCGATTGAAGATCATTTTGATAATAATTTCGAGTTGGAAGATACTCTTGTTAAAAAGGAGAAGTTTGATTTACTAGAAAAGGTAAACCAATCCTCGAATGTAGATATTCATTATATTAGACAAAAAGATCCAAAAGGACTTGGACATGCTGTATGGTGTGCACGGAAATTTATTGGTGATGAACCATTTGCGGTGTTATTAGGTGATGATATTGTACAGGCAGAAACACCAGGTTTAAAGCAATTGATCAACCAATTTAATGAAACACAACGATCTGTTGTTGGCGTACAACAAGTGGCAGACGAGGATACAAAACGTTATGGTATTGTTGATCCAAGTACTAAAGAAGATCGTCGTTATAAAGTGGATCACTTTGTAGAAAAACCGAAGCAGGGAACAGCACCTTCCAATCTGGCAATCATGGGTCGCTACGTATTGACTCCGGAAATATTCACTTTTCTAGATAGACAGGAGATCGGTGCAGGTGGAGAGATTCAGCTGACAGATGCTATTCAGAAGTTAAATGAACTGCAAGAGGTTTATGCTTATGATTTTGAAGGCAAGAGATATGATGTGGGTGAGAAACTGGGATTTGTGAAGACGACGATTGAGATGGCTTTGGATAATGATGAAATTAACGACGAACTGATGGATTTTCTTGTTGATAAGATAGGGAAACATGCAGTAGAAGTTTAATGTATAGTTTGTAAAAGGATGGAAAATTCCTCCTAACCTATATTAATTGTTGCATCTGGCTGTGCTATGAGGGACTTAAATATTTGTTGTCGAGAGTGCAGTGTAGGGTTTGATGGTATTGTGGTAGTGATTGCGTGGTATAAGGAGAATTTTTAATGTCAAAACCAATAAGGGTCTTACAGGTGTTTGCTCAAATGAATAGAGGCGGTGCAGAAACTATGATCATGAATCTGTATCGCAATATTGATCGTTCAAAGATTCAGTTTGATTTTATAGTTCATACTGAAGAAAAATGTGACTTTGACGACGAAATATATAAATTAGGTGGCAGGATCTTCCGAGTGCCAGCATATAAAGGAAAAAATCATATAAATTACTGGAAAAGTTGGCGAGATTTTTTCAATGATCATCCGGAATATAACATAATTCATGGGCATGTTAGGAGTACAGCAGCAATTTATCTTAGAATCGCGAAAAAATATGGGTTAACTACAATTGCTCACAGTCATAATATATCTTCAGGAAATGGGTTTTCAGCATTAATTAAGAACCTACTACAATATCCTATTAGATATGTAGCGGATTACCTTTTTGCTTGTTCTAAAGCAGCTGGAAAATGGCTATTCGGCACTGAAGCTTGTAAAAAATCGAATTTCCATATTCTTAATAATGCAATAGATGTTAAAGATTTCACCTTTAACAAAGAAGTTAGGAAAAAGAAACGAAAAGAATTTGGTATTGAAGATAGATTTGTTATTGGTCATGTTGGTAGATTTCATCCGCAGAAAAATCATGATTTCATTGTTGATATTTTTAAGTCTATACATGATAGATATAATAATGCAGTTCTATTGTTGGTTGGGGATGGTGAGTTACGTCAAACAATGGAAAGGAAAGTTAATGAGTTAGGTTTATCTGATCAAGTGATTTTTACCGGTGTACGTTCCGATATTCCTGAATTGATGCAAACAATGGATTTATTTCTTTTTCCATCTTTATACGAAGGATTGGGTATTGTTGTAGTTGAAGCACAAGCAGCTGGATTACATTGCATTGTTTCAAAGACTATTCCAAAAGAAGTTTATATTACAGATTTAGTTAAATCTATATCACTAAAACAGAAGGCCGAGGAATGGGCTGATGAAGCCTTGAAAATTGCCGAATTCGATAGATTAAATTTCCGAGATACAGTTAAAAGTTCTGGATATGATATTACAGAGACGACAAAATGGGTAGAAAACTTTTATTTACAGGTTGGGTTGGAATGAAAAATGCGGAATAGCAGGTTTACTTACTGAAAATAACGTTAGACTTGAGCCCATATTAGATTTAGACGCAAGAGAAACTAAATAAATTATATCTCTCTTTTTAAACATTGAAAGACTTATAAATTCTTCCGAGTATAATAATATTGTCTTCCTGTCGGGAAGATTTTTCCTTAGTAGGTGTTGAAGCTATGGCTGCAGATAGGCCTGTAATTGCAAGTGATCTATCAGGGGTTAAACAGGTCGTAGCAGGTGCTGGAATTATCTTTGGTAAAGGCAGGCAAAGGATTAGTTATAGAGTTGCTCAATATAGTATTGAAAAGATGGATTAAAATAGATGCGATCATATGAAAAAACGGGTTAACTTTATTAGAATGTTGTAAATTAAGAAAGAGAATGGAATGGATAACCTAATACTTATCGACTTTCTTGAGCAATAAAAAGTTCAGAGGAGAATAGCATGGAAAAGAAGCAGTGCATTTTTCATATACCAATCGATCTAAGAGGACAAAAGAATTCAGGTTCTAGTGTAAGACCAAATAAAATGATAGAGGCATTTCAGAATATAGGATACAAAGTCGAAATAATTATGGGGGACGGTAAAAAAAGGAAGCAAAAGATTCGGGAAATCAAGAAGAAAATTAAAAAAGGGGAGAAGTATGACTTCTTATATTCAGAGAGTTCAAATTTACCAACGCTATTAACAGAAACTCATCATTTTCCGAGATATCCGTTTTTAGATTTTCGTTTCTTCAGATTTTGTAAAAAACATAATATAAAAATTGGACTCTTTTATAGAGATGTACATTGGAAGTTTGATCATTTTAAAAAAGGAAAAAGTAAATATAAATTAATAATTGGAGAATGGTTTTATAAATATGATTTATGGCAATATCGTAAGCATTTAGATGTTTTTTATCTTCCAAATAAAAAAATGCTCCCCTACATACCAATCAGTTTCAATGGCGAAATTGAAGAATTGCCGCCAGGAGGTTCTATACCAGGTAGAGATCTAGAACCAACTAACACCAGATCTCGAAGTAATGACAATCAACTTAGAATATTCTATGTCGGTGGTCTTAGCAGTTTATATAATTTAGAATTACTTTTTAAAGCAACACAAGCATTAGATTTTGTTTCACTGGTTGTTTGCTGTCGGGAGGAAGAATGGAACAAAGAGAAAGAAAAATACGAGCAATACTTAAATAATAGAATAAAAATTGTACACGAACAGGGTAAAGAATTGTATAGCTACTTTAACCAAGCAGATATTTTGAACCTATTTGTAGAACCTATACCTTATTGGGATGTGGCTATCCCTTTAAAGCTATTCGAGTATATTAGCAATCAGAGACCAATAATTGCCGTCAAAAATACAGCTGTTGGAAACTTTATAACAAAAAACAAAATTGGGTGGACTTGTGAGTACTCATTAAAAGCCTTGCAAGATTTATTAAGTCAGTTATACAGTGACAAAATTGATGAAAAAAAGGAAATCCATGTAAAGAAAGCAAATATAAAGGCACTAAAGTGTAATAATACATGGGAAGTAAGAGCACATAAGGTTGTCGCTGATTTAAAGTGATGCAATTTAACATGAAAATGTATGGTTTATCCCCGTCTTTAGATGGTATCAGTTTTTAGCCTTTCCCCTGAGTTATGAGGCGAAGGCATGGGCGTTTATATAAAAACAATCATATAGCGGTCTACGATATAAAATATCTTGTGATATGGGTGGCTAAACATAGATATAAGACATTGCGGGTGCCGAGCAAAAAAGATAACAGATTCTGGGAGGAAGCGTAGAAAGATATCATATTCATTTATTGCATCGTGTCCTCCAGGCATGGTTCCAAGTAAACTAATTAGTATCTCAAAGGGCGATTATTTAGGCTATTGCAGGTGATTTTCTTAAACTAAGGAAGAAGTACTGGGGGTAGCGCTTGTCGAAATGAGGGCACTTCTGCACTGTCGGTACAGTAACCAGAAGGGATAATAAGAAATTGTATGGCTAATCAGTTCAATGAAGGTAAGGATGAAATTTTCGGGATTGAAGAATAAGTTTATTCAAAATGGAATTATGCTTAAGCTTATGGACTTAGAGCATGGCCTCAGCCTGAAGAACGACTTTAGTCGTCGACATTTATGTCAAAATCCACCTGCTTTAGCAGGTGGTCGTTTAAAGGGGTAATTATGAAAAAAAAAATTATACGGTTAATTAAAAAACCATTCGTGCGAAATGTAATAATAATGGCTACAGG
>DATGTS010000082.1:0-10946 GCA_035301745.1 Candidatus Avamphibacillus sp.
TCTTGATATAATATGTTCCACGGGAAGGCCTCTCTCTATATGTATTTGCCCTAGTAAGCATACATTTATGATAGAGTGCCTTCTCTTTTTTATCTAGAAAAATATACTGGAATATTCCCCGAGTAAAATTTTACACATATACTTTTAAAATCTTTAACATAACAAAAACAAATCCATCGTTAAATACCTTAAATAGCTTTTCACTATATTTTACATCTGTAACTAACTTGTAATCATAATGAAAGAGTAATTTTTAAGAAAATAGGTTATATTGTAATATAACGCATATTTAAAATAGTTAATAATTTCTGTGAATAGGAGGCGAACAAAATGAAAGGGATTATTCTCGCGGGTGGAAGCGGAACAAGACTATCCCCAAGCACAGATAGTTTAAATAAGCATCTTCTGGCTGTTTATGATAAACCAATGATTTATTATCCATTATCTGTTTTAATGCTTGGAGAAATAAGAGATATCATGATTATCACTACAGAGACAGAAAGACCGCGTTTTGAAGAATTATTAGGGGATGGTTCTGCACTTGGTATATCACTTACCTATAAAGAACAAAAGAACCCTAATGGTATTGCTGAAGCTTTAATCATCGCAGAAGATTTTATAGGCAAAGACGATGTCACCTTAATTCTTGGGGACAATATTTTCTATGGTCAAGGATTTACCAATCTCTTCAGGCAAGCAATTAAAAATCACGAACACGCTACTGTATTTGGCTATCGTGTGAAAGACCCAGAACGGTTCGGTGTAGTTGAATTTGATGATAGTCAAAACGTCATATCCATTGAAGAAAAGCCAAGTTCCCCCAAATCTGATTTCGCTGTGACTGGATTATATATCTATGATCACCAGGCAGCAAAAATAGCTAAGAAGTTAAATCTTTCTGGTCGTGGCGAACTGGAAATTACCGACATCAATAAAAAATATTTAGAACAAGATCAACTTAAAGTTCAGCTACTTGGACGGGGATTCGCTTGGATCGATGCAGGTACTCACGAATCTTTATTTGAAGCATCTGAATTTGTGAAAAACATCCAAGATCGACAAGGATTTAAACTTGCATGTTTAGAAGAAATTGCCTTTTATCTCGGGCAAATTAGTCGGGAAGAACTTTACGAAAAAGGAAAATCGATGCATAAAAATGATTATGGTCAGTATTTAATGGAAATTGCCAGCCGGAAGCATACAAAACAATATTGGGACCAACTTGATCACCACCCAGCATTAGGACTGGTGCAAAATGAATAAAAATACACCTACCCTATTAATCACTGGCGGTGCTGGCTTTATCGGTTCTAATTTCGTAAATTTTATGGTTGATAAATATCCTGACTATCATATTTTAACAATCGACAAATTGACATATGCTGGAACACTTAAAAATTTAACAGAAGTGGAAAATCACTCAAATTTTACATTTGTAAAAGGTGATATCACGGATGAACAACTTGTTCACTCTCTTTTTTCAAACTATAACATAATAGGTGTTATACATTTTGCTGCCGAATCCCATGTAGATCGTTCAATTGAAAATGGTACGACTTTTGTAACAACAAATGTTTTAGGAACGCATACTCTTCTACAAGCGGCGAAAGATACATGGGAAAAAGATGGACGCTTAAAAGAAAATCGATTTCACCACATTTCGACAGATGAAGTATATGGAACACTGGGCGAGACAGGCATGTTTTCAGAAGAAACACCTTATAATCCAAGAAATCCATATAGTGCTACAAAGGCTGGATCAAATATGCTTGTAAAAAGCTTTGGTTATACATATGGGATGAATGTCATCATTTCAAGCTGTTCCAACAATTACGGGCCAAAACAACATCGGGAAAAATTAATTCCGACTATTATCGCAAATGCTCTGGAAGAAAAACCTATCCCTATCTATGGGGATGGGAAAAACATTCGTGACTGGATTTATGTTGAAGATCACGCTGCGGCACTGGATGTTATTTTTCATAAGGGTAAACAGCTAGAAACTTACAATGTTGGTGGAGGAAATGAAAAAACGAATATTGAAATTGCTACTAAAATTTGCAAAATTTTAGATGGAATGAAACCAGAACTAAACATCTCCTCTGATTTAGCAAGTTTTAAAGATCTGATCACATTTACTGAAGATCGTCCCGGTCATGACCTTAGGTATGCTGTCGATGATAGAAAGTTACGCAGAACACTCGGATGGGAGCCGAAAATGATGTTGGAGGACGGGTTGAAAAAAACAGTTGAATGGTATGTGAAGCAATGGACAAAAATAACCCCGTAATGTCAGTCGTCGTGCCTGTTTATGGATGTGAGGCATGTCTTAAAGAACTATCAAGAAGATTACAGGCGACCTTGGAAAAAATAACTTCTGACTATGAGATTATTTTTATTAATGATGCAAGCCCAGATGGCGCTTGGGAAACAATTATAAAATTAAATCAATCCAATCCAAATATGAAGGGTCTAAATCTTTCTCGAAATTTCGGACAGCATCATGCGATTACTGCTGGCCTTGACTTTGCAAATGGTGACTGGGTTATTGTCATGGATTGTGATTTACAAGATCGTCCTGAAGAAATTCCTAAACTCTATAAGAAAGCACTTGAAGGATATGATGTTGTTTTTGGTAGCCGTGTAATACGTCAAGACAAATGGTTAAAGCGGAAGTCTTCCCAAATTTTCTATAAAATATATGACTATTTAACGGAACGTTCCTCTGATTATACCGTTGCAAATTTTAGCATCAGTTCAAAAAAGGTTATTCAAGGATTTAGACAGATGCGCGAACAAAATCGACTCTTCCCCTTATTTATTCAGTGGATGGGTTATAAAACAGCCTACGTTCCAATTGAACATCATGAGCGGACCCAAGGTAAATCTTCCTATTCGCTCAAAAAGCTGATTACTTTAGGGACAGATGTCTTGATTTCCCAATCAAATAAGCCACTTCGCTTTTCGATTCAACTTGGCTTTTTCATCTCCCTTATCTCATTTATCTATGGTGTCTACCTGTTTATAAGGTATTTCTTCTTAGATGTGCCTGTCCAAGGCTGGACAAGTGTTATGGTGTCCATCTGGTTTATTAGTGGGTTAATCTTTTTCAATTTCGGGATTATAGGATTATATATTGGTAAAATTTTTAATGAAGTAAAAGGAAGGCCACTTTATCTCATTCAAGAGAAAACAGATAATATAGAGCTACAAAATATTTCGGACTTAGATGGGAGTAGATAAGATGACAACATTTTTAAGACAGACTCCTTGGGACAAACGCACCTTTAGAATAGATACATATGAACTAACTGCTTCACATGAAGAAGCACTGAAAGAATCAAACAAATATGAAGGACATTTTACATTAAAGGTAGATCCTCTAGAAAATCCAAAGAACATCATTGAACATGGGTTCTATTATATGGATTCATTGATAGAACCCGTCTGTAGTAAGGCAGATTTTCGATTAGCGGAGCGAGAAGGGATTGAGCTTACGCAAGATTATAATAAAAAGGAAATCTTAAAAATTGCGGAAGAATCCTTCATTCATGGTCGTTTTCATCGAGATTTCTATGTTCCTAATAAACTAGCAGACATTCGTTACATGCGCTGGGTGGAAGATTTAATGGAGGAAAAAAATCTTTTTTCACTTCTTTTTGATGGAGAAATAGCTGGTTTCTATGGATTTAGCAAGGATAAAGTACTTTTGCTCGGAATAAAAAAAGAATTCCAAGGAAAAGGACTTGCCAAACCTTTTACTAGTATGGGGTGTAAAAAACAGTTTGAAAATGGCTTTTCAACACTGTATACCTCCATTTCGGCAGCAAATGTTGCGTCATTAAACCTTTTTTACTCACTTGGCTTTAAGTTAAAGAAAACATTAGATGTTTATCATAAACTAAATGGGCCTGCACCAGAAGAGGTATAGGAATGGGATACCTTTATATTTTTGGAACCATTCTTTTTACTGTTTATGGACAAATTGTCTTAAAATGGAGAATCGATAAATATGGCAGTCTGCCACCCGAATTTTTTGATAAACTTTTGTTTCTCTTTCGTCTATTGCTTGATCCATTCGTTCTATCTGGATTACTGTCGGCTTTTTTAGCTTCTCTCTTTTGGATGGCAGCAATGACAAAATTTGATATTAGTTTTGCCTATCCATTTATGAGTTTGTCTTTTGTACTTGTATTTTTTATCTCTATCTTTCTATTTGGCGAGCCTATTAATATACAAAAAGTTGCTGGTTTAGGATTGATTATTTTAGGTATTATCGTAACAAGTCAAAGTATGTGAGGTGATTTTTTGATTCCATTTAATAAACCATGTGTCATCGGTAAAGAAGCCGACGTGATTAAAAAAGCTTTAGAGGAGAACAAGTTATCGGGGAATGGTGTTTTCGGAAACAAATGCACGCAGTGGTTGGAGCAACATTTACATACTGAAAAAGCCTTACTCACCCCATCTTGTACGGCGGCTCTCGAAATGACTGCCTTGCTGATGGATATTTCGGATGGCGATGAAGTGATTATGCCATCTTACACGTTCGTATCAACGGCAAATGCTTATGCATTAAGAGGTGCAGCAATCCGATTTGTTGATATTGACCCACGGACAATGAACATTGATCCGGAAGCAATAGCGGCTGCAGTGACACCTAAAACAAAAGCCATTGTCGTCGTCCATTATGCAGGAGTATCCTGTGATATGGACGCGGTGATGAAGATAGCTGACGAAAATGATTTATGGGTTGTAGAAGATGCCGCACAAGCACTACAATGCCAGTATAAAGGTCAGGATCTTGGCACAATAGGGCATTTCGGTACGTTCAGCTTTCATGATACAAAAAATTATTCTTGCGGGGAAGGAGGTGCTTTACTGGTTAACCACTCTCCTTCCATTGAACGAGCAGAAATTATCCAGGAAAAAGGTACCAACCGCTCTCAGTTCGTTAGAGGAATGGTCGATAAATATACATGGCGTGACATTGGTTCCTCCTATTTATTAAGTGAACTAAACGCCGCTTATTTATCCGTTCAGCTTGACCATGCAGATGAAATTTTTGCTGATCGAATGGGAACATGGGAGAAGTATGATACGGGGTTGCAATCATTAAGAGAAGAAGGCCACCTGGAGCTTCCATATATCCCTGAAGGCTGTGAGCATAACGCTCATATGTATTATGTAAAGGTGAAAGATGAGAACACACGTCAGCAATTGATCGAATTTCTAAAGAGCAAGCAAATTTTTTCTACTTCTCATTACGTTCCATTACATACCTCACATGCCGGGAGAGAATTTGGTAGTTTTGTAGGAAAGGATTATTACACAACAAAAGAAAGTGAACGGCTTATCAGACTCCCATTATATTATAAAATAAAAGCAGAGGATGTTGATGATGTGGTTAACTGTATCAAGGATTATTTCAACTAATAAACTGCTTATCCTGGCAAGTCTGGTTATCGTCTGCTATCTCTTGCCTTATTATATTTTAGGGGAAGATATGCATATTCGAGTGCACGATAATTTAGATTCGAATATTGTCTGGTATAAATTGCTTGCGGAAAGTGGCATGGTTTTCAGTCTCCCTAATAACACGCTTCCACAAATTATCAATGGTCTCCCAAGAAGTGCACTTGCATCAGGACTTGATGCAGCGGTGTGGTTATACGTGTTGTTTGAACCTTTTACAGCATACACGATTAGCCAAACAATCATGAGATTTGTTGCCTTTTTCGGAATGTATATGTTATTGAAAAAGCATGTTTTGAAAAGTGATAAAAAGCCTGTCATTACCGTAGGGGTGGCATTAGGATATGCCTTGCTTCCCTACTGGCCGTCAGGTGCCCTATCAATTGCTGGTCTCCCACTTGCTTTACATATCTTTTTAACGATAAGACAAAAAGGAAAAAGGGCACCTAAACGTCTATGGCTTTATTTATTTTTAATGACTTTTTTCTCCAGCTTTATTTTAACCTTTATCTTTTTCTTAGGATTGATGGGAATCATTTGGCTCATTGACTGGATTCGAATCAAGCGATTTAATCTACCATTTTTTCTTGCCATAGCAGGAATGACAACTATCTTTCTCCTAAAAAATTACATGCTTTTGTATTCCATGTTCATTGATAGCGGGTTTGTTCCCCACCGAGTAGAAATGGATTTAGGTCATAAAAACTTTATAGAAACATTGCAGCTGTTTTGGAAAAATTTTATCGAAAGCCATACTCATGCCCTTGATTTGCATGCAGTTATCATTTTACCGACAGTTATTATCGCTCTTTGCATAGCCTTCTTTCGTAAAATGAATATAAAACCGTTGTTAGTGCTTTTCATATTAAATATTCTTTTTTCATTTTTTTATGCCCTTTGGTACTGGGAAGGTATGCGGGTATTGAAGGATAATTTTATGATTTTTAATACGTTTAATTTTTCTCGCATTCATTTTCTAAGACCAATTCTTTGGTACATAATGTTTGCTATTTCGCTCTGGATCATTTGGAAATCTTTCCGTTTTCCTATTGGGAAAAGTATTGTTCTAGTTTTAATAATAACTCAATGTAGTATCTTGTTTAATCAAACTGAAGAATTAAAATACGGAAGATTTGATACACCTACATTTAAAGAATTTTATGCGACCGAACTATTTACTGAAATTGAAAACTATATTGGAAAAGAAAAGGAAGACTATCGTGTTGTAAGTGTCGCCATACACCCGACCATTGCCCAGTATAATGGATTTTACACACTTGATACGTATAATAATAGTTTTCCACTCGAATACAAACACGAATTTCGCGAAATCATCGCACCTGAACTAGAAAAAAATAAAACGCTAAAATCCTACTTTGATACATGGGGTGGCAGGTTATATATGTATGTCGCAGAACTCGGGAAATATTACATCTTTACGAAAGACAGTAACCGAGTGATTGAAGAATTAGAAATTAATACAGAAAAACTGAAAGACATGGGCGGGGGATATGTTTTTTCAAGCCTCCCTATTGAAAATCATGAAGAAACCGGACTTATCTTTGAAGAAAGCTTTGAACATCCTGAATCAAAGTGGAAAATCTATCTTTACCAAGTAGAATGAGAGACTTTACTGGGGGCTGGATATTTTATATGCCCCTTACAGCAAATTTATTTTTAGTTGGGTAAATAAAACTTATTTATGTGACGGCGAGTTCTTATAAGATCGGTCAGATAAAACACATTTATCTGACCCTCAAGTACGGATTTCTCTAAGATGGGGAAAATAAAACCCGTTTATCTTCCCCTTAATAACATTTTCATCCAAGATGGGGAAGATAAAGAGCGTTTATGTGCCCTTCATGACGAATTCATTCCGAGACAGGGAAATAAAACCAGCGTTGCTCGTATTGATTCCTCTTGAGACAGAATTATCCTATCCACCCCGACAAATCTAATTCACTTTTTTTAATATCAATGGGCTGTCACCTTTATGGTGCAACCTCGCCCATTAATAAAACCAGCGTTTCATCACCCGTAAAGCTAATTTATCTAGTTGAATCATATCCATATTACTTAAGAATATAATTCCAAATTCTTCTTCAGGAATAAAGGAAACCGCACAACTAATCCCTGGGCTGCTTCCTGTTTGCTCCACAACCTTTAAACCTTGAAAATCTCTTATCTTCCACCCTAACCCATATCCTACCGCTTCATCTATTTTCACTTGAGTCGATTGCATTTTTTCTAAACCGGATGAGGATAAGAAAGAACTTGGAGCCATCTGCGCCTGTATATATATAGATAAATCTGCTGCCGTTGTATAAATAGATCCAATTGGTGCTCCAATACGATTATATGGTGTTGGAATTTGAATCGGTGTTCCAATCCCCTTCAAGTAATATTTAGCAGCTGTTTTTCCACCTAAATCAGCCGGTAAATGAACCGTCGTATTCGCTAACCCCAACGGTTCAAAAATATGCTCAGTAACGTACTCTTCCCAAGTCATGCCACTCACTTTTTCTAATACATCTACTACAATCATATAAGCATCACTGCAATATTGAAATTGGTCTCCTGGTTCTGTTTTCAAACTTATATCTGAAAAATACCGTGTTACTTTTTCCCTTGAGGTCAGGTTTTCCCTCAATTGATCAGCGTCCGAAATGGCTTCTATCATTTCTTTAAACTCGGGCATATTTTTTACAAAGTGATATAACTTTTCATCCAACAAAGAAAGTCTACTATAATTCTCCCGAAATCCAGCGGTATGACTTAATAGATGAGCGGTTGTGATTTTTTCGTAGTCACCCGTTTTTGTTTTAAAATAAGGTAGATATTCCACAACAGGGACATCTAGTCGAAAAGTTGAATGATGTTCTTCTAAATGGACTAAAGCACTTGCTGTAAAAGACTCTGTAATCCCTTGAATAGAAAAAATTGTATCTGACGTCACTAAATTGTACGGAATATCTGCATCATATGCACCAAACCCCTGTGAATAAACTACCTCACACTTATCAATGATACTGACTGCAAGTCCTGGAATTTGATGACTGCCCCTATACTGATTTAACAAATTGGTGATATTCGATAACTTTTCACGCATGTAAATTCCCCTTTATATAGACCCATTCGAATCACATTCATCATACGTCCCTTATTATAACAAATGATCCCAAAAGCATCGCTGAATAAAATTGCTCATTTTTTTCTCATAATTTTATTTTTTGCATATATATGGTACAGATAACTGTTTGGAGGGATTTTAAATGCAACAAGAAGAAATGAACTATGCCGCACAGGCAATCGAACAATGGATGGATGCTGCAGAAAATAAATGGAAAGAAGCTAAAGCCGTACTGGAAGATCGTATAGAAAATGAGAAACTTAATCAATGGGAAACGACGCTTCACTCACTTCAAAGTCGAATAGGCCACCTGAAAAATAGCCGCCTGTACGATGAAAATGATAGTTTCACTTCCGAATTATCACAAATTAATCAAGAATGCAAAGAGCTTTATGATAAGTACGAACGTTTTTCAGACGAAATGAACCAAACTCCTTCTCTTCAAAACGAAGCTGCCACAAAGCAGGAAGAAACGGAAGAAGATCGACTCGAATTTAAAAAAACCAAAAACAAATGGATGCCCCCTAAAGACAGTGTCCCACCTGGAAAACACAAGCTACCACCTCTCCCTTACAGCTATGATGCCCTGGAACCAACTATCGATGAAGAAATTATGCGCCTCCACCATGACAAACACCATCAAAGCTATGTCGATGGATTAAATAAGGCGGAAACGAAAATGAAAGAAGCACGACAAAAAGGCAACTTTGATTTAATTCGTCACTGGGAACGTGAAGCTGCCTTCAATGGTGCTGGTCATTATTTGCATACCATCTTTTGGAATGTGATGTCTCCAAACGGCGGTGGTAAGCCACAAGGTGCCTTACTTGAACAGATCAAACATGATTTTGGAAATTATAATGCTTTTAAAAATCATTTTACAGAAGCAGCTAAAAATGTGGAAGGTCCTGGCTGGGCCATTCTAGTCTGGTCTCCTCGTTCTCATCGTTTAGAAATTTTACAAGCGGAAAAACATCAATTACTTAGTCAGTGGGATGTTGTTCCACTATTAGTACTCGATGTATGGGAACATGCTTATTATTTGCAGTATAAAACAGATAAAGATAAATACGTCGATAATTGGTGGAACGTTGTTAACTGGGATCATGTGACAAAACGATTTAACGAAGCAGAAAAGTTACGCTGGAAACCATATTAAACCATTAAATGTTGAAAATTTCTTTTTCAGTGGGGGAAAGTAAAGCCCCCACTGATTAAAAATAATATCTATAGGCCTATCCTTTCATACTTATCCCTTGAAGCTTCCTGAATAAAACGACTCTCTTCACCTTCTGAAAGCATTATTAACTGATGCATTGCTCTTGTACAGGCTGTATAAAAAATCGTCTGGTCTCTTTCTTTCCCATATGCTTCATTCGATGCATCAGGAATAATAACCACATCAAACTCAATACCTTTTGCTAAAGAAGTCGGTAAAAGAAGAATCCCTTTTTGAAAGGAATAAGTTTCTTCATGAATTAGGCGGGTGTTCAGTTCATCCTTTAATTCATTGTATAACCTCTTAGTTTCTTGCATCGTTTTGCCGATAATCGCAATGGATTCATACCCCTTGTTTCGTGATTCTTTAACATAACGAATAATCTCCTTGATGTTTTGACCATTGTTAATTTTTACTAATTGCGGTTTATCACCGTCTCTATGGAAAGGTTCTATTTTTTCATTCCCAGGTGCAAAACACGATGTAAATTCAACAATTTGTTTCGTTGAACGGTAACTTTTCGTTAAAGTAATTTTTTCTTGATCATATTCAGCTAATAACGGATTTTCTTCAGATGCATAGGAATAAATCGCCTGATTGATATCCCCAAGTAAAGTCATACGAGTATATGGGAACAGAAATTCAATATAGGCATACTGAAACATCGAATAATCCTGTGCTTCATCGATAAAAAGATAGCGGACCGAGCGATTTTTCGTTGCTCCAAGGAGCTGATCTTGGAAATAAGCATAAGGAGCCGCATCTTCCCATGTTAACTGTTTCTTCCGTAGAATTTTCTCGGTGAACATACGGATTTCTTCCCAATCACTTGGCTCGTTTACCGGCTTGAAATCATGGAATAACTTTTTATACGTTGCCAGTACATTGACAAATGCGTATTGTTTTAGTCTATTCTTAATCGATGAAAAGACTCGACGAGCCACTTCCTCACGTAAAAACTCCTCTTCAACACTGCTGTCTACTTCATCTCCTTCTTGGCTTTTATAATAGGCTTCAGCATAATCTTCCTTATCCATTAGTTCAACTTGCGCCATCACCCAGTCTTTATTTTTTTCGATATCTTGGTGCTTTTCTATTTTTTTCAGCAACCAATTTAAAACC
>DATGTS010000083.1:0-4245 GCA_035301745.1 Candidatus Avamphibacillus sp.
TTGCCACAGATAATGCTCAAAGTGTAGCAAATTCATCGGCTGTACAATTGTCATCCACTGAATTTCTATCAACGCTCATTTCTACACTAAGTGAAATTGCTTTAGAATTGGAAGAGCTGATTAAGAAGACGGAGGAATTAGAATAAGGTACTCTATAAAGCAAAAATAAAACATTTAATTTATGGGGATTATTCATTTTTTTGTACACAAGTAAAATAGTCACTGAGATAAATAGCTGATTTCTTTGACGATACACATACTTTAAATTATTATTAAACGAAAAAGTCATCAGTGAAAGAAAACTCACTGATGACTTTTTATTTCTTATACATCGTATCTTTTAACTAATGCAACAAATACGTTGACAATAGATTATTGGATTTGTATTTAAAAGCAATTAGTTAAGTTATCTATATTTTTGTGTGTATGATGTTAAAATCTCCATAAATTTTAGTGTAACTATACCTTTGAGGGTTTTTTGTTTTAAAAAAATAAAAAGGAGAAAGTCGGAATCATTTGCATTCAAAATTTACCTTCACTATAGTAATATCATTATAAGAACCAACATAGGAGGTAAAGAGATGGCACTACCGAACTTTGAAGAAAATTTACAGAAATATGCAAAACTGCTCGTCGCCAAAGGATTAAATGTTCAACCCAATGATTGGGTGAAAGTTACAATTTCTGTTGATCAAGCCCCTTTAGCCCGGTTAATTACAAAGGAAGCGTATGACTTAGGGGCTGAAAAAGTCATCATCAAATGGTCGGATGATGAAATCACAAAGCAACATTACATGCATCAGCCTGAAGAGGTGTTGACGAATATTCCGAAATATGAGATTGAAGAATCAGAGGACCATGTTTTGAATCACCGGGTATGCAGGCTGTCTATATTATCAAATGATCCTGGGCTACTAAATGAAGTGGATCCTGGTAAAGTTGCTGCCTTTCAAAAAGTAGCAGGAAAAGCATTCAAAGCACAACGTATGGCTACACAAAATGATGATTTAAAATGGACGGTTGCTGCAGCGGCTGGAGCGGATTGGGCGAAGCATGTGTTTCCTGATTTGAAAACTTCTGAAGAACAAGTGGATGCGTTATGGGATCAAATTTTCAAGACATGCCGCATTTATCATGATGATCCAGTTGAAGCTTGGGACAATCATAAGGAAACGTTGAAGGAGAAAGCAACCAAGCTCAATGAATACCAGTTTGATGCACTTCATTACACTGCACCTGGGACAGATTTAACACTTGGCTTACCAACAAACCATATTTGGATGAGTGCGGAAAGTTTTGATCCAAATGGTGTAGAGTTTATCGCAAATATACCGACAGAAGAAGTATTTACATCTCCTGACACACGTCGGATGGATGGTGTTGTTCGAAGCACAAAGCCACTTAGTTATGCTGGTACATTAATTGAAGGTATTGAAGTCCATTTTGAAGATGGTAAAATCGTGGATATTTCCGCTGAAAAAGGAGATGAAACGATTAAAAAGCTAGTGGAGGACAATGATGGAGCTACTGGCCTAGGTGAGATTGCTCTCGTTCCAGATCCATCTCCTATTTCCCAATCAGGGATTACTTTTTTTGAAACGTTATTTGATGAGAATGCGTCAAACCATTTAGCTATTGGTGCATCTTATCCGACAACGATTCAAGGGGGGACGGAGATGAGTGAAGATGAACTTAAACAGCATGGCATGAACGTATCAGATACCCATGTGGACTTCATGATTGGCTCAGACAAGATGGACATTGACGGTATCAAACAAGATGGAACCGTTGTACCGATCTTTCGTAATGGGGACTGGGCGTTTTAGTTGGTGGAGGTAAAGTCTCTTGAACAAGGATACCTTTCCCGCAATGTCTTGATTTAAGACTTTTAGGATTAAAGGATCTGCCCCGATTACTGTGTAAAGACAGTATCAACTGCTTTTTGAGCAGCATTGATAAATTAAAAATAGGACAGTAGGTTTGTTCCTGCTGTCCTAATTACTTAATTCGTATAGTTATCAAAATACCCTTGTATATAAACAAATGGTGTTCCTTTATCTCCACTTCCAGATGTTAGGTCTGATAATGATCCAATCAAATCGGTTAACTTACGTGGAGTGGTACCTTGTGCTTCTACTGCATCTTCTAAATTATCACCTTTGCTATCGATGAACTCAGAAATAGCATCATTTAACTCTTGACCACGAAGATGTGAGAAATTATTATCTGCTAAATATTTTAATTTGATCTCATTTGGTGTGCCTTCAAGACCTTTTGTATATCCAGGCGATACAACTGGGTCAGCAAGCTCCCAAATTTTCCCGGCAGGATCTTTAAAAGCTCCATCTCCATAAACCATGACTTCAATCGTTTTTCCTGTTGCTTCTTTCATTTTTGCTTGAATACCGTCAACGAGTGGTTGGCATGCATTCGGGAATAACTTTACTTCATCTTCCGTTGCTTTATTTGATCCAAGTAAACCATATTCTGCGTTAAAGCCACTTCCATTGATTGGCTCATTCAGAATATCATCCAGACCATATATTTTTTCGCCCCCATGTTTGGTTAGTGTACGCTTTGTTCGTTTACGAGAGTGAATATCACATGTTAGGACGTTCTTTGTATAATTTAAAATTGTTTTCGCATTATTAGAGAAGATAATTTCACATTCGATGCCTTCTGCTTCAACGATATTTTTATAATGTTCGATGTAATCTATACCAGTAAATGGATGTTTTTTAAAACCAAAATAACGACGGAATTCTGCCTCTGTTAGAACATCCGTCCATGGATTTATATCCTTTTCATCTAATTCTTCAATACTAACAAGGTGGTTTCCTACTTCGTCAGCGGGAAAGCTTAACATTAGAACGATTTTTTTAACACCCTTTGCAATTCCACGTAGACAAGTTGAAAAACGGTTACGACTAAGAATGGGGAAAATAACACCAGTAGTATCATCACCAAATTTCGCATGAATATCTGTTGCAACATCATCAACTGATGCATAATTACCTTGCGCTCGGGCTACAATTGATTCTGTTAACGAGACAATATCACGATCCTCAATTGTAATGCCTTCTACTTTTGTGGCATTTAATACGGTATCTACAACGATTTCCTTTAAGTTGTCACCTTCATTAATGATTGGGGCACGAAGACCTCTAACTGTTGTTCCAACTACTCTTGCCAATCGTAATCTCTCCTCTATTTCAAAATCAAAAATATGTAACCTATCTTATAACTTTTGATCCTTATATATTTACTATACCCTTATTACATGATATAAGTAAAATTAATAATAATAATATAGGTCATTAGGAGATATTATATGGTAGGAAATTTAGATTTATATCGTATTTTCAATATCGTAAGTAAGAATAAAAGCTTTTCAAAGGCAGCAAAAGAGTTATATATGACGCAATCTGCTGTTAGCCAAGCAATTATGAGACTGGAGAAAGATTTAGAAGTACAACTTTTTCATCGAACACCAAGAGGTACTGTACTAACTAATGAGGGAAAAGTATTACATGAACATGTTAACTCCGCCTTAGGGATCCTTGATGTCGCAGAAGAACAAATGCAACAATATAAGGGACTCCGAAAAGGAGAATTGCGTATTGCGGTGAGTGATACGATATCTCGCTACTTTTTGCTACCCTATTTGGAGGAATTTCATGCGAGATTTCCTGGAATCAAATTGAAAATAATGAACGGAACGACACCAGAATTACTCGAATTTATTAAATCTGGAGAAGCAGATGTCGCTGTATGTAATTTACCAATCAATGATGAACAATTTCGCGTCATTCCATGTATGGAAATCCACGATATTTTTGTTTGTGGAGAAAAGTATAAAAGAATATCTAAAGAGCCCATTAGCTTTAATCATTTAATGAAGCTGCCTCTTATAGCTTTTGAAAAAGATACAATCTCAAGGGGCTATATCGATCGTTTCTTTAAAGAGAAGGGATTTTCAATTTCACCTGTTTTTGAGTTAGGTTCTTATGAGCTAATCATGGACTTTGCCAAAGGAAATTTAGGAATTTCTTGTGTGGTGAGGGAATTTTCAAGAGACTATCTAGAACAAGGTGTTGTACATGAAGTATTATTGGAGGAAAATATTCCAAGCCGCCATATAGGTATTGTGAACCTGAAGTCTGTTCCATTATCACGTGCCGCGGAAAAGTTTGTGAGTAGTATTATACCGCATGTGTAAGTTATATATTGACGAGTTTACTGTGA